>JBAULI010000188.1:0-11543 GCA_049578105.1 Acidimicrobiia bacterium | reverse complement strand
TCCTGGGTGGGCTTGTTGTAATAGGGAGTCACCGCGAGCACACCATCGCAACCCAGGTCGGCCGCTCGCTTGGTCAGTTCCACCGAGTGAGCAGTGTCGTAGGTCCCCGTGCCGGCGATGACCTTGGTCTTCTTCTCGGCGACTGCGTCGATCACCGTCTTGTACAACGCCAGCTTCTCCTCGTCACTCAAGGTCGGGGACTCGCCAGTGGTCCCGGTCACCACGAGCGCCTCGCTGCCGTTATCGGACAGATAGCGCGCCAGCCGCCATGCCTTCTCGTGGTCGATTGGCCCCTCCGCCCGGAACGGGGTGACCATGGCGGTGGCCACGTGGCCGAATGGGGCGTCTGATGGCAAGCTCACAGCGCCAGGTTACCGATAGATGCGCTAGAACCTCTCCATGGTGCTGAAACTGCCCACCCCGAGCCTGGTGGTCCTCGTCGGCATCTCCGCATCGGGGAAGTCGACATGGGCGGAGAGGTCGTTCGGCAGCAATGAGATCGTGGCGTCGGACCGGCTGCGCGCCATGGTCGGTGCCGGTGAAGACGATCAGAGGGCGGGTGGGGCCGCTCTGACGATCCTCGATCAGATAGTCGAGGCGAGATTGAGTCGAAAGCTCACGACCGTGGTGGACACGCTCGGTTTCGACCGGGACGCACGCCGACGATGGGTGGACCTGGCCCACGCCTCATCACTCCCTGCGATCGCAATCTGCTTCGACGTGGCGGTGACCGAGGCGCAAGGGCGCAACGAGCTGAGAAGCAGGGCCATCCCGAAGAACGTCATCGCACGGCAGGGACGCCGGTTCAAGGACGTCATCCACGAGCTGCCCGAAGATGGATTCGACCAGATCCATGACTTTCAGCCGGCAGCACCCGTCATCTCGAAGCTGGTCGAACCAGGGCCCGTCACCCCCGTTGAGACCTCGAAGCGCTCGCACACATTCGGCTTGATGGTCAGCCGCTTCAACTGGGGTGTCGATCCGACGAGCCTCGGCGCCGCACTCGCATCGGTCGCCGTCCGCGCCGAGGCCGCAGGATTTCGCGACCTGTGGATGATGGACCACCTCAGGCAGATCCCCCAGGTGGGTCGTCCATGGGAAGACATTCCGGAGGTGTGGACGTCACTGGCATACATCGCAGCCACGACGTCGACTCTTCGATTGGGGGCCCTGGTCAGCCCCATCACGCATCATCATCCCCTGGTGCTGGGCAAGGCGGTCGCCACCCTGGATGTCGTCTCGGGCGGCCGCGCCAACCTCGGCCTCGGTGTCGGATGGGATCGTGAGGAGCACCGAGCGTACGGGATCGACTTTCCGTCGACGGCCAAGCGGTACCAGATGCTCGAGGACGCCGTCCGCGCCCTGCCGATCATGTGGGGCAAAGGATCGCCCGGTTTCGAGGGCGGGACGATCACGGCTCCGGAGATGGCGTGCTACCCGCGGCCACTCCAGGGACGGATCCCCATAACGGTGGGAGGGTCGGGCGATCAGACGCTCCGCCTCGCCGCCCGTCATGCCGACGCCTGCAATCTCTTCGGTCGACCCGACAAAGTAGCGAGAAAGGTCGAGGTCCTCCGTCGACACTGCGCCGAGCACGATCGAGATCCCTCGGAGGTCGAGGTGACGCACCTCGTCGACGCCATGACTGCAATCGACAGAGCAACGCTGCTCGACCGCATCGAGTTTCTCCGGCCCCGATCGACGACGAATGACGAGTTCGCCGCCCGGCACAACGGGGGAACCGTGAGCGATCAGCTCGGCCATTTCCAGGCATATCACGATGCCGGCGCCACGCACTCGATCGTGGTGCTGCCTGATGTCCACCTCGAAGGGAGCATCGAGGACTTCGGTCACGTGATCGAGCAGTTCGCCCGCCGCCCTTAAGGTGGGGACATGGCCGTCACATCAACAATGCTCCAGCTGGGCACCAAAGCCCCCGACTTCACCCTGCCCGACACGATCACCGGGAATCTGGTGTCGATGTCCGATTTCTCGGGAGAGAAGGGGCTGCTGGTGATGTTCATCTGCAACCACTGCCCCTACGTCCAGCACGTGCGCAACGAGCTGGCGCGGTTCGGGGCCGACTACCAGAGTCGCGACCTCGCCATCGTCGCGATCTCCTCCAACGACCCGGACGCCTATCCGGACGACTCCCCAGAGGCAATGAGGGACGAGGCCAGGAAGTTCGGATACACCTTTCCCTACCTATTCGACGAGGATCAGAGCGTCGCTGCCGCCTACACGGCGATGTGCACCCCCGACTTCTTCCTGTTCGACGAAGACAGAGCCTTGGTCTACCGGGGTCGTTTCGACGAGTCCCGGCCCAACTCGGGCATCCCGGTGACCGGCGCCGAGCTCAGGGCTGCGGTGGAGGCGTTGCTGTCCGGGCACTCCATCGACGAAGACCAAAAGCCTTCGATGGGATGCTCGATCAAGTGGAAGGACGGCAATCAGCCCGCATATTTCCGCGGCGCCTGATCGTCACCAGCGACCAACTCGAGAATGGTCGTGTTCGCTCGCTCACGACCTCGAGCGCTCTATGGTCCCGGTATGACCTCGAAGCAATACGACAGCCCACCGGACATGACCATCGACCTCGACAAGAGCTACGTGGCCACACTCGAAACCAATCACGGGGAGATCGTCATCGAGCTCCTGGCGGAGAGATCACCACTGACGGTCAACAACTTCGTGCATCTCGCCCGCGACGGCTACTACGACGGTGTCATATTCCACCGGGTCATCGAGAATTTCATGATCCAGGGTGGCGATCCGACCGGCTCGGGAATGGGTGGGCCCGGCTACAAGTTCCGTGATGAGGTCGAGGGTCAGGGAAGCTATTCGCGGGGAACGGTCGCCATGGCCAACGCCGGGCCCAACACCAATGGCAGCCAGTTCTTCATCTGCCACACCGACGTGGGGCTTCCGCATTCGTACACCATCTTCGGGAAAGTGACCTCGGGGCTCGAGACCGTGGACTCCATCGCGACCAGCGACACCGACCGAAACGACCGGCCCACAGACGAGATCGTGATCAACAAGGTGACGATCCAGGAGACCTGATTCGGTCGTCCTCCCCACCCACTACAACAGTGGCGCTGAATCCACTAGCGTTTAGCGCGCTGCTTCGCGGCGACTCGTTGGCTTCCCGTCTGCATTGCGACCGGATTGAGCGCAGGGTCGTACCGGACAACGCAACAGAGGGGCCAAGAAGGAGGTCCCTCACGAGAGAGGATGACGGGAAGTCATGAACATCTATGTGGGAAATCTCCCATTCAGCACAACCGCTGCCGATCTGGAGGGCCTGTTTGGCCGATTTGGATCGGTCGATTCGGCGGCGATCATCAACGACCGCGAGACCGGCAGGTCACGTGGTTTCGGATTCGTCGAGATGCCGGATGACGCCGGTGCCAAGGCCATCGAAGAGCTCGACGGCTCCGACTACAACGGCAGGAACCTCAAGGTGAACGAGGCGAGGCCACGCGAGGAGCGTCCCCGCCGCGGGCGCTGAGCCCGATTCATCGACCGCGATCCCTATGCACGTGTCTTCCGGGCACGGGTCGGTGCGCGGGATCGTCTATCAGCAAGCCTTCACTCTCCATGTGAAGCAGGTTTGACCCGTACGCCTCGGTGAGGTTCTCCACAGTGAGGACCTCACCCGGCGGCCCGGAGGCCACAACTCTCCCCGAGAGCAGAATGACATGGTCGGCCACCTGCGCCTCGGCGAGGTCATGGGTGCTGATCAGGATCGTGCAGCCCGTCGTCAGCTCCAGGTGTATCACCCGGTCGACGGCCTGAGCCGACGGCAGGTCGAGCCCGGTCAGAGGCTCATCGAGGAGGAGTATCTCGTGATCCTGAGCAAGACCCTGTGCCAGGAAGACACGCTGGCGCTGTCCCCCTGACAGGTCATTGAGATGTCGATTGCCCAGATCGACGATCCCGGTCCGATCCATGGCGACCCGTATCGCCTCCCGGTCCCCCTCACGCATCCGTCTCATCCCGATGCCTGCGTAACGGCCCATCCCGACCACCTCCCGCACCGTGACCGGCAGACTCTCATTGACCTTTGTGCTCTGAAGCACGAAGGACACTCGTGGCGGGGGATCCATTCCCGGGCCGATCGTGATCGACCCGGATGTCGGGTCGATGAGCCCGGCGACCGCAGAGAGCAGAGTCGACTTCCCTGACCCATTAGGTCCTATCAGGGCCGTCATGCCTCCGAGCGGCACCCGGAACGTTGAGGCGCCCAACGCCACATTCGAGCCGTAGGCCAGGACCAGGTCCACAGCTTCCACCGCCGTCTTGGTCTCGTCTGTCTCGGTCACGTGCAACGGGCGCAGCGGCCGTCGACTTCGAGCGAGTGGCCCAAGGCTTCGAATTTGGAGAGCTCGCTGACTCTTGCCACCACCCCTTCCAACTGCTCCTCCAAGTCCGCGGGCAACTTGATATCCTCCACTGCCCCACACTCGACGCAGACCAGGTGGTGATGGTGTCCGGCCAGCCACTCGGCCATCTCGAAACGGGTCACCTCGCGGGCGCTCTGGTGTGGGGACACGACTCCGGCCTCCTCCAAGACAGCCAGCGATCGGTAGATGCTGGAGAGTGGCACGGCGCGGTCGAGGTCGCCGAAGATCTCGGCGGCCGATCGAGGCCCATCCGCCATCTCGAGAGCATGGATCACACTCCGCCGCCCCTCGGTGTACCGGATGCCTCGCTGACCGAGCCGCTCCTCGACCGGACGGTCTTGGATTGACACGAATTGCCTCCCGGATGTACTATTTGTGATAATGATTCTCATTCTAGCAAGTGGGCTGAGAATGGTCAAGTCGGCCGTGGGAGCCCGGCGGCCGTCCCCCCGTGCCCGGGCCGTCCTCTCGACGACCCTTCTCCTCACCTCCCTGCTGACGGCATGTGCCTCTCCCTCGTCGGAGCCTGCAGGCCGTCCTTTGATCGTCGCTACCACGACGATCGTTGGGGACATCGTCTCCCATGTCGTGGGTGACGCCGCTCGCGTGGAGGTGCTGATGCCCGTGGGCGTCGACGCACACGAATTCACGGCGTCCTCTCGTCAGGCGGCCGACATGGCACAGGCAGACCTCATCGTGTCGAACGGGCTCGGTCTCGAGGAAGGCCTGACGGATGTGATCGACGCCGCGGTCGCCGACGGGGTCCCCCTACTCGAGGTTGGACCTCTGGCCGACCCGATACCCTTCTCTGCCCATAACGGCGGCTCGGACGCCGGAACGGGGCCCGACCCTCATTTCTGGATGGATCCGATCAGGGTTGGCCGCGCTGCGCTAGGGCTGGCAGATTCGCTGGGTGAACGTTTTCCGGATGTCGATTGGCAAACGAGAGCCAGCGCATACTCGTCCGCTATGGATGCAGCCAACGCCAGAGTCGAAGAGATCCTGACTCCGGTCGCGGAACCCGATCGAAAGATGGTGACGAATCACGAGGCGTTTGGATACTTTGCCGATCGCTATGGATTCAGAATCGTCGGCGCCGTGATCCCAGGAGGCTCCACCCTGGCGGCGCCGAGCGCCGCCGACCTCGCCGATCTCGTCGCCAAGATGACCGAGGAGGACACCCGTGTGATCTTTGCCGAGACAACTCAGCCAACGGCTCTCGCCGAGGCGGTTGCGTCCGAATTGGGTGAGCCGGTCTCAGTGGTGCTGTTGTACACCGAGTCACTGGGAGAGCCGGGCACGGACGCCGAAGACCTGGCAGGGATGCTGGAAACCAATGCCACGCGAATCGCCGAGGCCTTGAAGTGACGAGCCGGTAGCTTCGACGCCGATGGACTGGCTTGTCGAGCCCTTCTTGCTCTCGTTTCAACAACGAGCCCTCTTGGGAGGGATCCTCGCCGCGCTCGCTCTCTCGATCGTCGGGACCTGGGTGGTGATTCGCGGCATGACCTTCCTCGGCGATGCCCTGGTACACGGGGTCATCCCCGGTATTGCCCTCGCTCTGATATTCGGATTCAACTTGATGCTCGGCGCCGCCCTCGCCGCCATCGTGATGATCGGCGGGATAAACCTCGTCCACCGGCAAGCCAGGTTCTCGGAAGACATCGGGATCGGCCTCTTGTTCGTGGGTGGGCTGGGGCTCGGCGTGATCCTCATCTCCCACACCGACTCATATGCGGGAAGTCTCACCGGCGTCCTGTTCGGGGATGTCCTCGGCGTGACGACCGGGGACCTCGTGGTCCAAGCCCTGGTGGCCGTCGCCGTCCTGATCGTCTCGACGGCTCTCTACCGAAACTTCCTCGTGCTGTCGTTCAATGAGCAGAAGGCTCGACTTCTCGGGCTTCGTCCCCGCCTGGCCCATTTCGCCATGCTGTCGCTGATAACCCTGACCATCGTCGGCTCGTTCCAAACGGTGGGAACACTGTTGGTGTTCGGTCTTCTGGTCGGGCCCCCGGCAACGGCAGCCCTGCTGGTGCGGAGGGTTCCTACGATGATGATCACCGCCGCTCTCATAGGCATCTTCTCCGTTTTCACCGGTCTCATAATCAGCTACTACGCCGACACGGCTGGTTCGGCGACGATGGCAGTGGTGCCGATCGTCCTGTTCTTCGTGGTCCTCGCCTTCAAATCGCTGCCCAAGAAGGCGGCGTCCGTGGCGCCCGGCACCGGCTAGTCGACCAAACGCGGGTTCTGCGAGTACCTGCCCCGCCAGATCGCCGTATCGAGGACATGACCCTCGATGGTGTCGAGCACATCGGGCCCGGTGAACTCACCGTCCACGGGCACGCGATAGAGGTCGAGGGCGTAGAGGGTGAAGACGTACTCGTGGACCATGGCGTCGTTCCATGGTGGTGCCGGCCCGTCGTAGCCGAAGAACTTGCCTTCCATGTCCGGGTCGCCCTGAAACCACCCGGTGTAGTCGTTGAGCCCTTGTCTCGATCCATGGGCAGCCCGACCCGGGCCCTTTCCATGGGGAACCACGCCATCGCTGTACTCCCCCTCGTCGATCTCGGTGGCGGACACCGGGAGATCAACCAGCACCCAATGGAAGAAATCGACACGCGCCAGATCCAGGGGGACCTCTCGATCGGGCACGTTCACATCATCGGGCCGAGAGGGGCAACACGGGTCGTGACATATCAAGGCGAGAGAGTGTGCGGCCGCCGGAACGTCCTCCCAGGTGAACTGTGGATTGACGTCATCGGCGAACATGGCGCCCCCGGCGGGATCGGGTTTGGCCAGTGCGTAACGATCCGGGATGAAACCCCCATCGGGAAAACTGGACGAGGTCAGCTTCATGGGGCGGACTCTAACTGGGGAGCATCGCCACGATCTCGGCCATCTCCTCGATCGATGGACGGTCGATCGGGTCGATGACGAGCTGGATGTGATCCACTCCCGTGCCCAGGATGGCCCACAGCTCCTCGGCCATCTCGGAATGTGAGCCGGCGATGGGTCTGGCGGCCGGCCGCTCACTGCTGCCGGCGACACGCCCCTGGCCCCGTTCGACCTGCACGTATACCGCCGCCGACCGCGAGATCTCGGCGGGATCGCGGCCCACATCGGCACAGGCGGCGTCGACCTCTGCCATGAGTGCGCCGAGACCGGGCGCCCTGTTCCCAAACGCGGTGTACCAGGTGTTCCAGATGTCGACGTGAGGAGCGGCGATTCGGAGCATTCTCGGCCCATTGGACCCGATCATCAGCGGCACCCGGTGCCGGGGAGCGGGAAGCAAGACCATGTCGGAGTGGTCGTAGAAGGGACCGTGGTGATCGATCCTGCCCTCACGGAGCAGTGTGACGATGATGTGGAAGGCCTCCTCGAACCTCGAAACCCGATGGTCGTATGGGAAGCCGAAAGCCGAGTACTCGGCCTCGTTCCATCCCGCACCGAGACCGAGGATCAACCGGCCACCGCTTATCTCGTCGACGGTCGTGGCCATCTTGGCCAGCATGGCCGGGTTGTGAAACGACGTCGCCGCCACGAGGGGCCCGATCGTCACCGTCTCCGTCACCGACGCCAGGGCGGCCAGAGTCGTCCATGCCTCCCACGGGCCCCTCGAACCGGTGGCCTCATCACGAAAGAGAAGATGGTCACCTACCCATAGCGAGTCGAATCCCACCTCTTCCGCCGTGCGCGCCATCTCCCTGATCTCGGTCCAGGGAACCTCTCTCTCGACCTCGGGGAGCTGCACCCCTATCCGCGCTCGCGTTCTTGCCATCACCCGATGCTACGACCCGGGTCGACAGGAGCCCGTTTTCACCTCGCGGTAACCACGGCCAATACTGGTCGGGATGCCCAGTCAGCAGGCCGCTTCGCGTCTCAATCCCAACCAGAGAAGGGACCACCTCCGGAGGATGGATCGGGAGGTCTTCGACATCGTGGTCGTGGGCGGAGGCGTCACAGGTTGTGGTGTGGCCTTGGATGCGGTCACGAGGGGGCTGTCTGTTGCGCTTCTGGAACAGAGGGACCTGGGATCCGGGACCTCGAGCAGATCCAGCAAGCTTTTCCATGGCGGGCTCAGATATCTCGAGCAACGGAACTTCAAGCTGGTCAAGGAGGCATTGGGCGAAAGGAACCTGATGATCAATAGCCTCTGTCCACACCTGGTTCAGCCCGTCCCATTCGTGTATCCCTTGCAACACCGAATCTGGGAGCGCGCCTATGTCGGCGCCGGTGTGGCTCTGTACGACCTACTCGCCTCCCTGGCCGACAATCCCCTGCCCCGCCATCGCCACCTGGGGAAGCGAACCGTGCTCAGAAAGATCCCATCACTCCAAAGGGACGCCCTGGTGGGCGGGGTCCTGTATTGGGACGCCGTTGTCGACGACGCGAGACACACGATGACCCTGGCGCGGACCGCGGCGGCTCATGGTGCCCTCCTTGCAACGAGCACGAGGGTCGTCGGCATGACGATCGGCAACGGGTGCGTGGACGGGGTACGCGCCCGCGATCTCGAGGGCGGTTCCGAGGTCACGGTTCGAGCCCGTCGGGTGATCAATGCGAGTGGTGTGTGGAGTGACGACATCCAGGAGATGGCGGGCGGCCGAGGTCTCGACGTGCGTGCCTCGAAGGGAGTCCACATCCTGGTCCCCCGTGATCGGGTCCATGCCGATTCCGGAGTGATCCTCCGAACCGAGAAGAGTGTCCTCTTCCTCATCCCGTGGGGCCGATCACATTGGATAATCGGCACGACCGACACACCATGGCAGCTGGGTCGCGCCCACCCCGCCGCAAGCCGCACCGACATCGATTATCTCCTCAGCTGGGCGAACACCGTGTTGACGGACCCATTGGGCCCCAGTGACGTCGTCGGGGTCTATGCCGGCCTGCGACCGCTTCTCGTCGGCGAGACCGACGAGACCAGCAAGCTCAGCCGTGAACACGCGGTCCTCGAGGCGGAGAGCGGGCTCGTCACCATCGCCGGCGGGAAATACACCACCTATAGGATCATGGCCCGCGACGCCGTAGACGTGGCGGCCAGGGGCTTGGGAGACGTGCCTCCCTCCAGGAGCCACCTCGTCCCGTTGCTCGGGGCCGAGCCAGGATCTGTCGAGTCGCATGGAGCGTTCGAGACGCTCGACGAGGAGGGCCGCCTACGGCTCCGCTATGGATCCCTCCGCTCCGAAGTGGAGGCGCTGGCCGCCCAGCCCTCCATTGGCCAAGCCGGGCTGGTCGATGACGCCCCGTACACGAGAGCAGAGATCGCTTATGCCGTCTCCCACGAAGGCGCACTTCATCTCGACGACATACTCACCCGCCGTACCCGCATCTCGATCGAGACGAACGACCGAGGCGTGGCCGCCGCCGAGCCCACGGCCCGGCTGGTGGCGCCGAGTCTGGGTTGGGACGAGACGGACATCCGCCGGGAGATCGACCACTACCACTCCCGGGTGTCCGCCGAGCTCGACTCACAGGCCAAGCCCGACGACCGAACGGCAGATGCGGCCAGGATGGGGGCTGCCGACGTGCGCACCGGTTGGAGTGAGTGATCAGGAACCGAGTCGAAGGACCATCGCCGTCATCGTGAAGAGGATGAGCAGCGTGTCCAGTACGCCGAAGGCGGCTATTCGGAACCGGGTCACCCGCATGGCCTCGGCATCACCGGAGACGATCGCCTCGGCGGCATTCCTCGACCCCGGGTCGAATACGAGGATCCCGAGGACGGCCCCGACCACGATCATGGCGAAGCCGATGTTCACGAAGGCGTTGGTGAACCCGTACGCATCGTCGATGAGCACCATCCACACCCCCGTCACCAGGATCACGATCGACACCGGCATATAGAGGCTTCGAGAGAGTCGAGCGGCGATCCGATACCAACCGGCCTCGGTGGCCGGCCCTTCCTTCGCCGCCAGCGGGGGAACGATGGCCTGGACCAGGTTGGCGCCGAGCCACGTCCCGGCTGCGGCGATGTGAAATACGAGCAAAACGTCTTCGAGACCCACGATCCTCCTCGGAGGTAGCCAATCTACAAGTTCGTCTTAGCTCATGTGACACGTACCATCGCCGGACACGTGGCTCGCAACGACGAAGGAATCGGCTGTCGGGATGCCGCTATCGCCACGGCTTTCCTCCTCGGCTTCGCAATCTGCCTGTTTGCCGTGGGTTTGACCCTCATCAACCGAGATGCCTGCACGGGAGCCTGTGAGACGGTCGGCCTCACCTTGCTCTACGCCGGAGGACCGGTGTCCGCCTTGATCGGATTCTTCAGCGACTCGGTGACGGTGGCCTGGCCCTTGGACGTCACCTTCTGGGTGGTTCTGGCTTTCCTCGTAGCGCGTATCTCGGCAAGACGGAGAATCGGTCCCCTCGGCCTTGCCGTCGGCTTCGTGGCGATCTCCCTGGTTTTTGGACTAGTCCTTTCGCAGTTCGTCGAATTGGCCGTTTGAACCCGAGAAGACGTCTCTACGGTGTGAGTGATGCAACGAGCCATTCGAGGCCGAGAGCTGACGGTGACCCTGGCTGCGCTGTTGATCGCCGCCAGCACGATCTTGGCGCCGGCCGTGTTCGAAGCGGCCCAGCCGGGGGACGCACTCGATCCGGTCGGGCCCGCCGGCGAGATGATCCATCTGCTCCAGGGCAGCCGCCACATGGTTTGGTCGTCTCTGGGTCGCACGGTCTCTTCATATCTGGTCGAAGGATGGCCGGTCGACGACGGGGAGAACCAGCTCGGTGGCGCCGTGATGATCGAGAAGACCTCCGGCGATTCCTCGGGCGTGATCGCGTTCGGGGAACGACCTCGCTCGCTCAGCTTCGAACTGGGCAGTTAGCCCCGCTCTAGACCGCTAGATACTGGTCCAGGTCACCCTCATCGAAGGGACCCACTGCACCGATCATCCGTTGCTCGCCGTATAGGTCGGCAGCCACGACTTGCACGTCATCGAGAGTGACGGCATCCAACTTGGCCAGACGCTCGTCCACCGACAAGTGGGGCATGCCCACCAACTCGTCGCGGCCGAGTCTGACCATACGGCTGTTGGGGTCTTCCAAAGCCAGGGCCAGGCCGCCCCGCATGGATCCCTTCGCCCGCTCGAGCTCTGCGGGGGTTATCCCCTCCTCGGCGACCTTGGCCAG
>JBAULI010000187.1:0-26189 GCA_049578105.1 Acidimicrobiia bacterium | reverse complement strand
CGATGTGTCGCGGGCGATCGAAGTTGGAGCCGGCACCGGCAAGGCTACGGCGGCGTTTGTGCGGAGTGGGGTCGCCGTGACGTGTATCGAGCCCTCTCCCCAGATGGCGAGCGTGCTGCAGGACAAGGACCTCATTGGCGTGACCGTCGAGATCACCTCATTCGAGGGTTACTCGGGACCGGAACGCCCCGTCGATCTCCTGTACGCGGCGCAGGCGTGGCATTGGGTCGATCGGCGAATCGCCTACCGGCATGCCCGCAGCATGTTGCGAACGAATGGGATTCTCGCCCTCATGTGGAACGTGCCGCAGGACCAAAACGCCGGTTTCACCGATATATACGAGCAACATGCTCCTGAGATCCTCTCCGACCGGGACGAGCGCATCGCCAGCCGTGATTCGACGGATTGGCTCGACGAGATGGTTTCGGGAGGCTTCGGCGACGTGAAGCTGTTCGAGCACCCTTGGTCCGCGGAATTGAATGGAGAGGCACTGTGCCGGCTCAGGTCGACCTACAGCGATCACATGATGCTCCCGGTGGCCCGGAGACGACGTCTCCTGGAAGCACTGGCCGACGCGGTAGATGAGGCCGGTGGAACAGTCGAAGTCCATTATGTGACGCGTGTGTTCTCGGGACGGTGCTGATCCGCGGGGGAGGGCGGGCATCGAGGCCGATGACCGGTCGCTGTAACGTCCCGAAGCATGCCTGAAGCCGTCGATCGAATCGAGCAACTCCGCTCCGAGATCCGAGAGCATCTCTATCGATATCACGTCCTCGACGATCCCGTGATCTCCGACGCGCAATTCGACGCCCTCATGAGGGAGCTTCGAGGGCTGGAGGCGGAACATCCCGAGCTGATAACGCCCGAGAGCCCGACCCAGCGAGTCGGATCGCCGGTTGGCGATCTCTTCCAGCCGGTTCGACACCTGAGACCCCTCTTCTCGTTGGACAACGCCGACTCGCCCGACGACCTGGAGGCATGGGAACAACGCATCGAGCGCCAGCTGGGCCATCCCGCCTCGGGTTACGTGTGCGAACTGAAGATCGACGGTCTGGCAGTCGTCCTCGTCTACCGGGATGGCGTGCTCGAGAGCGGTGCAACCCGTGGTGACGGGGTGACGGGTGAGGACATCACCCCGAACCTGCGGACCATCAAGTCCGTCCCATTGCGCCTGCTCGGCGAGAAGGTGCCGCCACTTCTCGAGGTGCGGGGAGAGGTCTACATGCCGGATGAGGCCTTCGAGGAGCTGAACGATCGCCAGGCCGAGGCCGGTGATCGCCTGTTCGCCAACCCCAGGAACGCCGCTGCCGGATCGGTCAGGCAAAAGGACCCGGCGGTGACCGCATCACGAAACGTCGACATCTGGATCTACCAGATGGGGCTCATCGAGGCCGGGCCCGAGCTCCAAACACACAGCGAGACCATGGCCTATCTGCGCGACCTGGGCTTTCGGACCAACCCCCTCAGCCGCCAGGTGCCGGACATCGAAGGGGTCCGCCAATACGTGTCGAAGGCCGAGAAGGACCGGCACCAGAACGGCTATCAGACCGACGGCGTGGTGATCAAGGTGGACTCTCTGGTCGAGCAGTCCCAGATGGGATTCACCGCCAGGGCGCCACGATGGGCCATTGCTTACAAATTCCCTCCGGAAGAACAGGTGACGCGGCTCGAAGACATCATGATCAATGTCGGCCGAACCGGGGCTGCCACCCCATTTGCCGTGCTCGACCCGGTCTTTGTCGGTGGCGCCACCGTTGGGCTGGCGACGCTCCACAACGCCGACCAGATAGCCCTCAAGGACGTGAGGATCGGAGATCAGGTCATCGTTCGCCGGGCCGGCGACGTGATCCCCGAGGTCGTAGGCCCGGTGGTCTCTGCTCGAACCGGTGGCGAGAGGGTCTGGTCGATGCCGGCCAACTGCCCTTTCTGCGGGAACCCCATCGTCCGCCAGGACGGCGAGGCCGTTGCGAGGTGCACCGGCGGATTCGAGTGCCCTTCGCGTGTTCGGGAGTGGTTGTTCCATTTCGCCTCGAGGGGAGGCATGGACATCGAGCACCTCGGCTACAAGACCATCGACATGCTCTTGGCCGAGGGACTGATCGCCGATCCTGCGGACATCTTCACCTTCGACACCGACCAGCTCGTCGAGCGGGAGGGATGGGGCGAGATCTCGGTGGCCAAGTTGAAGCAGGCCATCGAGGCCGCGAAGGATCGTCCGCTTGCGAAGCTGCTGGCGGCGCTGGGGATACGACACGTTGGTGGCACGATCGCCCGCACCTTGGCGAGACATTTCGGAAGTCTTCGAGAGTTGATGGGGGCGAGTGAAGAGGACATCGCCGACGTGGAGGGGATCGGGCCGATCATCGCAGCCGGTGTGGTCGAGTGGTCGTCCGATCCCGCCAATCGGGCATTGGTGGAGAAACTGGCATCGGCCGGTGTGCGTCTGGCGGACGACACAGGCGAGGCTCGGACGAGTGATCTCCTCTCCGGCGCTTCATTCGTCGTTTCGGGCACGATCGATGGCTTCACCAGAGAAGAGGCACATCTTGCGATCGAGCAGCGCGGCGGCAAGGCGGCGAGCTCCGTTTCGTCCCGGACCACTGCCCTCATCGTTGGCGACGCGCCCGGAGCCTCCAAGACGGGGAAGGCGGAAGACTTGGGAGTGCCCGTCATCGACGGTGAGATGTTTCGCAAGCTGCTCGAGGAAGGGGTTTCGGCCCTCGGTTGAGTTGGGTCTCCGTCCAGCTCGGGCTTGGTGAATGTCAGGTCCCGGGTCGAGCTGCCTCGAAGTCGAACCTCTCTCCGGTCATCTGCTCCGAAACCTGCCAGAGCCGAGCGATGGCCTCGTCCAGCCCGATCAGCCGCATTATCGGGCGACGGACGGGCGGCCCAGCCTGGACATACCGGGGTGCGTACATCTCACCCCCATTTGCGGCCGGGTCTGTCGCGGCTCTGAGCTGTGACAGGGCGCCCCGAGCCGGTTCCATGCCCGTGGTCGCGGCCAGCCACTTCCCCCACTCGCCCGACCGTCCCACGCCACCTTCCTCCGCCGTGCGCACCTGGAGATTGGTGTGCGACAGACCGGGATGGGCGAGCAGGCTCTGTGCTGCCAGACCGCGTCTGTCGAACTCACGCTGTAGCCCGATGGCAAAGTGATAGTTGGCGAGCTTCGACCGTCCGTACGCTCTCCAAGGGTCGTATGTGCCCTCCATGTTGGGGTTGTCCGGATCGATCTGGCGGCCCATGTGGTGGGCGGTGCTCGTGACGGTGACTACCCGTGCGGCGGCGGCAGCAAGCAGGGAGGGGAGCAATCTGGCAGTGAGGGCCCAATGTCCCAAGTGATTGACTCCGAATTGCATCTCGAAGCCGTCGAGGGTTCGCCGTTCGGGCATGGCCATGACGCCGGCGTTGTTCATGAGGATGTCCACGGCAGGGTGGCCGTGCATGATGGCGGCGGCAGCGCTTCTCACCGATTCCAGCGATCCCAGGTCGAGCTCGACGAGCTCCAGGGAGGCCGTAGGGTCCGCAGTCAGGATCTGGTCACGAGCGGTCGCCGCCCTGTCGAGGCTCCGCGCCGCCATGACCACGTGCGCCCCGGCGTGGGCAAGGGCCCTGGCCGATTCGAATCCCAATCCTCCGTTGGCGCCGGTCACGATTGCGACCTTGCCTGAGAGGTCGGGAATGTCGGATTCACTCCAGGCCACGATTTCGCCTCTCGATGCTCTAGGCCCCACGCCCAAAGGACTACTCGAACCTACCCGAGTTGGGAGAGGGAAACCACTGATCCACCGATCCGAGGCTCAGGTTGGCGAAACGACGGCTTCTCGATCCGGGCAATCGGATCGAGAAGCGTCAAATCTCGGCGTTCCCGGTCAGGAGCTGTCGCCGCTGCCTTTGCGAGCTGCAGCCGGGGCGGGGAGCAGGTATTCGGAGCACACGCAATGAGGCACCGTGCAACCTTCGATCGAATGATGCTCCTTTCGAGGGTGGCCACATCCGATGCAGCGTTGACGGCCACCGTCGTAGGGACGACCGCTGGCCGGTTTCAGCGGGAGCGCTCCTTGGCGAGGTTGACGGTCAGGTTACGACCGTCGACGCTGTGCCCATTGAGAGATTCGATGGCTGCCTGGGCCTGATCTGCGGAGGCCATCTCCACGAAACCGAATCCACGCGATCTTCCGGTCTCGCGATCGGTGATCACCTGGGCCTTGGTCACCTCACCGTGCTGGGCGAACAACGCCTCGAGATCGGCGTTGGTCGTGTTGAACGTGAGATTCCCCACGTAGAGGTTGTTGGACATTGACTGCTCCTTCCGAAGCTCTGAACCGTCGGGGCTCACCCCCGCGTGATCTGCAACGGGAGTCGGCCCATGAGCCGACGAGAACCAGCATGTCGTGCGGTAACTCCACCGGACGGATCCAAGAGGTGGAGGGCGTGGCACGCCTTCTGGCGCGCCGTGAGGCTCACAATAGCCGGAACGGGGCCTTCGGCGGCCCGGTGTAGCCGATACGGGCGTGATTGCTGGTACCATGATGGTGCCGCATCGGGTGGAGGCCAGCGTAGAGACGCTTCCCCGATGTTGACACGGCATCGTTTCTCACCCGGTTGGACTGCCTCTTCGACCGAATCTCATAACCCGTCCGCCGTCGGCGTCACGGTCGAGCGAGATCGGCAATTCCATCTATCCAGGCCACCGGCCCGAGGAGCTATCCCATGTTGAATTTTGCCCAGTTGGGCCTGTCCGAACGTCTGACGCGCGTACTGGAACAGAACGGTGTGCGTGAGCCCTTCCCCATACAGGAGGCGGCGATTCCGGATGCAATGGCGGGACGCGATGTCTCCGGCAAGGCTCCGACCGGGTCGGGCAAGACCCTGGCATTCGGCCTGCCCTTGATCTCTCGGGTGGGCAAGGCCGGGAGCAGAAGGCCTCGCGCCCTGATCCTCGCACCAACCCGTGAACTCGCCGACCAGATCAAGGTCGAGTTGCAACCACTCGCCAAGGCGGTCGGTAGGAGCGTCATCGCGATCTACGGCGGGGTTGGATATGGCCCGCAGGTCGGCGGGCTCCGCAAGGGTGTCGACATCCTCGTTGCCACACCCGGTCGTCTCGAGGATCTGATGTCCCAAGGCTCGGTCGACCTCGGCCTGGTCGACCTCGTGGTCATCGATGAGGCCGACCGGATGGCGGACATGGGATTTCTCCCGGCGGTTCGTCGAATACTCGATCAGACGTCCGACGACAGGCAGACACTTCTCTTCTCGGCGACGCTGGACGGTGACATCGCCGTCCTCAGCCGTGACTACCAGCGCGACCCGATACGACACGAGGCGTCAGCCATCGAGTCCGATGCCCTCGATGCGCAACACCACTTCTGGCTCGTGCAACATGCCGATCGGGTCCAGCACACGGCCGACGTCGTCCATCACTCGGGTCGCTCGATCGTGTTCACCAGAACACGTCACGGAGCCGATCGCGTCGCCAGGCAGCTGACAAAACTCGGTGTGGCGGCGACTGCGATGCATGGCGGGCTGTCACAGAACCAACGCACAAGGTCTCTGCGAGCCTTCTCAACGGGTAACGCTCTGGCCCTGGTGGCCACCGATGTGGCCGCTCGTGGGATCCATGTCGACGAGGTCGCCACCGTCATCCACTTCGATCCACCAGGCGATCACAAGGACTACCTGCACCGCTCCGGTCGCACGGCGCGGGCCGGGGCCACCGGGTTGGTGGTGAGCATGGTCACTGGCGACCAGCGGAGAGACGTTCGTCGCATGCAGCGTGATCTCGATATGGATGCCCCCTTCGAGGCGCCACGGATGGACGCCTTGGGAGAGATGCGTGGGGAGATCGGTGTGCGCAGGCCCGCCACCGCCGTGGACCGCTCCCAGGCCAAGTCGGAACGCCCGGTGAGTCGTCGCGACGACCAGAGGCACCCGACGAAGAGTCTCTATGTGGCGAATCTCCCATGGAGCGTCACCTCCGACGATCTCGAGACGTTGTTCTCCAGGCATGGTGAAGTGGTCGAGGCCACCGTCATCATGGACCGGAAGTCAGGTCGGTCGCGAGGGTTTGGATTCGTAGACATCACCGGTGGCGGAGCCGATGCCGTTGTCGCCGCCCTCAACGGGTCGACGGTGGGCGGGCGCACCCTCAAGGTGCGGACGGCTCGACCGAGGAGCTGATTCCGTCAGCCGACTCGGAAAGCCCACTCGAACTCGCCCGGATCGGGCAGTCCGGTGATGGTGTCCCAAACGACGCGGACCGTGTGCTCACCTGGGGTCCATTCGGTGATGGTGGGGTTGCTCGGAGATGGTGACCAGCGATACACACCAGTCCCCTCCACGAAGGTGGCATCGTCGATCTGCCAACCGTCGATGTAGATCTGCGCTCGATAACCGACCGGTAGGTCGATTTCGACGGCGGCTTGCTTGGGAACCATGTCACCGGGCGCCGGAGAGATGCCTTCGATCTGGTCAGGCAGAGCGAGCTCGTCACCCCCTCCCCCAAAAGCGATGCCAAACGCTATGGCGGCGATCGCAATCAGGGCGAGCCCGATGTAGATGAATCGGTAGCGCATGGAAGGCGCACCGTAGCGATGGCCCGGGGCAATTACTCTCGTGCCGAGATCGAGATAGGGGTGTGTTGCGTTGTCCCATTCGGAGACCATCAGTGCGGCTTATGCTGGCGAAACCCCGCTCGATGATGCGGCCGAAGCGGTCGAGTGGGCGATTGCCGCCCTGGATCGCGGCGAGATGAGAGTCGCCGAGAAGGTCGACGGAGCCTGGAGAGTGAACGAATGGGCGAAACAGGCGATTCTCCTCTACTTCCGCTTGCGCCAGATGGAGACGGTGGAAGTCGGGGCCTATGAATACCACGACATGATCCCGCTCAAGAAGGGGCTCGCCGAACAGGGTGTTCGAGTCGTGCCCCCTGGGACGATTCGCTATGGCGCCCACTGTGAACCGGGTGTGATCGTGATGCCGGGCTACGTCAACATCGGGGCATACGTGGGGTCGGGCTCGATGGTCGACACCTGGGCGACGGTCGGGTCTTGCGCCCAAATCGGCCGCAATGTCCATCTGTCCGGCGGTGTCGGCATCGGCGGTGTCCTCGAGCCACTTGGCGCCAGCCCGGTGATCATCGAGGACGGAGCCTTCATCGGGAGCCGATCCATCGTGGTCGAAGGGACCATCGTCGAGGAGCGGGCCGTGCTGGGAGCGAACACAGTCATCACCCGTTCGACCCCGATCATCGACGTCACCGGGCCTGAGCCGATCGAGTATCGGGGCCGGGTCCCCGCCGGCTCGGTCGTCGTGCCCGGCACGCGCCCGAAGCAATTTCCCAGCGGGAGCTACGACCTGAGTTGTGCCCTGATCATCGGAACGCGCACGGCGGCCACGGATGAGAAGACATCCCTGAACGAGATGCTGCGAGATCTGGACGTTCAACTCTGATGGATCTGGTCGAGACCCTGTGTTGGTTGATCGACATCCCATCGGTGACCGGGGAGGAGCGCCGGCTCCGCGACGAGGTCGGTGAGCGGCTGAGCCATCTCCCGCAGCGTCGGGTCGAAGACTCCCTGGTGGTGGGCTCCCCCGAGCCGGACACCGTTTTGCTGGTGGGCCACCTCGACACCGTCCCGTTGCAAGGCGACCTGGGCGCCCGCGTGCTCGGCGACCGTGTTCACGGTTTGGGCGCCACCGACATGAAGGGTGGATTGGCGGTGATGATCCATCTCCTCGAGGAGCTCGGCACCGACCGGCTGGCCGGTGTGTTCTACGCAGGTGAGGAAGGCCCGCTGGCGAACAACCAGCTGGGTGCGATCTTCGAGGAGATGGGCTCTATGACCACCGCACGGGCCGGGGTGGTCATGGAGCCGACAGATCTCGCCCTGGAGGCCGGGTGCCAGGGAGCCATAAATGCAGACATCGTGTTCGAGGGTGAGCCTGCCCACTCGGCCAGACCCTGGCTCGGCGACAACGCGGTCACCAAGGCCGGTGAGTTCCTGACGATGATGAGGGGTCTCGAGCCCGAGACCCATGTGATAGGTGGTCTGGAGTTCAGGGAGGTGATGACGGTGACGACCGCCCATGGTGGAGTCGCCAAGAACATCGTCCCGTCCAGCTTCACCATGAATGTCAACTATCGGTTTGCCCCGGACCGCGATCCCTCGGAGGCGGTGAATCGACTCAAAGACGTGTGCGCGGCGGCGGATCGGGTGGTGATCACGGATCTCGCCCCGGCCGGATCAGTGGATGTGGAGCACCCTCTCTTTCAAGAGATCCTGGCCGCCTCCGGTGCACTGGTGCTGCCCAAACAGGGATGGACCGATGTGGCGCAATTGACGGCCGTTGGGGTCCCGGCCGTCAACTTCGGGCCTGGCGAGCCTTCATTGGCCCACAAGCCGGGTGAGTCGGTGCGGATCTCCGACCTTCATTGGGCCTACGACTCTCTCTTGTCGGTCCTGCGCTGACGTCCCATCCCTGCCCAAAGCACCCAGCCCAGCAGTGCCGCCCACGCCAAGCCCGGCCGGGCCAACGCCAGCACCGCTCCGGCTCCCGCCACCAGGACCGTCGAGATCTTGGGCTTTCTGAGCGACGGGAGAACCAGGGCGATGGCCGCGATGACGGCTCCCGAGCGAACGGCGAGCCCGCCGGTCGCGTCTGAGGAACCGTCTCCGCCCTTTGCGATCAGGACGAGGCCCACGCCCATCAAGACCACACCTATCACGCCCAAGGTGATCGCCGTGCTCCGAAGTTCGCTCCGTTCCGCCATGGCACGAGAGTATCGGTGGGTTTCTACACTCCACCAGCTATGCCCGTTGAAATCGATATCGAGCACGTGGCGCGCCTCGCTCGCCTCGGATTGAGCCCGGAGGAGCTTGCGCTCTACAAGACTCAGTTGGCCGGGATCCTCGATCACGCCGCGCGAGTGCAGTCACTCGAGCAAGAGCCCGACGCCGAGCCGAATCACCCGCTCGGCCTGGTCAACGTCTTCCGGGAGGACACCGTTCGGCCGTCCCTGGACCGAGAGGAAGTGTTGTCTCAGGCTCCCCAGACGGTGGACGGATACTTCTCGGTGCCCCCAGCCCTGGAGCAGGAGTGATCGAGAGCAGCATCGTCGATGCGGGCCGAATGTTGCGTTCCGGGGAGGTCAGCGCCGCTGATCTGCTGGAACGGGCCTTGACCACTGCCGCTCGAACCGAGGCACAACTCCACTCGTTCTTGACCATCGACACCGACCGGGCCAGGGCTGCCGCCGCCACGGCCGATGAGGAGATCAGCCAGGGGGATGTCCGGGGGCCACTGCACGGGATACCCGTGGCCCTGAAGGACAACATGTGCACTCATGGTGTGGAGACGACCTGTGCCTCCCAGATCCTCTCGGGTTACATACCTCCCTACGACGCCACTGTCGTCACGCGGCTTCGCGAGGCCGGCGCGGTGATCGTCGGGAAGACCAATCTCGACGAGTTCGCCATGGGCTCTTCGACCGAGAACTCGGCTTACGGTTTGACCTACAACCCGTGGGATCTCGAGCGTGTCCCCGGCGGGTCGTCGGGTGGCTCGGCCGCATCGGTGGCGGCGGGAACCTCACTGGCCGCATTTGGGTCGGACACCGGTGGTTCGATTCGTCAACCGGCCTCTCTGTGCGGGGTGGTCGGGATGAAGCCCACCTACGGCACGGTGAGCCGGTACGGGTTGATCGCATTCGCCTCGTCCCTCGATCAGATTGGCCCGTTCACCCGCACCGTCGAGGATTCTGCCGTCACACTGGAGACGATCTGGGGCCATGATCCGATGGACGCCACCTCCTATGACGGTGACTATCCCATCCCGACTCGCTCGCTCGATCGGGGGGTCGGTGGTCTGAAGGTCGGTGTGGTCAAGGAACTGGCCGGTGAGGGATACGAGCCGGCCGTCGTTGCCGCGGTGGCCGGGATGGTCGACAATCTCGAGGCGGCGGGGATCGAGGTGGTCGAGGTCTCTCTTCCGACTTTTGAGATCGCCCTGTCCGCCTACTACCTGATCGCCCCCGCCGAGTGCTCGGCAAATCTGGCCCGCTTCGACGGGATCCGATACGGGCTCCGCGTCGATGGGGCCACGACGGAGGAATTGATGGCTCGGACCAGAGCGGAGGGGTTCGGGCCGGAGGTGACGAGACGCATTCTCCTCGGAACGTATGCATTGTCGGCCGGCTACTACGACGCCTTCTATGGACAGGCTCAGCGGGTGCGCTCCGCAATCAGGGAGGACCTGGCACGCGCCTACACCCGCGTCGACGCCCTGGTGTCACCGACCAGTCCGACTGTGGCGTTCCGCGCCGGCGCTCGAACGGCCGACCCTCTGGCGATGTACCTCTCCGACATATGCACCATCCCTTCCAACCTGGCCGGGCATCCCGCCATCTCCGTCCCGATCGGGCTCGATGGCGACGGCCTGCCCATCGGGTTCCAGGTGATGGCTCCAGCTTTGGGTGAAGAGGTCATGTATCAGATCGCCGCCGAGGTCGAGCGTCAGGCCGCATTCGAGATATCTCCCTCACCGATCGAGGAGGGGCGCGGATGAGCTGGGAGCCGGTGATCGGCATCGAGGTCCATGTCGAGTTGATGACCGACTCGAAGATGTTCTGCGGGTGTGCAGTCGAATTCGGAGCCGAACCGAACACCAATGTCTGCCCGACATGCCTCGGCCTGCCCGGGGCGTTGCCCGTGCCCAACCGAGAGGCGATCGAATCGATCATGAAGATCGGCCTCGCCCTCAACTGCTCGGTTTCTGAGCGCTCGGTCTTCCATCGCAAGAACTACTTCTATGCCGATCTCCCCAAGAACTATCAGATCTCACAGTTCGACATCCCGGTATGTCACGACGGCCACCTGGAGGTCGAGGTCGATGGAACGGTGTCGAAAGTCGGGATCGAGCGAGCACACATGGAGGAAGACACGGGAAAGTCGACCCATCTCGGGTCGGGCGGGCGAATCCACTCGGCGGAAGCGACCCTCCTCGACTTCAACCGGTCCGGAGTCCCACTGGTGGAGATCGTGTCACGCCCGGACATCCGATCGGCGGCTGAAGCGCGGGCCTATGCCCAGGAGCTGAGGTCGGTGGTGGCGGAGTTGGGAGTCTCCGACGCCAGGCTGGAGGAGGGATCGATCCGTTTCGATGCCAACATCTCCATCAGACCGCAGGGTCAGAGCGAATTGGGCACCAAGGTCGAGATCAAGAACATGAACTCGTTTCGATCGCTCGAGCAGGCCGTCGACTACGAGATCAGACGGCAGGTCGAGCTCGTCGATTCCGGTGGGACGGTGATCCAGGAGACACGGCACTGGGACGAAGAGGCAGGTGTGACCCACCCGATGAGAGTCAAGGAGGGCTCATCTGACTATCGCTACTTCACGGAGCCCGATCTGGTTCCCATGGTGATGGGCGAGGCGTGGGTGAAGAAGGTCAGAGAAGGGCTTCCTGAGCTTCCAGCAGAACGCCGGCGCCGTTATCGGGATCATGGCCTCGATGCGGCGACCGCCGGTGTCATGTCGGGCATGGATGAGCATATCCGCTCGCTCTACGACGATTCGGTTGCGGCCGGCGCCACACCCCAGGCGGCCGCCATCTGGTTGACCGGTGAGGTGATCGGCTGGCTCCGACGCAACGAGGTGGATGTGGCAGACGCACGACTCCGCGGCTCCGATGTCGCCGAGCTAATGGGTCTCGTCGAGGAGGGGGTGGTCTCCAATTCTGCGGCCAAGGACGTCCTCGACGGGGTTTTGGCCGGGGAGGGAGGCCCTCGGGAGGTGGCGGAACAGCGGGACCTCATCCAACTCAGCGACCAGGGAATGATCGAGGAGATCGTCGATCGCGTCCTCGGTGAGAACGGCGCCGCAGTCGAGCAATACCGCTCGGGAGAGCAGAAGGTGGTCGGGTTCCTCGTGGGCCAGGTGATGAAGGCATCCGGTGGAAAGGCCGACCCGAAGGCGGTGAACGAGATGCTGCGTGAGAAGATGGGCTGACATGGGTCAGGTTCGAGCCCGGGCATCTAGAGCCGGTTAGCTTCATTGCGAATGCATCGTCATACCAAGATCATCGCCACCTTGGGCCCGGCCGTGGCAGGCCGCGACAAGATACGAGAGCTCGTCGAAGCCGGGATCGACGTGGCTCGTCTCAATTTCTCCCACGGCGACCACGACCTACATCGATCCTTCGCAGGCTGGGTCCGTGAGGCAGCCAAGGAGACCGGCCGCACCGTCGCACTCATGCAGGACATACAAGGCCCCAAGCTCCGGGTGGGAGAGTTCCCCGACGGCCAGGTTCAACTCGACCAGGGGAGCGAGGTCTTGCTCATCCCCGGTGGCGGGCAAGGCGAGGCAGATGTCATCCCCGTCGGTTACGCCCCGCTCCTGAACGATGTTCGGGTCGGCGACCGGGTCCAGTTGGCGGACGGCCTGATCCGGCTCGAGGTCATCGATTCGAAGGAGCAGGGCCTGGTGGCCCTCTGCCGTACCGGTGGAATCCTCTCCGACCACAAGGGTGTTGCCTTTCCCGACAGCAGGCTCTCGTTGGAGAACGTGACCCCCAAAGACGAGGAGGACCTCGCTTTCGGGAGGGATCTCGGCGTCGATCTCGTGGCCGCTTCGTTCGTGAGGACCGGCGACGACATAAGGAACGTCTCGGGCCTGGCCGGGGGTGTGCCGGTGGTGGCCAAGATCGAGCTCGCCCAGGCATACGAGAACCTGACGGACATCATCGAACCTTCCTTCGGGGTCATGGTGGCGAGGGGAGACCTGGGAGTTCAGCTTCCCCTGGAGCGAATCCCTTTGATCCAGGCCGAGATCCTCGGGCGGACCAATGCGGCCGGTCGGATCTCGATAACAGCCACCGAGATGCTCGAGTCGATGACCAAGAGCCCGAGACCCACGCGCGCCGAAGTGACAGACGTGGCAACGTCGGTGATGGCCGGGACCGATGCAGTCATGCTGTCGGGCGAAACTGCTGTCGGCATGTACCCGATCCAGACGGTCAAGGCCATGGCCGAGATATGCCGGGCGATCGAAGAGGGGACGCTGTCCGATCGAGGGGACCACCCGGTGCCGTTCGTCGGCGGGGGCGACACCGTTGCATCAGCCGTGTCACAGGCGGCCACCGAGATAGCGGTCAACCTCGGCGCCGAGACGATCGTTGCCTTCACCGAGTCGGGGAACACCGCCCGGCTCATCTCGAAGTATCGCCCCGAGGCCCGAATCGTGGCCTTCTCGCCCAACGAGAAGACGTTGCGTTTGATGGCCATGTTCTGGGGCGTCACCCCCCATCCATTCGAGCGCCGCACCTACACCGACGAGGAGCTGGCTTCGGCGGCCACCTACTTGGAGGAGGACGGCCTGGCCAAGCCCGGTGATCGGGTAGTCATGGTCGCCGGTGTGCCCCCCAATCAGAAGGCTTCGACCAACCTGGTCAAGGTGCACGTGGTCGGTGAGCTTTCCGGCGGTCTCGGGTCATGAGTACGATCGCCTAGCCCATGGGTCAAACAGTCGTGATCAGAGAAGCAACGACGATGGGAGACGTTCTCCTCGTCGACACCGATCGGAGTTTCACCGGTCAGGACGGTGTGGTCATGACTCCGGACAGTGCCCGGCCCGCGGTTCCCGGCCTGTTGGCCGAGCGTCTATTTGGCCTCGACATCGGGATCGATCACATCTTCGTCCTTCAGAATCAGGTGACGATTCGCCGGGTCGGCGGTTGGGACGACGAGTCCAAGGCCGCGGCCTTGTCAGCGGTGGAGGGTTTCCTCCTCCACTACTGAGCCGTCGGGTCAACCGCCGTCGGAGGAACTCGTGGTGGCCGGGACCGTCGTGGTCGTCGTGGGCAAGGTGGTCGTCGTAGTGCTGGTGGTCGTCGTGGTCGGGCAAGTGGTGGTTGCGTCAGGCATCTTGCAGGGGTGGACCTCGTAGACGGCGAATTTCGGGGCATAGCGAACCACCCACTCGCGCTCATCGACGACCTTGTCCGGGTCGCCATCGAGCAAGATCCGCCTCGTGACGGTGACACTCCAGCCCTCGGCCTCGGTCTGTGTCTCCACCGTCTCCTCGGGGTCGAGATCGGGGTTCGCCACATACTTCGGTTTGGGGGGCTCGGTTATCGCATATCGGTCGGAAACGCTTGCCTTGACGTGAAGGGCATTGGGGCCTCCGGTCTTGTCGACCCAGATCTTGTCGCTCCCATTCGACTGCTCGCCCTTCAGGGTGCGACCGTCGTTGTCCCCAAAGATCCTGACGGTTATGGATGTGTCGGTGTAGACGGTGTCGATCAGGATGGCGCCATCGGTGTCGTTGCGAAACTTGAGATCCGGTGTCCGCCAGTTGAGCGTCGCCTCGATCCCCTCGGGATAGCGTGAGAAGTAGTAGCTGTGCGGCTTGTGCTCGATGTCCTCGTACCCACCCCAGAAAACCGCGTTGTACAACGTGGTGGTGAATTGGCTGACCCCACCGCCCACGGTGTCCTCCAGCTCTCCGGCGATGATGGTGCCGGCGGGGAGGTAGCCCTTCTCCAGCGTCCGCTGACCCACGAAATCGTTGAGGCTGAAAGTCTCCCCGGGCTTGACGATCGTCCCGTCGACCTTGTCGGCGATGGTGTGGATGTTGGTGACGCGGTCGGCACAACAATCGTGATAGGTGGTGAACTGAGAGACGAGGTGGTGGATGTTCAACGCCTCCAGCTCCGCCGTCGTCACATTCGGCTCGGCCCCCTCGACGAGTGGCAGCTGTCCGACCCGAGCCTCGGTGAGACCTACCTCGGCCAGGCGCATCGCCGTCTCGCCGGCGTCGATCTGCGTGCCGTTCGCTCCCGGGACTATCGAGATGGCGTCTCCGGAGATGTCGAAGCGGGCATCCACGGGCTCGTCCTCCACCTGATCGCGGATGGCGTCGAGCATGCCATCCACCACATCGGTGTCGAAGTAGTTGACGATTTGGCCACCATCCGTCGCCGTGGTGTCGGACCGGAACGCCTCGAGGAGGTCATCTCTGCTGAACACGGCGTCCGTGCCGTTGTGGCTGAGTTTGATCGGGCCGTCGAGCATGGTCGTCGCCTCGGCAACGGCCGCATCGACATCGGCGTCTGTCAACGTTGGCACGATCGTCACCGTGGGAAGCGTGACACGCTCCGGCTCCTTCGCCAGCAGGGCCGCCTCGACGACGGCTGCCGCGGCGGGCCGGTCGACTCCCGTGCCGACCTTGGGATAGGAGGCCGTGGCCTCACCATCGACGATCTCGACGCCACCGGGGTCGGCGGGCAGGCCGATGACATCGGCGTCCCAGGTGTCGAAAACCGCGCTGATCGCCTCACCATCGATCGAGCCGCGGACCGGGAGCTCCACTGTGTCGAAGATGTGACCGAACCACCACGCAAACTGGCTGAAGACGTTTCCTTGGCGCCCCACCCCGAGAGCCTCGGCAACCATGGCGTCCTTGTCGATGGAGAGACCCGCCTCGGGAGGTTCCAGGCTGACGAACTTGCCGTCGAGGTTGAATACGGCCGGTCGGGAGGTGTAGTCGTCCTCCACCACGATGAGGGCGGTCAAGGCCCGTTCCTCATCGAGGCCACCGATGGGTGTATCTGCCACTTCCACCCGACCCATGACCTCGCCACGCGATGCGAGACGGGTCAGCCCGTACGCGCCGAAGAGGAACAAGAGCACCGCCCCAAAGGCGAACAGGAGCGCGCTGAGCGAGGAGTTGGCTGGTGAGAAGTGCTTTTTCATTGGAAGGCCGCCCCAATTCGACCTTGATCCAGAACGAGAAATCGTACTTGGCAGGGCCCACTTAGCGGAACTTGGGGCGATGGCTCGTCTACCCTCGCCCCGGTGAGTGTCGAGTTCCCCGAGGTGATGGACGGGGACGATATCCGCATATCCGCCTCCACGTTCGTCAGCTACAAGAAGTGCCCCGGTCAGGCCGGGGCACGGCTCCAAGGGATATACGGGCCGGACAGTCGCCCCGCCTTCCTGGGAAGTCTCGCCCACCGCATCTTCAGCCGACACTTGACCGGTGGGCCCATATCGTCGGAGGAGTTCGTCCAGGCATGTCGTGAAGAGATCGGCGGGTCGTCGCTGAACAACAAGCTGGGGCCACTCGAGATGCGCCCCTCCGCCCTGGCGGCGGCCATCGAGGAGGTTCGCGGCCTGTACGAGCGTTTCACCAGGCTTCCCAATGAGGGATTCGAGGGCTCCGAACGGGAGCTCGAGGCGACCCCAGCTCGCGGCGTGGCCCTGGTCGGGACGATCGACGCCGTCTACCGGGAGGATCTGGGAGGTCATCGCCTGGTGGACTGGAAGACGGGCGAGTTGGGCGACCCGGAGGATCAGCTTTCGTTCTACGCCCTGCTCTGGGCCCTCGAGATGGACGAGATCCCGGCCTATGTCGAGGCGGTGTCGGTGCGCACCGGTGAGCGATATCGAGCCACTCCGTCGGCTGACGACCTGGATCGAGTCGCGGCCGAGGTCGGGTCCATGGTCAGCGAGATACGAAGGTCCTGGTCGATTCCGAGCGATCTCGACCGAACCGGTGGTCCCTGGTGTCGGTATTGCCCGATCCTCACCGATTGCGCCGAGGGTCAGTCGGCGGAGGCGTTGCTCGATCGGGCAACGCCTCGCACCTGACTATCGATCAGCCGCAGCAGCATCCTCCGCCGCCACAGCATCCTTCAGCTCTCGTGTCGAGCGAGGTCATGCGCTCTCCTTTCAGATCGATGACCTTCGATATATCGATCTTTATCGATATGAGAGCTAGTGTCAAGGTCATGGAATGTTGTGTGCCGGTCTTCGATGGAGTCCTCGACGAATCTGATGCAGAGGGACTGGCGTCGCTCCTCTCGGCCGTCGCCGACCCGACGAGACTCCGGATCGTCTCGATCCTCGAGGCCACTCCAGAGGGGGTGGCCTGCGGGTGTGAGCTCGAGCAACCACTCGGGCTGAGTCAAGCGACGGTCTCTCATCATCTGAAGATCCTGCGCCAGGCGGGTGTGATCGTCGGTGAGAAGCGGGGGCGTTGGGTCCACTATCGCGTCGTTCCCGAGAGGATCAGCGAGATCACACGTGCCCTCGCTCCTGCCCGGATGGCACCCGCAATATCGGCACGTGCTTAGGAATCGGCGTCCAGTGACTTGCTGACCTTGCTGATCGTGTTCCAGTTTCGGGCCGTGCCGCGCACCCCGAGCGCGCCTTCGATGTAGGCGAGGGTGAGCTTCGAGCGTCCCATCCCGTTCGGGTAGTGGAGAAAGACGACGTCGCCGGAAACGTGGAAGCGGTCGCCAGGAGATCTTTGAGGATCCATGGCAGCGGCCGCCTTCGCGTCGACCGGCGTCTCCAGAAGAACGACATGTAGCCTGGAGAGGTTGTCTTCGTCGCCGAGGAATGGGCCGGAGGCCAGGATGGTCCTCAATTCATCGGCGTCGCGAACTACCGCGGTCACATCCAACCCATGACGGTCCGCGATGACCTCCGTCACCTGGTCGGCAACTCGACGCCTGTCGCGCCCCGAGGCCTCGAGCAGGACATTGCCGGTCTGGAGGAGCGTCTCGACATTGGAGAATCCGGTCGTTCGCAGCGATTCGCGAAGATCGGCCATCGAGAGCCGGTTGTGACGGGCCACATTGATGCCACGCAAGAAAACGGCGATTCGGCTCATCTGCTGTCTCTCACTCGGTCTACGAGCTATTCGTCCAGCTCGGATTGGTAGTGGCGGGAGCCGGGCCCCTCCGGGGGGCGGACTCCACGCAGCTCCCAGTCCCCACCGAACGCCGTGGACACGACTTCCTCGGACTCGCTCGGCTGGGCACCGAGATCTACCCGAACCGGAGCCGGCCCCTCGACGATCGTGTTGGTCAGAGCACCGAGCCCTTCGACCTCGACCGATACGACATCTCCCGGCTCGACCGGCCGGGATCCCGCCGGTGTCCCACTGAGAATCACGTCCCCGGGCAGGAGGGTGATGGTCCTGGCCAGATCTGCCACCAGATAGGTCATGTCCCATTCCATCTCGTCGGTTGTCGCATCCTGGCGAATATCCCCGTTGACGAGAGTGCGGAGCCTCTTGTCGTGATGATCCCAGTCGGTCACCAGCCCCGGTCCCAGGGGACAAAGGGTGTCCGAGCCCTTGACACGCAGCATCGAGCCGGCGTCGGTGTCACGAAAGTCGTGGAGCCCGAAATCGTTGGCGATGGTGAACCCGGCGATGTGATCGGAAGCCTCGTCGGGTGACACGTTTCTGCAGGTGCGGCCGATGACGATGCCGATCTCGCCCTCGAAGTTCAGGTAACGACACCCCTGCGGTCTCACCACATCGCCGTTGTGACTGTTGATTGCGGTCGTCGGCTTTTGGAAATAGGTGGGCGCCGGGGGGAGCCTGGTCATGAACTCTTCCACGCGGCTTCGATAGTTGAGGTGGACCGCGATGATCTTGCTGGGAACGACCGGAGGCAGGTGCACCGCCGCAGCGATTGGCACCGAGCGACCATCCCCGGCGATGAGCCGGTCGCCCGACCGGAGCATCTCGGTCTCGTACCCGCCAAGCAGGATCCTGCGTGTCTCGCTCATGGTCGCACACGGTACCCAAACACTCGGAGCGGGTATGTTCGCTTCCTAACGACCGATGACGACACACGCGCTACACGCCGATCTGGGCGAACTCGATGCCGACATCACGGCGCACGACACCTATGTGCGCTCGGTGCCGCATGCGGCCTTCGCTCGTATGAGGGCCGAGAGCCCGGTGGCGTGGGTCACCGAGGAGAACGGGGAAGGATTCTGGTCCCTCTTCAAGCACTCAGACATCTCGATGGTCAGCCGCGACTACGCCCGATTCACCGCTTCTCGAGGCATACGGATAGAACAGATGTCGTCCGACGAGCTGGAGGCCCGTCGGACGATGATGGAGTTCGACCCGCCCGAGCATGCCCGGCTCCGACGTCTGGTGCAGCCCGGATTCACCCCGAAGGTGGTTGCCACCTATGAGGCGGCCTTTCGGGCTCTAGCGGGCCACGTGCTCGACACCATCCTGCCCCTGGGAGAGTTCGACTTCGTCACCGAGATCTCCCGCCAGCTGCCCATCCGGCTTCTCTGCCGGCTGCTCGGCGTGCCTGAGAGCGATGCCGGGCGCTTGGTCGCATGGGGCGATCAGATGATCTCCAACGCCGATCCCGAATACACCCCGGTCGTGATCGACAAGGTCGACACGGAGGAGTACCGGCTCCTGCCGTTCCGGTCCCCGGCAGCCCTCGAGGTGTTCAGGTATGCCGAGCACGCCGCCCTCGAGCGTCGCAATCGACCCAAGGACGACATCATCACCGTTCTCTTGACCGCCGAGCCGGATGGTCAGCCGCTCACCGATCTGGAGTTCAAGAACTTCTTCACGTTGATGATGGTGGCCGGCAACGAGACCACGCGGCACACGATCAGCCATGGTCTCACCTACCTGGTGGAACATCCGGATCAGATGGAGCGTCTACGGAATGATCCGGCCGGTCTTTCGGTCTCGGCGACTGAGGAGATACTTCGGGCATCGGCGGTGACGATGCACTTCCGCCGGACGGCGACCGAGGACGTCGAGCTTCGCGGTCAGAAGATCCGGCGTGGTGATCGGGTGGTGATGTGGTACCCGTCTGCGAACTACGACGAGGAGGTGTTCGACCATCCCTTCGTCTTCGACATCGCCAGGGATCCGAACGACCATCTCACCTTTGGGACGGGTCGGCATGTCTGTCTCGGGGCCTCCCTGGCCCGGCTGGAGGTGAGGGTCGTGTTCGAGGAGTTGTTGAAACGGGTCTCGAACATCGAGGTCATCGGGGCGCCCGACCGATTGCGCTCCAACTTCATCAACGGTGTCAAGCACCTTCCGGTGAGGATCACACGGAGTTGAATGCGGCGCTCAGCCGATGAGCGTCTTCTCGATGATGTCGATGGCGTGATCGACGTGATCCTGGGTGGTCCGCCGGTTGAGGATGGCGAATCGGAGGACGAAGCGATCGTCGATCGTGGTCGGGGAGAGGTGGACGTACCGATCCCGGTTGACCGCTTCGAGGGCCTGGCGCCCCAGGTCGTCGTCCTCGAATCGAAACGCGACGATCGAGAGATCCGGTTCCCACAGGGCGTCGATGCCGTCGATCTTGGACAGTCTCTCGAACGCCGAGGTCGCCAGGTCCAACGAGGTGTCGAGGGCCTTACGAAATGGTGCGACGCCATGGAGATGCAACGGCAGCCACATCTCGAGAGCCCGAAATGGCCGAGTCAACTCGGGGCCGAGCGCCGAGATGTCCCGGATGCCCGAGTAATTGTCCTCTTCCCGGAGATAGGCGCCACGGCCCTGGTTGGCGTCGATCAAGAACGACTCGTCCCTCACCAGCAGACCGCCAACGCCAAAGGGGACCGAGAGACCTTTGTGCGGGTCCACGGAGATCGAGTCTGCCATCCCGATCCCGTTCAATCTCGCCCGCCCCCGTTCCGTCAGTTGAAAGAAGCCTCCGTAGGCGGCGTCAACGTGGAACCAGAGCCCCTCGCCTTGGGCCACGGATCCGATGGCGTCGAGTGGATCCACCGCCCCTGTGTCGGTCGTGCCACCGGAGCCGACCACGAAGAATGGCTGTAGGCCGAGATCTCTGTCTGCGGTGATCGCCCTCGCCAGTGCATCCACGTCCATCCGCAACGAGTGGTCGGTCGGGACCTTTCGAATTCGCGCCTGTCTGAACCCGGCGAGACGTGCCGCCTTCTCCACCGAATGGTGGGTGTGAGGCGTGACATAGATCACACCCTTGTCGAAGTAGTCACCGAGCTTGTGCGTCCGCGCCGCGACGACGGCTGTGAAGTTCGCGATCGAGCCACCCGATAGGAGCAGGCCCGAGGCCCGATCCCCCAGCTCGAACAGCGAGGCCATCCACCTGACCATCCCGTGTTCTATCGCCGTCATCCCGGGGGCGGCGCTGGCCACGCCGGTGTAGCGATTGAGGCCTGCAGCGAGGAATTCGCCCAAGGCACCGGTGAACAGCCCGGCGTTGGGGATGTAAGACAAGTGACCCCCGGACGGGTGGAATATGCCCGAGCGCCCCGCCTCCTCGACATCGGCCAGAATCTCGCTCAACGGTCGGCCTTGCTCCGAGGGCGGTTCCATGAGGTGGGCAGCGAGGGCTGACTCGAGGTCTTCTCCGGATGCGGGCATCTCGGCCGCCCGGTCGAAGTAGTCCTGCAGAGTCGAGACGACCTGCTCGATGATCGCTGCGCGCTCTTCGCGACCGGGCTCGAGTGACCGGGACATCCACGTCAAGGTAGCCCACCTGACTCCGGTTCGCCCAACTTCTGATCCCGACATCTACGATCAGACGAGCCGTCGTCAGAATTGGCTGATGCAAGGATTCATGTTCCCCCAGACGCCCACCGGGCTCTCATCGGTGATCCCGCCGCCACCGTGGCATTACTCGGGTGAGATGCTCACTGTCGAGTACCGCACCGATCCCCGAAGTGTGGCCGAGCTGCTTCCGGAGGGGGTAGGGCCGGCCGACGAGGACCCGGGAGCCGTCGCCTTGATTTGGGCCGACTGGCAGAGTTGTGGCGACGACTTCTCGGAGCTGTTGGACCCGGTTCGCTCCCAGTACAAGGAGTGTTTCGCCGTGGTCCGATGTGCCTGGCGCGATCAGACATGGAGCAGGTGCGTCTTCATCTGGGTGGACAAGGACTTCGCACTGGTGCGCGGTTATCACCAGGGCTACCCCAAAAAGCTGGGCAGCATCTGGATGACACGCCCGGTCACGGTGGGTCGAGCAGGTCCCCGGTTGGAGAAGGGTGGCGTCTTTGGCGCAAGCCTCGCCTCGGGCGACCGGCGACTGGCCCAGGTCAGGGTCGAGATCGAGAGGCCCGTCGAGACACCTGGTTTTGTCAACGGCCACCCCATGCTCCACAATCGACGATGGCCCGCGATCGAGTCGGATGGGTCGGACTCTGTCGACGAGCTCGTCACGATGCGTGGCTATGACGGCGAGGTGGCGGATGTCTGGTCGGGAAGAGGCGACGTGGAGCTCTTCGACTCTCCCACCGACGAGTTGAGCATCCTGGCTCCGATCGAGGTCATCGGTGCGTACTACCACCGGGTCGCAGTCTCGTGGCGTGGCGGAACGACGCTGGAGCGCAAGACCCCAACGGAGGTGTCCGAAGCATGACAACGATCCTCGATGAGCTGAAGTCCACCGGCAAGACCGGCCCATTGATCGGTGGGACCTGGTCGGCCGGAGCCGGGGCTTTGGAGGTGATCGATCCGGCCACTGAGAACGTGATCGCCGAAGTCGGGCTGGCCGAGGCAGCACACGCCGGACAGGCAGTGGCGAGCGCCGCCGATGCGGCCGGCGAGTGGGCGGCCACTGCGCCCCGCGATCGGGCCGAGATCCTGAGGCGGACCTTCGAGGCAATGCGGGCGAGGGAAGAGGACCTGGCCGAGCTCGTGGTCCTGGAGAACGGCAAGGCGTTCCCGGACGCCCTCGGTGAGATCCGCTATGCGGCCGAGTTCTTCAGGTGGTTCTCAGAAGAGGCCCCACGAGTCGGTGGGGAGATCCGGACCGCTCCAGGTGGTGACAAGAAGATCATGACCATGAGGCAACCGGTCGGAGTGAGTGTCATGATCACGCCGTGGAACTTCCCGGCTGCGATGGCAACGCGAAAACTCGGGCCTGCTCTCGCCGCCGGATGCACCGCCATCGTCAAGCCGGCGTCTGACACCCCGTTGACAACACTTGCCGTGGTCCATCTCATGGAGGAAGCCGGCCTGCCACCGGGTGTGGTCAATGTCGTCGTCGCCAAAGGATCGTCGGGGGTCGTGGAGTCGATGTTGCGTGATCCCCGAGTGCGCAAGCTCTCCTTCACCGGATCGACCGAGGTCGGGCAGTCCTTGTTGAGGGTGGCCGCAGATCAAGTGCTTCGGGTTTCGATGGAGTTGGGTGGGAATGCCCCCTTCGTGGTGTTCGAGGACGCAGACCTCGACCTCGCCCTCGAGGGAGCCATGGTCGCCAAGATGCGCAACGCAGGTGAGGCGTGCACGGCTGCCAACCGTTTCCTCGTCCATGCTTCGATTGCCGACGAGTTCACGTCCATGTTGTCCGAGGCGATGGGATCTCTTCGTGTCGGCCCGGGCATCGATCGCGCCACGCAGGTCGGGCCCATGATCAATGCCCGGTCGCGAGACGAGATCGCGCGCTTGGTCCAGGAGGCCATCGACGGCGGGGCCAAGGCAGCGACAGGCGGCTCGGTCCCGGAGAGGCGTGGGTACTTCTATGCGCCAACGGTTCTCGCCGGGGTGGCACCCGGATCAGGCATCCTCGGCCAGGAGATATTCGGGCCGGTGGCCCCGGTGGTCACCTTCGAGAGCGATGACGAGGCGATCGAGATGGCCAATGACACCATTCATGGGCTCATCTCCTATGTCTTCACCGGTGATCTCGCCAGGGGCCTGAGGGCGGCGGAGGCGATCGATTCGGGGATGGTCGGGCTCAATCGCGGCCTGGTCTCCGACCCAGCGGCGCCTTTCGGCGGTGTGAAGCAGTCAGGAATCGGCCGGGAAGGCAGTTACGAGGGCATGGACGAATATCTCGAGACCAAGTACGTGGCGCTCGATTGGTGAAGAGTTCGGCGCGGGCCGTTCAACCCACCGAGCCCTGGCTGATCTGGAGGGTCTTGAGATCGGAGTGGAAATCGAGGGCGTAGTCGCCGCCCTCCCGGCCGATGCCCGATATCCGGCACCCACCGAACGGCGCAGTCAGATCACGCACCAGGAAGGTGTTCACCCAGACGGTCCCGGCTCTGACTGCTCGGCCCACTCGCCCGGCACGCTCCTCGCTTCCGGTGTAGACGATCCCGGATAGCCCATATTGGGTGGAGTTGGCCAGATCGATCGCCTCCTCCTCGTCGGCGAACGTCTGCAGGGTGAGAACCGGACCGAAAACCTCTCTCTGCACGATCTCGGAGTCGTTGGACACAGGTCGGATCAAGGTCGGCTCGTACCAGAGCCCGTCTTCCTTCCAGCGCCTCCCACCGCGCAGGATCTCGTCGCCATGGGCCCGGGCGCGCTCGACGAAACCTTCGACGCGACTCATATGGGCCGGATGTATCAGGGGGCTGATCGTGGTGCCGGGGCTCCGGCTGTCTCCCAGCACCTGCTCATCGGTGAATCGATCGAACATGTCGAGGAATTCGGTGACAACCGTCTCTTCGACGATCAGCCTGGTCCCGGCCAGACAGACCTGGCCCGCGTCGTCGTACTGGCCCGCCGCCTTCTTCGCTGCTGCCTCGAGATTCGAGTCGGCGAACACCAACAAGGGGCCTTTCCCACCGAGCTCGGCGGTGAAGGGGACGATGTTCCTGGCGGCGGCGACGCCGATGTGCCGGGCCGTCTCGGGGGAGCCGGTGAAGGAAATGCGCCTGACTCTCGGATCGGCGACCAGGGCGGCCCCCACTTCCTCGCCCATTCCTTGGACGACATTGAGCACCCCCGGCGGAAATCCGGCCGCTTCGGCGAGGTCGGCAAGCAGAGAGGCCGACAGCGGCGACCACTCGGCGGGTTTCAGCACGACGGTGTTCCCGGCAGCCAGCGCCGGTGCCAGCTTCCAGGTGGAGAGTATCCAGGGTGCGTTCCACGGGGTGATGATCACAGCCGGTCCGGCAGGCATGCGTAGCACCTGGTTGTCTGTGCCCTTCGACGACCACCGACGTCCCTCGTATTCGGCGGCCATGTCGGCGTAATTGCGGAAATTCTCCGCGCCGCGATGGATCCCGCGGGCTCGCAGGCTCTCCAACAGCATGCCCATGTCGACACATTCGACGAGGGCGATCGACTCGATCTGCTCGTCGATCAAGTCGGCGAGACGGCGCATGTGCTCGCCACGCTGTTTCGGGCTGAGCCCGGACCAGGTGGGAAAGGCATCAACAGCGGCGGTGATCGCCTGATCCGCCGTCAGGGAGTCGCCGCGAGCCACATCGGCCAGGAGCCAATCCCAGTCCAGTGGGGATCGTGTCTCGAAGGTCTGAGTGGATGGGACTCGGCGGCCACCGATGTAGTGGTCGGGGGAAACAGGGATCTCTGAGATGTCGACTCTGGGTGAGGGCATGTGGGTACGTCTGAGGTAGCAAGGATAAGGTAACCGGTCCCGAACATGCCCAGACCCCTCAGCGATCGCGATGAAGACGTGGTATCCGAGGCCGAGCGCGAGATCCGCCGCAAGCTCGGTGGGCGCCCGCTGGACTTCGAGGCATTGCTCGCCGTCTCGAACATCTATCGGGCAGCCAACGCCGTGCGCAACCGGATGGAGCGGGAGTTGTTGAGCGGAGCGGGTCTCAGCTGGGGCGGTTTCACCATCTTGTTCGTGTTGTGGATATGGGGGGATCGCGAGACCGGTGAGCTCGCCGAAGAATGTGGCTTGGCCAAGGGCACGTTGAGCGGGATGCTCACAACGCTGGAAAAGTCCGGGCTCGTCGAGCGGAGCCGTCATCCGGAGGACGGGCGCCGGGTGAATGTGTCGCTGCTCCAACCGGGGTTGGACAGGATCGAGGCGTTGTTTCCGGAGTTCAACGAGATGGAGGCCCGATTCACCGCCAGGCTGTCCGACCAGGAGCGGAGGGAGTTGGCCAGATTGTTGAGAACGGTCACTGCGACGGCGGACGGCGTCGATTCTCCCGACCGGGGTGAGCTCGGGGCGGAGGGTTTGGCAGCACGGGCCGATCCGAGTGGATAGCCTGTTCGTTAGCTAGCGAATGAGCTCTCGAGGAGGAAACCATGGGTGAGATCGTCGGCGCCGGACTGATCAGCCACTCGCCAACGATCATGTTCGATGAGGCGGCGAGACTCGAGCTGAACGACGGGAAAGAGATCAGTCTGGTCCCCGGCCTGCGTCGTCTGCGCACAGAGGTCTTCGATCGTCTCGAGCCGGACACGATCGTCATCATCGACTCCCATTGGTTCTCGACCGTCGAGCATCTGCTCGCTGCCCAAGAGCGTCGTCGCGGGATTTTCACGTCGTCGGAGCTTCCCCGGGGGATGGCCCAGATCCCGTATGACTACCCGGGTGACCCGGAGCTCGCCAAGCTGGCGGCGACCCTGGGTGAGGAGCTCGGGACTCCAACACATGCTTCGGAGGACGAGTACCTGCCCGTCTATTACGCCACCATCAAC
>JBAULI010000186.1:0-2734 GCA_049578105.1 Acidimicrobiia bacterium | reverse complement strand
CATGGGCACGGTCGACATCGAGCGTCAGGCTCCCAATGTCGAGCGGATGCGTCTCCTCGGCGCCAAGGTGGAGCCGGTTTCGGCCGGCGACGCCACCCTGAGAGCCGCCATCAACGAGGCACTCAGGGACTGGGTGGCCCGGCCGGAGAGCACTTACTACCTGTTGGGCTCGGCGGTGGGCCCCCATCCCTATCCCTGGTTGGTGCGCGAGCTGCAATCGGTGATCGGGCGGGAGGCGCGCGCCCAGATGCTCCAGATGGCAGGACGTCTGCCGGATGTCGCGATCGCCTGTGTCGGTGGTGGGTCGAACGCCATCGGCCTCTTCCACCCTCTTATCGACGATCCGATCGCCCTTCTCGGCATCGAGGCGGGGGGAGTGTCGATGCGGCTCGGTGAGAACGCCGCCACCATCGGCCGGGGCTCGCCCGGTGTGCTCCACGGCAGCTACTCGTTTCTCCTCCAGGACGAGGACGGCCAGATCCAGGAAACCCATTCGGTCTCGGCCGGTCTGGACTATCCCGGCGTCGGCCCGGAGCACGCATGGTTGGCGGAGTCGGGCCGGGCGATCTACCAGAGCGCAACCGATGACGAGGCATTGTCCGCCCTCGACGTCCTGGGGCGTCTCGAGGGGATCCTCCCTGCGCTCGAGTCGAGCCACGCCTTGGTCGGGGCGCGACGCTGGCTGAGTGACAACCCCGGATCGACCGTTCTGGTCGGCTTGTCCGGTCGTGGCGACAAGGACATCGACATTCTGAGGGGTCTGGGCCGATGAGCTCCACCACTTCCCGGGCCGACGTCCTCGAGGACCGCTTGCGGGAGGCCGGCGGGACGGTCGTGCCCTATCTCACCGGTGGGTTCCCGACCATGGGCAGGTTCGGCGAGGCGTTGCGAGATCTCGCCGTCGACTCGATAGCCGTCGAGGTGGGCATCCCCTTCTCCGACCCGATGGCCGACGGAGCGACCATCCAGGAGTCGAGCAGGGTGGCATTGGCGGAGGGCGCCACCTTGGAGGCGATCCTGGGTGAGATCGAGCGGTCCGCCCCGCTCCCCGCCGAGCTGGTTGTGATGAGCTATCTGAATCCTCTGATCGCGTTCGGTTACGAGAGGCTGATCCCACGACTGGCCTCGATCGGCGTCGCCGCCCTGGTCGTGCCCGATTTGCCGCTGGAGGAGGCGGCGGAGCTCTCCTCGGCCTTGGGAGAGCAGGGGATCGGGCTCGTCCAGTTGGTGAGCCCGGTGACCGATCGTCGGCGACTGGAGATACTCGGCCAGGCCTCGCGGGGCTTCACCTATGCGGTGACGATGACGGGCACCACCGGCGGTACCGTTGGGACCGGTGGTGACGTCGTGTCCTATCTCGAGACCGTGAGGTCGAGCTCCCGCGCTCCGGTGTTGGCCGGGTTCGGGGTCAGGACGCGTCGTCAGGTGGAGACACTGGCGCCTCATTGCGATGGCGTGATCGTGGGTAGCGCTCTCGTCGAGGTCCTCTCCAACGGGGCCGACCCGGTCGGCTTTCTCAGAGAGCTGTCATCGTGATAGCCACGCTCTCGGGGCAGTGCACCCTGGCGGAGAAGGCGGCGATCCTGCGATTCATCGAGGCTCACGGTCTCCGCGCCCACGTCGGCGAGGCGGGCGCGACCACGCTGGTGAGCATCATCGGCGATCCAGAGCCCGGGATGGCGGAGGTCATCGGTGGTCTCCCGGGAGTCGAGTCCGTGAGTCTCGACGCCCCGCGCTATCCGTTCGTGGCACGGGAGGCGCGGGCGCACCCGAGCAACGTGCGGGTGGGGTCGGTGACCATCGGAGGCCCCGGCGTGGCGGTGATCGCGGGGCCATGTTCGGTCGAGTCCCGGGACCAGCTGCTCAATATCGCCCGTCACGTCGGCAAGGAAGGGGCGGTCCTCCTCCGTGGTGGCGCATTCAAGCCACGCACTTCCCCTTACAGCTTCCAGGGTCTCGGCCGGGAGGGCCTGGAACTTCTCGCCCTCGCACGGGAGGAGACCGGTCTTGGCGTCGTGTCCGAGGTGGTGGCACCAGAGGACATCCCATTGATGAACGAGTACGTGGACATGCTTCAAGTGGGCAGCAGGAACATGCAGAACTTTCGGCTGCTGTCGGCCGTGGGGGAGCAGCCACAGCCGGTGCTCCTCAAGCGTGGCCTCATGTCGACCATCGAGGAGATGCTGCTGGCCGCCGAGTACATCGTCGGTGCCGGCAATCCGAGAGTGGTGCTCTGTGAGAGGGGGATCCGGTCGTTCGAGACGGCCACACGGGGCACACTGGACATCAGCGCCGTTCCGGTGCTCAAGGAGAGATCGCACCTGCCCGTCATCGTCGATCCCAGCCACGCCGCCGGCAAGCGATCGTTGGTCCCCAGCCTCGCCGCCGCCGGTGTGGCTGCGGGGGCGGACGGCCTTCTGATCGAGGTGCACGACAACCCGGACGAGGCTCTCAGCGACGGGCCGCAGAGCCTCACACTCGAGGGCTTCGCCACGACGATGGCAACGGTGGCCAGGGTCGCCGCCGCTCTCGATCGACCACTCCTGACGATGTAGAAGGGCCGGCCCCCTGCGGGGGCCGGCCCTTCTTGTCGAGGGCGCTCGCCGCGCTACATCGTCGAGCCGCCCTGACTCTCCTTGAACATCTCACCTATCGCAGCCACGCTCCCCAGGACACCGGAAGTGTCCAGAGGCAGGAAGATCTTGGTGGCCTGCCCGTCGGCGACACCCTGGAG
>JBAULI010000185.1:0-7931 GCA_049578105.1 Acidimicrobiia bacterium | reverse complement strand
ACGACGGTCGACGTCGTCGGTTCGATCCTTATGACGAACCGCGGCTCGCCCAGCGCAACACCGAGACCGCGACGTTGACCGACGGTGAATCCGGCGATCCCATCGTGTCGACCCAGATCCCGGCCATCGCTGCCGACGAGTGGCCCAGATGTGAATGCTCCGGGCGCCGCCTCCCTCATGAACCCCCGATAGTCCCTTTGGCCGACGAAGCAGATGTCCATCGACTCCGGCTTCAATGCGGTCCGGAGGCCCATTGCCGAGGCGATCTCCCTGACCTCCGTCTTGGTCAACTCTCCCACCGGGAACCGGGTGCGAGTCAACTCTGCTTGAGTGAGCATCGAGAGAACGTATGACTGGTCCTTGGCCCCGTCCCTGCCCCGGTGCAGCGTCCATGTGCCTCCGGAAAGGACATTTCGGGCATGATGGCCGGTGACCAGGACGTCGCATTCGAAATCGTCGAGCCTCCCGAGCAGCCGATCGAACTTGACGGTCCTGTTGCACTCGATGCAGGGATTCGGCGTTCGTCCGGTCACGTAGTCGGTGACGAACCGATCGACGACACCATCACGAAACTCCTCGGTGTAGTCCAAGACGTAGTAGGGAATCCCGAGTTGGGCAGCAACCCGCCGCGCATCCTCGGCGTCGGAAACGGTACAGCAGCCGGCCGTCGGTGCTTCGCCGTTTGGCCCCGACCACAATTTGAGCGTTACCCCGATGACGTCGTGGCCCTCTTCTCTCATCAAGGCGGCGGCCACCGACGAATCGACCCCACCCGACATCGCCACCAGAGCCCTCATCTCAGACTCTCCACCAGGTCGACCACGATCTCCGCCGCTTCGATTGCCTCGTCAGGCGTGCTGTCCCAGCCAAAGCTGAAACGAACGCTCTCACGTGCCTCGTCGGATGTGAGACCCATCGCCTCGAGCACGTGCGACACCTCGGATGCGCCAGATTGACAAGCCGATCCCGCCGAGGCGGCAACACCCGCCTGGTCGAGTCGCAACAGCAAAGTCTCGTTGCTCACCCCGGGAAACCTCACGTTGAGATGATGATGTGAGCGGCTCTCGGTCGGCGTGTTGACCGTGGCGTCCTGAATCCCGGCCACGAGTCTCTTCTCGAAATCGTCGCGTATCCGGCCCACCTCGCCGCGGAAACGCTGTCGGTCGGCCACGGCAGCCTTCATCGCCCGTGCGAGGCCCACCGCTCCAGCGACGTCGTGGGTGCCGGAGCGGCGTCCGAGCTCCTGCCCACCTCCGTGAAGTACCGGCTCGAGTCTCGACCCCTCCTTGGCGTAGAGCAGGCCTGCTCCCTTTGGTCCCCCGAATTTGTGTGCCGTGATCGTGAGAAGGTCGATGCCGAGCTCCGTCACGTCGATCGGCTCGGACGAGAAGGCTTGAACCGCATCGGTATGGATCACGACTTCAGGATCATGACGCCGGATGCTCTCGACGATCTCCTTCAAGTCGTGGATGGCACCGGTCTCGTTGTTCATCAGCATGATCGAGACGACGGCCGTGTTGGCGTCGATGGCGTCGAGAAGGACGGCACGATCGACCTGACCCGACCCATCGACTCCCACGATCGTCACGGGGGACCCCAGACGCCGGAGAAAGTCCACGGTTTCGAGCACGGCCTCGTGCTCGGTTGCCACCGTGACCACTCCCCGACGGGGCAGCGTGTTCAGCACGGTCCCCTTGAGCGCCAAATTGTCCGATTCCGTCCCCCCTGAAGTGATGATGATCTCCCGTGGTGTGGCGCCGATCAACGACGCTGCCAACTCCCTCGCCTCCTCCAGTGCGTTCTTGGCGCGTCTGGACACCTCATGGACGCCAGATGAGTTCCCAAAGTTGTCCTGGGCGAACGGAGACATCGCCTCCCAGACTTCGGGACGCATCGGTGTCGTGGCGGCGTGGTCGAGATAGATCAATCGGCGGCCAATTGTCGCAGCATCGCGTCGTTGAGCCATCCACCAATACCATCAGCCACGAAGACCCTTTGGAAGACACAACCCCGTTCAGAGCGAACGAGACCAACGCCGAGTAGAGCGGAGGTACGAGGAAGCCAGTTCCACCCCAGTTCAGACCTGACGGACCAACATCGAGTAGAGCGGGGGGATACAAGGGGGGTCGCCCCCCCTTGATATGGGAGCCGGGGCATCGGAGGCCCGTTCAAACCAGTTCAGGCCCGACGGACCAACATCGAGTGGAGCGGGGGGATACAAGGGGGGTCGCCCCCCCTTGAGATGGGAGCGGGGGGATGCACGGGGCCGAAACAACCCCAGTTCAGAACAGACGGACCAACATCGAGTGGAGCCGGGGGGGTACAGGAGGCCTGTTCAACCCCAGTTCAGACCAGGACGCGTAGACATCGAGTGGAGCGGGGGGATACAAGGGGGTCGCCCCCCTTGAGATAACAGCAATGATCACGATCACTATCCGATATGAAGCACCGGCTGCGGCGGTGTGGTCCGAGCTCGCCGACCTGGCCTCCCACTCGGAGTGGATGGCGGACGCCGGCGACATCGAGTTCGTCGACTCGAAAACCCGAGGTCTCGGGACACAGATGAGGGTCCCGACCCGGATCGGCCCGTTTCACACCACCGATCTCATGACCGTCGTGGAGTGGGAGGAGGGCAGAGCGGTGGGGGTGGAGCACGTCGGTGCCGTCTCCGGAATCGGGAGATTCCTCGTCGAGACCTCAGGAAGTGGTTCGGTGCTGACCTGGTCGGAGCGGCTCCGGTTCCCGTGGTGGTTGGGAGGGCCGATCGGAGCCTGGATCGCCCAACCGTTCCTCCGCCACATCTGGCGCGGGAACCTGAGACGTCTGGGAGAGAGACTGGTCAGCGACCCTTGAAGTGCGGCTCTCTCTTCTCGATGAAGGCGGCGACACCCTCCCGCGCATCCTCGCTGGCAAATGTCTCCGAGAAAGCGTCGCGCTCGATCAACAGACCCTGATCCACGGGGAGGCCGTAGCCCCGATTGAGTGCCTTCTTGGCCGCGGCGATCGCTCGAGTGGGCATCGTGGCCAGCTCCCGGGCTCGCTCCATGGTGCGATCCATCAGGTCGTCCGTTGGGCAGACCTCATCGGCCAGGCCTATACGCAGCGCCTCTTCGGCATCGACATGCCGCCCGGTGAGCACCAGCTCCTTGGCCCGCTGATAACCGACGAGCCGGGCCAGACGTTGAGTCCCCCCAGCGCCGGGAATCAGGCCGAGCAGGATCTCGGGCTGTCCGACTCTGGCATCGTCGGCCATGAACCGAAAGTCCGCTCCCATAGCCAGCTCGAGCCCTCCCCCGAGCGCGTAGCCGTGAATGGCGGCGATGGTCGGCTTCTCCAATGACTCGAGGGTGGATATGGCCTCCTGCAGGGTCCAAGCCGAACGTTCCTCGCCACCTGCATCGAAAGTGGCCTGAAACCCCTTGATATCGGCCCCGGCCGCGAAGTGAGGCTGTCCCGTGATCACCACCGCCCGGATACTCGGGTCGCGACATCCTTCGAAGGCCGATTTGAGCTCTCGTGCCACTTCTTCCGACAGCGCATTCATCGGTGGGCGATCGAGCCACACCAGGGCGACATGATCGTCGACGGTCAATTCGACGTGTTCCATGCGCCGAGGCTAGACGACATCCACCCAGGCGAACCTGGTGATCGGCTCTGCACCGGGTGCGGACGATTGACCCGACACCCTCAAGCCGATACGGAAGAGAAGCGTCGACACGTCGACAGGGTCGATCGATCGAGACCGGCTCCCGTATGAGCCGATGATCAGCCGACCGGGGATCGAGACCCAAGAGAGGAGACGTCGCACCCAATGTTCGACGAGGTGCACCGGAGCGAGATCTACGAGGGCGAAGACGTAGTCCCAACCCCGATCGGGTGCCCACTCCCAGGCGTTGGCGACGACGAAGTTGGTGGAATGACCGGGGTGTCGTCGTCGAGCGAGGTCGATCAGACCTGGTCCGAGATCGATCCCGAACGGGACGATCGCATGACCGTGTGCGGCGGCCCACCTGACGACATCCTCGAGCAAGACCCCGTTGGCGCACCCGACGTCCAGGAAGTCTCCACTGCGGTCGATCGCCTCAGCCAATGGGGATCGCTCGACGATCCAGCGTTCTCTTCCCCCGCTGTAACCCGATTGCATCAGTGGATCGTCCGTGGCCAGATAGGTGGTTTCGAGCGCTGTCATCCCAGCGAGAAACTCGGTGTCAGGTATCAATGTTGCGTCACCCCCGGATCTCTTGATGAATCCGGCATGGGTCAGCCTTCGATGGGGCGTCCCACCGTGAGGGCGTCACGCAGCTGTGGATCCAGCTCGCGATAGACGCCGTCGGCGAGGGTCCCCGTGGCATCGAGCACCTTGGAGAAGAAGCTGCGGGCACAGGCGGCGAGGATGACGTCGAATATCTCACGATCACTCAAACCCTGATCACGCAGGGTGGCGATATCGGCCTCCGAGACGGCGGTCGCGTCGTCGGCGACCTTCCCGGCCAGTAAGACGATGGCCCGCTCGAGCTCGTCGATCGGAGCGGACGACGGATCACTCATGAGGTCCTCGACCACCTCCGGCCCGAGGAACTCGTCGGCGAGGATGCTGCCGTGAGCCAAGGAGCAATAGGAGGAGCGAAGACGACGCGCTGCCCCGACGGTGGCCAGCTCATAGCGTCGCTGGTCCATCTGCCCGGCGATGGCGCCTATGAGGGACCGCCATCCCCGGTAGGCGTCGGGATGGAGGGCAAAGAGCTTTGTGTAATTGGGCACATAGCCAACCCGCTCCCGATCGACCCGAAACATCTCCTCGACCGTCTCCCCGGCGAGATCCTCTGGGGGTGAACTGAGATAGGACAATTGGCCCTCCTTGTGCCGTGGAACCTACCCCCGATCAGGTGGTCACGCCCGGGAGATCACGCATCCGAGGATGACGCTTCGCCTCGACCGGCCGAAGACGCATCCTGGCATCGACGACCACGACACCGCTGCCCGGCTCGAGGACCTTCACCGGGTTGAGATCCATCTCGACCAGCTCGGGGACAGCCGAGATCAGACCCGAGACCTTGAGGAGGGCCTCCTCGAGGCCATCCACATCTCCGCGCGGCTCGTGCCGATAGCCCTGCAAGAGCTTGAAGCCCTTGATCTCCCGGACCATCTCGTTGGCGTCCACCTCAGTGAGAGGGTGGATTCGGAATGCCACGTCCTGGAGGAGCTCGACGTAGACCCCACCAAGCCCGAAGACGACCAACGGGCCGAAGGTCGGGTCCTGGGTCATCCCGATCAGGACCTCGTGACCGCCTGCCACGAACTCCTGTATCAGTGCGCCCTGAGGATCGCCGACCGCATTTGTGACCGTGTCATAGGCCTCGCCGATGGCGGCTGGCCCCTCGACTCCGAGGACCACTCCACCGACGTCGGACTTGTGCAGTGCCGAGTCGGAGATCACTTTGACTACCACCGCGCCTGACATCGACTCCCCGGCCGCAACTGCCTCGACGCTGGAGTGGACGAGGGCGGAACGCGGGACCTGCAGCCCAACGGTCCGGAGAATCTCTTCGACCCTCCCCGGCTCCAGCCAGCCGCCACTGGCGCCGACCGACTCCAAGCCTTCGTCGACCAGCCGGCGCAGCTCGTCGACTGTCTCGTCGGCGAGTCGCGCCTCGATTCCCGGGTCGCGAAGACGCCACTGTCCATGACGCACCGCTCGGGCGAGTGCCAGGGCGGCCGACTCAGGGAACAAATAGGTGGGCACCGTCCTCTGGCCCTCGCCTCCGGCCAACAGCTGAGCAGCATCTCCGGACTGCATGAAGACCGAGAGAAGGGGAACATCGCCTTGATTGGATGCTTGTGCGCGTCGGATGGCGGCTGCGACGTCACGAGCTCCCTCGGGCGAGACGGGGACGTAAATGACAATCACTGCATCGACCTCACCAGATTGGAGGAGGAGGGATGCGGCGTGCTCGAACTGCTCCGGGCCACCCGACGCGATGAGATCGACCGGATTCCGCGTTGAAGCCTCGGCCGGGAGCTTGCTCCCTATCTGGTCTCGAAGGGCCTGTGACAACTCGGGAAGGGTGAGGCCATTCGCCTCCAGAGCGTCGGCGGCCAGTATCCCGGGGCCACCGGCATTCGTCACGATCCCAATCCTCTCTCCCTTGGGGATGGGTTGGCTCGCCAGGAGGCTGGCGACGGCAAAGAGCTCCTCGATGGTGTCCACCCTGATGACCCCAGCCTGTCGGAAGAGTGCCTGCACCGCCACGTCGGACGAGGCGAGAGCGCCGGTGTGGGACGAGGCCGCCCTGCTCCCAGCCGAAGTCCGCCCCGACTTGACTGCGATGATCGGTTTGCGACGTCCTATCCGTCTCGCGATGCGCGAGAACTTCTTGGGGTTGCCAAAGGATTCCAAATAGAGGGTTATCACGTCGGTCTGGGGATCGTCCTCCCACGACAGGATCAGATCGTTTCCACTCACGTCGGCCTTGTTGCCCACCGAGACGAACTGGGAGATTCCGATGTTGTTCTTGGCGGCGTAGTCGAGGATGGCGATACCGAGCGCGCCCGACTGGCTGGACATCGCCACATTGCCGGGTGGCGGATAGACCGGGCCGAAGGTCCCGTTGAGATTCACCGACGAGACGGTGTTGAGAAGACCCATACAGTTGGGGCCGACCATCCGCATCCCGGAGTCGTGGACGATCTCCAGCAGTTCTTGTTCCAGCCTCGCACCTTCTTCTCCGATCTCGGAGAATCCGGCTGATATGACCACGATGCCTCTCACACCGGCGGCAGCACATTGGCGAGCAACGTCGATGACGAACTTCTGAGGCACCACGATGAAGGCGAGGTCGACCTCGTCTGGGATATCGCCCACCGCGGGGTAGGCCAACACCGAGTTGATCACCTTGGCCTTGGGATTGACCGGGTACAGAGGACCGGTGAATCCCGAGGAGAGGATGTTGTGGAAGAGCTTCGCACCGATCGAGCTCGGGTCGCTGGAGGCGCCGATCACCGCCACCGACCGTGGGAAGAACAGAGGGAGCACCGAGGCTGCCACCGCTCTCTTCTCCCGCTCCCACTCGGCCTGGAGCACACCTTCGCTGTCGGCCACGGGGAAATCTACGGTGAACACCCCATCCTCGATGGTCCGAGTCAGGTCGTAGCCCGAGTTACGGAAGAGCCGCATCATCTGGCGATTCTCCGGGAGGACATAGGCTCGGAACCGATTGATCCCGTGCGACGAGGCGTGAGTCGTCAGTAGCTGGAGCAATTGGGTTCCGATCCCTCGGCCTTGATGGGCGTCGGCCACTGCGAAGGCGACTTCCGCGGTGTCCGATTCCTCACGGTCGTATCGGGCCACGGCGATCATCTTTCCGTCCAGGATCGCCACCAGTGCCATCCGGTCGGAGTAGTCGACATGGGTGAAGAACTCGACTTCCTTCGGCTCCAGCGTCTCCTTGATCCGAAAGAACCTGAAATAACGGGACTCCGGTCCGAGGGTTTGGAAGAAGTCGACGAGTAACGGCCCATCGTCGGGTTTGATGGGGCGGATCCGTGCCCCGCCGCCGTCCCTCAAGACCACATCGAGCTCGTATTCGGATGGATAGTCGGCCAAGGCCACCTCGCTTCGCAGGCAAAGGTAGCGGGCAACGTCGGACAGTTCGAAGACGCCAAGGTCCAGGGTGTCCTTGGGTCTACAATCCCATTCATGGGGGGAGATCGACCGAACCAAGGGGACTCGGAGACCTAGATCCTCCCCATCGCATCGTGGGACCCGGGCCCGGTTCCTCTCCCCTCCCCCACCCACCGGCCCGGGTCCCGCGGCCTTTTTGATTTGCCGGCCAGTTTTCCTGCTGGCGGACTTTGACCGTCTTGGCTCCCGGGCCCGCTGCTTGGTCGCGAACTGGGGACCTCCCTCAAACTTCGCAGGCACGATGTTGACC
>JBAULI010000184.1:0-29296 GCA_049578105.1 Acidimicrobiia bacterium | reverse complement strand
GATCAACACGGTCTGCTCATGGCCTCCAAGACTGACCTCGGTCAGTTCGGCAACGCTGCCGGCCGGCGGGAGGCCGTCACTGCCGAGAATCGGTGCAGTGCTCGCCGGCAGTGCCAGGAGCACGCCGAGCAGGAGAATGGCCAGCGTCCCAACACCGAGTATCGACCATCCGGGTCCACTGATCCGAGCGGTTCGGGAGCGCCCGAGACGGCGTGAGAAGGCGACGCCGTAGCGTCCGCCGATCGCCATCGGGATCAAGACCAGGGCCCCGTGGAAGAGACGCCCGGTGCCGAAGGCGATCCATCCGTAGAAAGAATCGAGATGGATGCCGTCCACCGTGGGGCCATCGACACCCAGGCGTGTGATCTCGAAGACCAAAGCAAATGCCACCGGAGCGACAACAAGACTCCATCTTCGACCGGTGAGGAGACCGGCGGCCACTCCAACCACGACAGCAGCGATCATCGAAACCTGGGCCTCGGCACTGGTTATCGGGCCTCTGGGGGTCACGGCCCCGCTGATCAACCCGAAGGTCGCTGCGATGCCCAAAGTCGAGATCCAACCGATCCATGGGGAGGCCCAGATCCGGTCCAGCGCCGACTTCGAAGATGTTCCTTGGGGGGCCATGGACGAACTCGTGTCATCGCCCCGTCTCGCCAGGCTCTGAGTGCTCATGGTGTCTCTGTTTCTCCACGCGATGACCGAAAGAAGAGATAGAGAGGAACCATGCCGATCAGCGCCAAGGCCATGAAGAGACCCATCCCCCCCAACGAGGCGAACTCGGTCGAAGGGTCGGCGTGGTACCCGAACCACTGGTCCGAGGCGACACCTATCGACTCGATGACGCCATAGACCAGCCACGACCCGACCAGGGCAACACCCCATGGCTTCTCCTGCCAAAGCCAATAGGCGGCGAGCGCAGCCATCGGCAGCCAGAAAGCGAGGTCCTGGACGTAACTCGGGTTGGTCGTCAAGCCCGTCTCGGCGAGGAAGGCCCCAGGATCGGCGGCGCCGACGTTGGCCGCAATGCCCTTGAGCCAGACCAGGGCATTGGCCAAGACGATGACCCACGTGTAGATCGCCAGACCATCGATGGTCGCCCTTCCCAAATGCGGCACACATTCATCCGGGTCTGTGTCTCCCACGAGGCCGGCGATCGAGAACACAGACAACGAGAGTGTCGCCACGTAGAGGAGGAAGAGGCTGTTGAACGGGGCGGCAAAGGAGAAGAGGACACCGTTGTAGGCGAGGTAGGCGAGCACACCCAGCCAGACGAGGCGCCCGCGCCAGGAGCCGTGGCTCGTGAACCACATCGAGGTCGCGAGGGTCGGAATCCCCACCACCAGCATGACCAGAGCCGTTCCTCTCGTGTTGCCATTGGTCACATCGGTGCCCATGAGCAACGAAGGGACGAAGAGGGAGAGACCGGCGGCGATGGCTCCCACCACTGCCAAGGCCCCGGACAGGACGTACACATGACGACCGACCTTTCGGCGGTTCACGACGTCGGGGAGATCGAGAGAGTCGAGTGACAAGGACATGGGGACTCCTTCAGCCGGATATCTGCGGATGATTCGAGTGTTCACGCGGTTCGCCACTCGGGTGTAGTGCCAAAGGTCCCTGATGATCCGAGAAACGACCCACGACGAGGCGTGCATGTCTGATCGCACCTATGAATTGTTAGTGACTAACATTTCGAGGATGTCCAAAGCCGAGAGGACCCGACGGCGGCTGCAAGACCAGGCGATAAGTCTCTTCGCAGAGCATGGGTTCGACAACGTCACCGTCGAAGAGGTGGCAAGTGCCGCCGGCGTCTCCCACATGACCTTCTTCCGCTACTTCCCGACCAAGGAGTCAGTGGTGCTCGACGATCCGCACGACCCGGTCATCGGAGAGGCGGTGCGTCATCAGGACGCCGATCTCACCGCCCTGGAGCGAGTCCGACGCGCCATCCTCGAGTCGTGGAACGCGCTCCAGGCGCCCGATGACGAGCAGACTCGCCTTCGCATCCGCCTCGCCGCGTCCAATCGGAGCCTTCGTGCGCGGATCTGGGAGAACAACCTGCGAACCGAGGAAATCATCGTCGAGGCGCTCACTGCGACCGGGATCTCCAAGCTGGAAGCTCGCGTCGCAGCCGGCTCGGTCAATGGTGCCTTGACCGCGGCTCTCTTCGACTGGGCCGAGGAGCAGGACAGTGGAACACTCGGCGAGAGAATCCGGGAGGCCATGGATCTTCTCGACCCTGGCAAGCGGTCGCACCTGTGAATAAGGCTGACACCCCTCCGCTGTTGGCCGACGGGCTCACTCGCCAATTCGACGACGAGATGGCCCTGGACCACTTCGATCTCTCGGTCCAACGTGGCGAGATCCACGCAGTCGTGGGGCTCAACGGGGCCGGCAAGACCACCCTGATGCGTCTCCTATTGGGAATGCTGAGACCGGACGCGGGATCTGCCAGAGTGCTCGGCTTCGAAGCCCACGAGGCTCCGTCACGGGTGTGGTCGCATGTCGGTCACCTGATAGAGACGCCGTTTGCCTACCCCGAGCTCACGGTGGAGGAGAACGTCGAGGCAGCCGCCCTTCTCCACGGAGTCGAGCCAGCGGAGCTTGCCGGTCTGGTCGAACGGGCAGTCGGTCGGTTCGGATTGGCCCATTGGGCGCGGAGGAGAGCGAGATCATTGTCACTGGGCAATCGCCAACGACTCGGTTTGGCATCGGCGACGGTCCATCAGCCGTCAGTCCTCGTCCTCGACGAGCCGGCCAACGCTCTCGACCCAGCTGGAGTCGTCTTCATCAGGGACCTCCTCGGGGAGTACCGGGACAGAGGCGCGGCCATACTCGTCTCCAGCCACCACTTCGATCAGTTGGCCCGCGTTGCCGACCGGATAACCGTGCTCCATCGTGGTCGGCATGTAGGTGAGTTGGACTCCAGTGGTGTGGATCTCGAAAGCCGATTTTTCGAGATCGTCTATCAGGCCGACCTCACCGATGACACCGCTTCGCCATGACCAGGGCCTTGCGTGTCGAGTGGTGGAAGCTGAAGAGATCACCCGTCGCCCTGACCGCGACCTTGCTGATGGTGGTCTTGCTGCCACTGATGGCAATCGGGTTCTATGAAGTCGCCCAAGGAGAGGGGCCGGGTGCTCTCGGTCAGAAAGCAGGAGCGCTCATCGTTGGCGAGGGTTGGGAAGGATTCCTGGGAGCAGTCGACCAGATAGTCGCCGTCGCCGGATTCATCGGCGCTGGGGTGGTGGTGGCTTGGGTGTTTGGCCGGGAGCATTCCGATCGGACCTTTGCCTCATTGTTCGCCCTTCCGGTCTCGCGAGGGACGATCGCCACGGCGAAGTTCATCGTCCTCGGTTGCTGGGTGGCCGCCCTCGCCGTCCTCGTCGTCGCGATGACGGCGCTCGTCGGCATGGTGGCCTCGGTGGGGCCCCTGGAGGCCCGAGTGATCGTCCCTGGCTTGCTCTGGCTGCTCGCTATCGCAATCTCCACCGGACTACTCGCGCTGAGCATCGGGCTGGTCGCCAGTGTGGGCCGCGGGTACCTTCCGGCCATCGGGGCCTTGATCGTGATCGTGGCCATTGCGCAGATCGCCGTCCTGCTCGGGACTGGGGGATGGTTTCCATACACGGTGCCGGGCCTGATGGCCGTAGCCGGCACCGAGGGCGTGCCCGCCTTGAGCTGGATTCAGATAACGCTGGTGCCGGTCCTGAGCGCTGTGACAATCCTGGCGACATGGGCATGGTGGCGAAGAACCGAGGCGGTCTGACCCCGTCTCGACAATCGCTAGGCAGGTTGGAAGATGGCGATCGTGTTGCCGTCGGGATCCTTGAACCAGGCAGAGCGTCCGATGGGAGTGGTCGCCACATGGTCCACGGTCTTGAACGTGGGCGTGTCGTAGTCATCGAACACGACACCGCGCTCGGCGAGGGATGCGACGTCCCTGCCGATGTCGTTGCTCCAGAACCGAACCTGGGTGTGGTCGGCCAGATTGCCGTTTGGCCGACCGTAGATCAACAGCGTGGTCCCGTTCCCCGCTTCGAAGAGCAGATGGTTGGGGATGGTCTCGGCCGAGAGTTTCAGCCCGACCTTGTCCTCATAGAAACGTCGAGCCGTCTCGAGATCGGTCGACACCAGCACGGCGGAGATTCGATTGTCACTCACCATCGCACGGTCATCCTATCGTCGCGAAGCCTGTGGAGACCGTGTCGGTGAGGCGACCGCAGAGTGCCAGCCCATGCCCGAGCAGGGGCTTTGGCGTGGCGCGCCCGGAAGGACTTGAACCCTCAACCTCCTGATCCGTAGTCAGACGCTCTATCCAATTGAGCTACGGGCGCGGGATCATGGATTATCGCAGGGGTCTGATGCGATGGCGAGCCTGCAATGCTCGTCGGACCGGGAACCGATGACACCGTCTGCCGGCCAGCACGGATTGACCTCACAGCACCGTTACCCGCCACCGTGACGTTGAACGGCGGGCTCTCAGCGACGCATTCTCGCCTACCTGCTCAGCGATCCCGCCTATCGGCTACAGGTCGCCTCCGCTGTGAACTCGGCATACTCCTCGGGGCTGGAACCGGACTTCTGCAGTGTCCCGGTGGCCGTCACGGTGTTTCCCTCCCGGGTGAGGTTGTCAACGGTGCCCACATCGAAGCCATATCCGATCGAGGAATACCAGAGCTGACTCCCATCCTGTGCATATATCACTATCTGGAGGACAGGGCTCGCGTCTGGAGTTGCCTCGGGTAAACCGTATGTGAAGACGAGTTGGCGAGTCGGATCGTCGACCAGAAAGCCTCTCGACGCGAACTTCCCGTCACCGGCATCCTGGCCGCACATCCCACCTGGCGCCTCATAGGTGAAAGTGAAGGTCTCACCACCAACCGTCACCATCCCGTCGACCGGGTAGTCGGGAATCGTGGTCTCAACCACCTCGGGCTCGACCAAATCCTCAGGGCACTCGCCATCGAAACTCCCTTGCTCGGCCTCGACATCTCCTTGTGTGAGGAGGTCGTCGAACAGACCTTCGCCGTGCACCCTCGTCCCGTTCACGGTGACGGATGCCGCTCCGACATCGAGGGTGGCCTGCCATGCCCGATCTGGATTGAACAACTCACCTTCGACCAAGCTGATGTCGATCGACTCGATCTGGCCACCGGAGTCCCCGGACCAGTCTCCGATGACCTTGACAGTCATGGTCACGTCCCCGCTCACCCCGATCATTCCATCAGAGGCCACGAAGTCGAGAGAATCGACACCGGCGATGCACGCAACATTTGTCATTTCCCATTTGTCACCCGCCACCTGCATCGTCGCCAGGACATCGCCGCCGCCGCCAGAACCGTTGTCGTCTCCGGTATCCACGGCCGGGGTGGCGTCAGCCCCTTCCTGGCTCACATTCGATGCCCCTCCGCAGGCGGCGAGAAGAACCATGATCGAAGCCGCGACCGCGATCCGAGGGCTCATAGTGAACAATCGACGATCTCCGACGGAATCTCGAAGTCGAAGCTGACCTCGATAACGCCGCTTGAACCTTCTGGCCAGTCCTGGTCGAGGGTCATCGAACCACTGATCCGATCCCCGTCACGGGTGAATGGAGCCTCTGTCATGGGGGTCTTCTCCTCGCCTGGCATCGGAGCACCGCCGACGTACCAATTGTCGTCGATGTCATTGCTCGCAAACCCGGTGAATTGCTCTATACCGGCGTCGCCGGAGCGGGAGTAGTCCACATTCAGCGTTTGTTGGGTGAATGTGATCATCTCGTTGTCTCCCATGGCAAAACCGTCACTGCTGCTGAGATCGAGGTTGAGCCCCTCCATGCTTCCAACCAAGGCAACCAACGACAGATCGGCCTCGCTCGGCGCATCCCCTACCGAGAACGGCTCGCACCGGGCAACAGGGACATTGTCGAAGGATTCCCCATCGACGCTGAACGTGCCTACTCCACCGGCGGTAGGACCCGACGCCCCGGCAGGAGCCTGACCACTGTTGCCTTTGTCCAACGTGGAACTGCCCGACGGAGGGGCGACGGACGTGGTGGGAGCTGGCTCGTCTCCCGTATCGACGTTGCCGCCGCCTCCACAGGCCGTTAGCAGCAACGCAATCACCGACAAAGCCAACAGAAGTCTGGATCTCATCTCCCACGCCTCCCACTCCGGGCCCTCGCCTACTCCAATTGTTCACCCCGTGGGAGAAGCGTGCAGGACGATCCGCCAAGACGAACTACTCAAATCGCCCGTCAAAACTACTCATTCGCAGTCATGGCGCTCGACCGCCAGATCCAGACGGTCAGGAGGAGACGGGCTCCATGACCTCGCGCCGCCCTACTCGGCATCAAAATCATGACTCGGTATGCGAATTGGTCCGCCTTCGTGGCTGCCCAATCACAGAATCGAGTCCAGGTTCTCTGCGAGACGCTCCGCCAGCATGATCGTGGGCAGATGGGTGAACCCACTGGGGACGATCGGGATGATCGAGGCATCGATCACGCTCAGCCGATCGACCCCGTGGACCTTGCCCATGTCGTCGACCACACCACCTTCGGCGGGATCGGGGCCCATGGAGCAGGTGCCAACGAAGTGAGGAACCGACCAACTGTTCTGGCGAACCTCGTCTCGCAGCTCCTGGCGACTTCGGCCCGGCCGTGGCCCGCCGTCACAATGGTCCCGTAACTCGCGATGATGTGAGACTTCGAGTGCGACCTCATACCCTTCGACCAGCCGCTCCAAGTCGAAGCCGTTCTGGCGCCATGCGGGCAGTCTCACCACTGGGGCATCAGTTGGATCCGGGGAGCGAAGCCGAACCGATCCTCGTGCCTCTGGTTTGAGGAGCACGGCGTCGATGAAGAACTCGGGCTCGTCTCCTGGATCGGTCACCCACAACATCAGATCGGGTGGGGCTGTCGCCACGGTATTTCGGCTGTGGAACGTGCCAATCGAGTGCAGGACCGGGTTGGGGCGACCTTCTCCGCGGTAGCCACAGTCCACGTCCGTGCCCGGATGGTCGCCCAGCCGCTCCCCGACACCGGGCAGGTCGACGAAGGGTGTGATGCCATGCTCGAGTAGATGGGACGCCGGTCCGATCCCCGACCTCATGAGCAGCCCGGGGCTCCCGAAGACACCCGATGACACCACGACCCATTCCGCCCGGATCTCGGTGCCATCGAGCAACTTGACCCCGGTGGCGAGTCCCCGTTCGATGACGACGCGATCGACCAGGACATCGGGTGTGATCGTCAGATTCGACGGCTGTCCCTCGACCGATAGATAGGCATCGGCCACGCTCACCCGAACCCCGTTGCGAGAGCTCATCGGCATCGGACCGATGCCCACGGCACCAGGGCGATTGTGGTCGTCGACTGCGGGGATGCCGATCGCTTCGATGGCTCTGATCGACGCCCGGTGTACCGGGCTTCGCTCGATGCCGAGGTAGCGATCGATCGGAATCCGACCACCCGAGCCGTGCCAGGGCTGATCGGCGAAGTCGTGGTCGTCCTCCAGGCTCTCGAGGTAGGGCAGCACGTCGTCGAAGCCCCAACCTGGATTGCCGAGACCGGCCCACTCCTCGAAGTCGGCCGGGGACCCCCGCACGGCGAATCTGGTCATCCACGAGGTGCCCCCAACCAGTCGGCATCGCGGGACCATTTGGGTTCCGACCGCCTCGTCGGGCTCGGAGTCGATCCTCCAGTAGAAGTCACGATCGAGCGCCCAGCCGTCCCGGAGCCCTTCTGGAATTGCCTTCCGGACGTCGGGACCGGCCTCGAGTAGTAGAACCGAGCAATCCCCTCCGCCGGCTAGACGGGCGGCGACGACGGATCCCGCCGCCCCAGCTCCAACCACCACGACGTCGTACGACGCGGCACCGGCCATGTCCGCCGCACACTACGTAGATTGCCCCGGTGAAGTTCGCTGTATCCGCCGATTCCTATGACGTCTTCATGGGCCGGTACTCGAAGCCGCTTGCCACGGTATTCTCCGACTTCGCCGATATCGGGCCGGGGATGAACGTCCTCGACGTTGGATCGGGCCCGGGTGCCCTCACCGCCGAGCTGGTGAGGCGGGTTGGGGGCGGGAGCGTCAGTGCCGCCGAGCCGTCGCCGCAGTTCGTGGCTGCCATGCGAGAGCGGTATCCCCAAGTCGATATCCGGGAGGCTGCGGCCGAAGACCTTCCTTTCGGGGACGACGTCTTCGATGCTGCCCTGGCTCAACTCGTGGTGCACTTCATGGCCGACCCTGCCGCCGGCATCGGTCAGATGAGACGGGTCACCCGACCAGGTGGCATCGTCGCCGCTTGTGTGTGGGACCACAACACGGGGGGAGGTCCCCTCTCGCTGTTCTGGGAAGCGGCCCGATCTCTCGACCCCGACGTGGTCGGCGAGGACCGTCTCTCCGGCTCCACGGAAGGCGATCTGGCCACTCTGTTTCAATCGGCCCATCTCAACGAGGTCATCGAGACTTCGATCTCGGTTCAGGTAGAGCACTCCACCTTCGACGACTGGTGGGAGCCATTCACCCTCGGTGTGGGGCCTGCCGGGTCCTACGTCGCCGGGCTCGCGCCCGAGCGGCGCCAAGCCCTTCGAGAACTATGTAGTCGATTGCAGCCCGAAGCGCCGTTCCAGGTGACCGGGACGGCCTGGGCCGCCCGCGGCATCGTTTGAGTCGTCGCCTCCGAGAGAACTGGGCAAGGCGTCAACCCAGGATGCGTATCTCCACCGCCCCGGTGTTCCCACCCGACGACGATTCGACGGCGAAGGTGAATCGCCGGCCGGAGACCTGGACATCGCTGGGACGGAAGTTGCCCGGATCGCCCGCCGGGAACGGCCCCAAGGTTTCCCCGCCATCGACGGTGACGGTGTAGGCATCGGTTATGGCTGTGCCGTCGGGCATCGATCGGGTGATGAACTCGAAGCCGGTGACTTCCATCGACTCACCCAGGTCGATCGTTATCGATGCCGAGTTGCCGTCACCGGCGGTCGACCACTCGGTGCTGAGATCCCCGTCGATGGCCTTCTCGGCGGCAAAGGACGAGTTGAACTCGGAGCTGAACTCGACCACGGTGCCACTCATCGCCAGATTGGGCCGCTCCTCGATGGTGGTCGAAGAGATGTCTCCGCCCGTCTCGGGCAGGGTGAATGTGCCGACTCCGGACCGGTAGATAGACCCATCGGCGGTCACGCCTTCGACGACGAACATGTAGGTGATTCCCGGCTCGGCGCCCGGCAGAAACACATCGTGCTGGGTGATGCCGGTCCCCGCCATGGCGAGTGAGTTGTTGAAATTCCCGAGTGACTCACCCTCTCCCCAAACGATGGCACAGATCATCGGCTCGGTCGTCGTCACATGGAAGACTCCCCTCCCCCGGTCTGTCGGGTCCCGATCGAAGGTGAAATCAGAGGCCTGCACCTGTTCGAAGGGCTTCACCTCGACCCCACTCACTGCAGACGACTTGCCACAGGAGACGAGTATGAGGGCCAGGGGGATCAGGGCGAGGAGCAGCAAACGACGCACCACGCCAACGTACCCCCGAGTGCGGCCCAATAATCGCCAATCCATGTCAACTTTGTGTTGACAGGGGTGACGCGTCAACTGTAGGTTGACATCATGGAACTTCCGAACATCCAGCTGAAGCAACTGATAGCCGCGGTCGAGCAAAGCCGATTTGCGGCGGATCCTCTGGAGCGTCTGACCAACGCAGTGGTCCTGGCGGGTCGCCTCGATGAATTGGCGGACGAGTTGGTGGGCCACTTCGTCGACGCCGCGCGCTCTTCGGGATCCTCGTGGGCAGATATCGGTCACGTCCTCGGCGTGACGAGACAGGCGGCGCAAAAGCGATTCGTGTCCAGACGCGCCAAGAAGGGCGGGAAACGTGGATTCTTCCTGACCCGGTTCACCGACATGACCCGTGCAGTGGTCAAACACGCCGAGGCGAGGGCACGCGACGCAGGCAGTGATCACGTCGGCACCGAACATCTCCTCCTCGGGCTCCTGGATCAACCCGAAAGCCTCCCCATCGAGGTCAGCCGAGCCCTTTGGGAGGATTACGCCGCTGCGATCCGTGACCAGGCGACCGCACTGATCGAGTCGGAGTCGAAAGGGGCGGCGAAGGGCCACATCCCGTTCTCACCCGACTCGAAGAAGGTGCTGGAGCTGGCCCTGCGGGAAGCGTTGCGGACGCACGCAGACAGCATCTCCGGGGAGCATGTCCTCCTCGGGATCCTTCGTGATCAGGGATCGCCCGGAGCAAGGATCCTGCTCGACTGTGGTGTCACTCGCGAGAGAGTGGAGAGCTGGCTGGCCCCATGAGGACGGAGGTGCCCGAGACGGGTACTCAGGACGACGTGCTTTTATCGGAGGTGAGCGAGGAAAGGAGATCCAATGACCGCTGTCGAGCGGATCGGCCGGGAAGATCTAGAGGAGGCTCCGGGCACCAATGGGCTTCGGCGGAAGGTGGCTCTCGCCGGTGAAGGGTTCTGGATCGGCATCGCCACGGCCGACCCGGCAGCCGCATCCGGCTGGCATCACCACGCCGACAATGACACCCTCGTCTATCTGATCGATGGGACTCTTCGCATCGAGTTCGGTGAGGGTGGCGATCGACACGCCGAGGCTGCCGAGGGAGAGTTCCTGCACGTGCCGCCAAACACGATCCATCGCGAAGTGAACCCGGCGTCGGAGCCGACGCACGCCCTCGTCATCCGCGTCGGCGTGGGTGAGCCGGTGGTCAACGTCCCCGGGCCCCAGTCATAACCGGGACACACCGGCTAGCCAACCTTCGCCCATGATCCGATGTCTGGCCCCGCCGCCACGGCTGTAAGAATGGGCTTTCGGGGGACGACCCGGGACGAATCGCCCATTGTCTGACCGTCTCTCGGGACGGATGGTCAGGACGAGCAAGGAATTGATGTGAAAACACGTGACCTGACCGGTCATGGGATCAAACCCACGAAGAAGGTCCACTGGGACCTGCCGACGGCAAGGCTCTACGAGCACACCCTCGAACGAGGCATGGCCGAGATCGCCCACAAGGGTGCCCTGGTGGTGGACACGACTCCATACACCGGTCGCAGCCCGAAGGACAAGTACGTCGTCAGAGAGGCCGACACCGAGGGCGAGATCTGGTGGGGGGACGTGAATCACCCGATGGATCCCGATGTCTTCGACGCCCTCTATCAGCGGGTCTGTGGGTATCTCGGTGAGCAGGAGTTGTTCGTGCAGGACCTGTTCGTCGGCGCCGACGACGCCAACCGAATGGCGATTCGGACCATCACCGAAAGCCCATGGCACTCCCTGTTCGCACGAACCATGTTCATCCTTCCCCGTCTCTTCGACCCCTCGGATGTGTTCGAGGCGTTCGTGCCCGACTTCACCATCGTCCATGCCCCTGAGTTCAAGGCGGAGCCTCGACGGGACGGGACCAGGAGCGAGGTGTTCGTCTGCATCAGCTTCGCCAAGCGGATCCTGCTCATCGGCGGCACCCGTTATGCCGGCGAGGTGAAGAAGTCGGTGTTCTCCGTCATGAACTATCTCCTCCCCAAACAAGGGGTCCTCTCCATGCACGCGTCGGCGAGCTCTGGCGCCGATGGGGATTCGGCGGTCATCTTCGGGCTCTCCGGCACCGGCAAGACCACCCTGGCCACCGACCCGCTCCGATCGATGATCGGCGACGACGAGATCGGCTGGGGAGACGACGGCATCTTCAACATCGAAGGTGGGTCATATGCCAAGACCATTCATCTCAGCGAGGAGGACGAGCCCCTCATCTTCGAGGCGGCCAACCAGTTCGAAACCATCCTCGAGAACGTCGTGGTGAACGCCCACACCCGCATTCCCGAGTGGGATGATGGTTCCAAGACCGAGAACACCCGGTGCGCCTACCCGCTGGCCCACCTGCCCAATGCCGAGCGGCGCGGCCTGGGCGCCCATCCCTCGAACATCGTGTTCCTCTCGGCCGACGCCTTCGGTGTGCTGCCACCGATCGCACGCCTGACCAAGGAGCAGGCGATGTACTACTTCCTCTCCGGCTACACGGCCAAGGTGGCGGGGACGGAGCGTGGAGTCACCGATCCGGTCGCCACTTTCTCGCCCTGTTTTGGCGCACCCTTCCTGCCTTTGCCGCCGGCGCAATACGCAAACGTCCTGGCAGAGAAGATCGATCGACACAACCCGGCGGTTTGGATGATCAACACGGGCTGGACCGGCGGGCCCTACGGGGTCGGGAGCCGGATCCGCATACCCCACACCCGGGCAATGCTGAACGCAGCCCTATCGGGTGCCCTCGATGACGTCGATTACGACGAGGACCCGGTCTTCGGTCTGTCCGTCCCACATTCGATCCCCGGTGTCCCCCAACAACTCCTATCACCACGTGAGACCTGGGCCGACCAGGACGCCTATGACCTCCAGAGAAAGCGTCTTGCCGGGATGTTTCGGGACAACTTCGGCCAATACTCGGCAGGGTTGCCCCAGACGGTGGTCGACTCGGGGCCCAAGGCCCCTTAGAGCCCTGCCACCTCGCCTCGGAGGCAGGTGGTCGATCGGCGGACACGAGGCTCACGGGCCGGTCCGCGATGATCGCTAGCGCGGCGGCACGGCAACACTGGGTAGGGACCAAAGACCCTATGACCGAACAGGACGTGGAACCGATGATCGAGACGCGGAGCGATGGGGTGACCGCCGTGATCGACAAATCGTCGGGGAAGCGCATCCTGGTGGTATCGACCTTCCCACCGACACAGTGCGGGATAGCAACTTTCACCCGGGCCTTGCTCACGTCGGCATCCGACAGCGACGAGATCCGCTCCACATGGCGAGTGGCGCGTCTGGTGCCCGAAGGAGACAATTCGATCTGTCTGGCTCCCGAGATGGTGGTCGAGGTGGATCCGGGATCGGTCGACTGGGCCGAAGAGATAGCGGACCTCTGCCACGACTACGACCTGTTGTGGATCCAGCACGAATACGGCATATTCGGGCCTGACGACGGGGCAAGGGTGTTGGAGCTTTGCGCACTCGCACCGATCCCGGTGGTCGTCACAGTCCACACCGTGCCCGCTGACCCCACGCCTCATCAACGCGAGATCCTCGAGGAGATGGGCAGACTCGCCGCCAGGATCGTGGTCATGTCCAATGAGGCCAGGAGACGACTGGTGCGGCTGTATGCGATAGACGCGGGGAACGTGGAAGTCATACCGCATGGCGCAACCGTCCTGTCGGTTCGAGTCGCCCCCCCGCCACCGGGCCAATCGCTGAACATCCTCAACTGGGGGTTGATCGGGCCAGGTAAGGGGCTCGAGTGGGCGATCCGCTCCTTGCCCCTGCTCCGGCATCTCGAGGTCCCGCCCCGCCTTGTGATCACCGGCGCAACGCATCCCAACGTGCGTCGCCGGGAGGGCGAGGCATACCGAGATCACCTGATGACGCTGGCCTCTGACCTGGGTGTTGAAGCCCAGGTGGAAATGGAAGACAGGTATCTGCCCATGGAGGACCTGAATGAGAGGATCCGGGCCGCTCATATCGCTCTACTCCCATACGACAGCAGGGAGCAGGTCACGTCAGGAGTGCTGGTCGAGGCGTTGGCGGCAGGGCTGCCGGTCATCGCCACCGCCTTTCCCCATGCGGTGGAGACACTTTCCGGAGGGGCCGGGGTCATCGTCCCTCACCGCGACCCACCAGCCATCGCCCGAGCCATCGATCGTTTTGCCACCAACCCGGCCGCGCTGGTGAACGCCGCATCCTATGCCCGACGGATCGGGCTCCGTTTCTCATGGCCACGTGTCGCTGCCAGATACGACGTCATCGCCACAGGTGAAATCAAGAACTCGGCCCTGACCCTGTCATGAGTCGGGCTCCCCGGGGCCTGCGACCGGTCCTGACCCATCTCGCTCACCTCACCGACGACACGGGGATCTTCGAGCACGCCACCGGTCTGATCCCGAATCGTCGACATGGGTACACCGCCGAGGACGCAGCCCGGGCCCTGGTGGTAACCACGAGATGGGCCCGTCCGAGCAGCGAGGCGTCTCGAATGACCGAGGTATATCTCTCGTTTCTCGAGCGCGCCATAGTCGATGGTGTGCTGAGAAACCGGTTGACGTCGGACAAGACCTGGGGTGGCCCGTGGTCGGCGGATGCCCATGGGCGGGCGATATGGGGTCTGGGGATCACGGCTGCCGAGGCAGTCGAGACCTCGACATCGGACCGGGCGGTGCGCGCTCTGCAACGCCTGCGGCCGCTGCGTGACCCCTCGATCCGACCCTGGGTCTATGCGGGTCTCGGGGCGGCTGCGTTGCTGGTGCGGGAGCCGGGAGACCCGTACGGCGAGACGCTGGCCGATTCCGTCATGGACATGCTCCCCGAGATCGGTCACGGGTCATGGATCTGGCCGGAAACCCGGCTGGCCTATGACAACGCCAGGCTCCCGGAGTGCATGATCGCCCTCGGGATGGCACGTCACCGTCCCGCTCTCGTCGACGACGGGCTTCGTCTCCTTCGCTGGCTGATCGAGGTCGAGTTGGAGGGGGACCACTTCTCTTTCACACCGGTCGGAGGGCGAGGCCCGGAAGACGCCTCGCCGGCGTTCGACCAACAGCCACTGGAGGCGACGGCCATGCTCGATGCGACTCTGGCGGCGTGGAGCGCCACGGCCGATCCGGTGTGGTTGGGCCACGCCGCGAAGGCGGCGTCGTGGTTTCTGGGGTTGAATGACGTGGGAGTACCGGTCTACGACGCCCGATCAGGAGCAGGACACGATGGTCTGACCGGTGATGGAGTCAGCGAAAATGCTGGGGCCGAGTCGACGATCTCGGCGCTGTGGGCCTTACAGCGGGCACACGCCTCAAACCTCGATGAGAGCGTCGAGGATGGACTGCTCCTCGATGACTCCAGCTCCGACGGCTTGATCTCCGGCCCCGTAGGTGACGTAGATCCGGCCATCGCCGAGCGAGTGGGCGCCCTGGATGAAGACGACGTTGTCGACTTCTCCATGGCACTCCCAGGACAACTCTGGGACCAGGACCGGCTCGGGAACGATGGCCACCACTCGGGCGGTCGCCGGATCGAGCAGACACACTCTGGCGTCATAGACGGCATCGGCGCCTCGCTCGTGATAGAAGAAGATGAGCCCACTCTCGGTGGCGATCGGTGGGGCGCCGGCTCCGACACCGGCCCCGTCCGGCGAGGGCCGGATGATGGTGTGCTCGGAAATGGTCGACATGTGCACATCCCAGTAGCCGGGATCGGGGCTCAGCAGATCGTCGAGGGAGTCAAAGATCGCCAATTGGATATCGTGATACGCCCGATGGATGAGGGCGACCCGGCCATCGGAGAGGTTGAAGACGACCGCATCCTTGTCGGGTACGTTCGGCGGGCCGATGACACGGCCCGAATCACGATTGAGTTGGACCCGGCCCTCTTCGAAGACGACCCGATGGATTCCGATTCTCCACACCAGGTTGGCTTCGGGGTCAGGCAGATCGGTGTAGGTCATGAAGAGTTGGGTGACCCCGTCGGCATCGATCACTCGTTGCACCCGGGGGTCCTCGTAGGACCACACACCGAATTCGGAACCGCTGGCCAGCACGTACTCGAAGTCGTAGGCGACGCCATCGCTGCTGGAGAACACGAGCACATCGGAGCGATAATCCAGAAAGCGGGGACCTACACCGGGATTGCGGACGAACCCCTCCCGCACGCCACGAGCGAACAGATGGAACCGGTCGTTCTGGTACAGGAGCCCCGCATTGAAGATCGGGCCATAGCCAGGAACGGCTCCCGGCTCGATGACCGCCCGGGCAGACAGCCGGGTAACGGTGGGGTGAGGCATCGCTCGCATGTTGCTCACTGCTGGTGGGGCCCTCTGGTATTTGTCCCGATCAACTGACTATCGGAAGGAAGGCAAAATTGCTGAAACTTCGGCGCAGACCTCGCTGGGACGAACCAACAGAGAAGGAACCAGCACCGTGACGATCCCATCCGCCCGCTCGAGCCAGCTGTTCAGCCGTTATGAGAACAACCCGATCCTGACGCCACATCAATGGCCCTACACCGTCAATGCGGTCTTCAACCCGGGGGCGACTCTAGGGCCTGACGGTGAGGTTGTGCTATTGGTCAGGGTGGAGGATCGTTCCGGTCTGTCACACCTCACGGTGGCGCGCAGTGATGACGGCGTGACCGACTGGCACATTGATCCTCACCCGACGATCGAGCCCCTCACCACTCGATATGAGGAGACCTGGGGCATCGAAGATCCCAGGATCACCAAGATCGGCGACGAGTACCTCATCGCCTACACCGGTGTCTCGCCTGGGGGGCCGCTGGTGGCGCTGGCCAGGACCACAGACTTCCGTACCTTCGAGCGCGTATGCACGGTCAGCCCACCGGAGAACAAAGACGCCGGGCTCTTCCCGGTGCGCTTCGACGATCGATACGCCATCATCCACCGCCCCGTGTTCTCCGGGAATCCCGCCGAGGCCCACATGTGGATCTCGTTCAGCCCCGACCTACGTCATTGGGGGGACCACATGCTCCTCATCGAGAGTCGACAGAGCACCCACTGGGACCGGGAGAAGGTTGGCTTGGGTCCTCCGCCTCTTCGTACCGACCGGGGATGGCTGGTCATGTTCCACGGGGTGAAGATGACGGCGGCGGGAGCGCTCTATCGCGCCGGTCTTGCCGTCTTGGACCTGGAGGATCCGACCCGTCTCCTGACACGTGCCCATGAGTGGGTGCTCGGTCCTGAGACTGCCTACGAGCGAACAGGCGATGTGCCCGGCGTCGTCTTCCCGACCGGATGGGTCCTCGACAGCGAAGGAAAGGTGCGGCTCTACTACGGGGCCGCCGACACGTGCGTCGCCGTTGCCACCGCCGATGTCGACGAGTTGGTCGATTTCGCCTTCAGCCATCGAGCCTGAGCCGACGCTCTACGCCGGCGTCGTGTTCGACGCGACGATCGTGTGCCCAACCTCGTGTTCTGGATGTCTCATCCAGTCACGACGACGCATCAAGACGATTATCACCGAGAGCAGCACCCCGACGATCGCCATCGACCAGTACATGCGGGTCCGATCTGCCCCCTCGAACATGGGGATGGCCACCCCGCCGGCGGCATTGAGCGACCCGTGCATGAGGAAGGCGATCAACACACTGCCACGTGTCTCGAGGAACACTGCAGTGAATGGGATGGTCACGACGAGGACGACTGCGGCGTCCGCCCATGGCAGGCTGCCCGCCAAGAACAACGGCAAGTGCCACACCGCCCACAGACAGCCAAGGATCAGGCTGGCCGCCAACGCCGACCGCCGCTGAAGTAGGTTGGGCAGGGCGAAGCCCCTCCAACCCAGCTCCTCCCACGGCCCACTGAACGGTATGGCCAGTTGGAGCAGCAGCAGGGCACCGAACCCGGGCCATTCGGAAAGTTGAGATGCCCCCGGCGTCCTGGCACCGAGGGCGATGTTCAGCGCCACCGACACCGCCACCAACACGATGGGGCCAAAAAGGGCCACCGCGTACCATCGAACGCCAACTCGCCAGATCGTGACGCGACGCAACAGAGCCTTGACCTCGGACCGACCTCCGATCAGGGCGGCCACGATCAGGGCAGCCAGGGATGGGCCGAATGGGAGAAGACCGACAGGCCAGGAAACCAACAGTGTGATCAGATAGAAGGTGAGCAATGGCCTGCGTCTCGCCAGACGCATGATCTTGCTCGAGAGCCCGCTCTCGCCCTTGTCATCCTTCGCGACGCTCATGGCGACACCCCGACCATCCCCGACTCTGCGCCGGGCTCGACCACCATCCTGCGACCGCCGGCCAGAACCACTGCGAGGGCGAAGACACCCCAAATGCCGGCGCGAATCCACCCCAGCGTCGCGGCGTCGTGATCGTTGAAGAAGGTCGAGATGTACTCACCCGACACTGCATTGCTGGTTGCATGCATGATCATGGCGAGGAGGACACTTCCTCCACTCCCCGTGACCAACCATGCGAACACGACACTGGCGGCCAGGATGTAGACCACGTCTGCAAGCGGTATGTCACCGGTGAAGAACAGCGGCGTGTGCCAGAAGACGTGGATGACTCCAACGAAGAGGCCTGCAACCAGAATCGAGCGATGCCGCAAGAAGCTGTTGAGAGCGAAACCTCTGAAACCAGGCTCTTCCCAGGGCCCGAGCAACGGCACCAGCATGGCAAAGGCGAAGAACGGAAGGATGCCGGTCCACTCCCCCAGCTGTGCGCTGCTCGGTCGTGGCGCCCCCAGACCGATGGTCACCAGAGCAGCCACGATGGCCGCAGACGCCGGAAGCCCGATGGCGGCCGCATACCATTTCCAACTCACCCTCCATCTGGTCATCTGGGAGAACAGGTCACGCAGACCCCGGCGCCCCTGTGTCATGGCTAGGACGATCACGGCGGCAAAGAAGGGACCGGACCCCAAAGGCGAGCCGAACACGGGGATGAGAGCCCACGCGAATGCACAGGCCAGGATCACGAAGGTGGCCATCGGATGTTTCCTGACCAGCTCGCGGACAGGTCCGCCGTGGCGACCAGCCATCGTCTCCAGTGGTTGGTTGGCTGCTGACTGACTCACATCGACTCCTTCGTCCCACCGTGTGTCGTTATCCCTCATCGTTTCGGATGGGTGAAGGCGGGTCGACCCGGTAGGCCGGTGTCGTCATGGGCGGTTTTCTGGTGTCGAGGCTTCTCGACCCCGGCAGGCTCAGCCCCTGAGATAGAGAAGGACCGCCAGGACTCGCTTGGAGTCGGTGCCCGTAGTTGGCAGGTCGAGTTTGCTGAAGATGCTCGACACGTACTTCTCCACCGCACGCAGCGTGATGACGAATTCGTCGGCAATCCCCTGGTTGGAGCGGCCCTCCGCCATCAGGGCGAGCACCTCGGCCTCTCTCTGCGTGAGCCGGCTGAGCGGATCGCGGTTCCTCTGCTTGGCGATGAGGGCAGAGACGATGGTGGGGTCGATCGCCGATCCACCCTCGCCGACACGACGCACGGATTCTATGAACTCACCCACGTTGCTGATTCGGTCCTTGAGCAGGTATCCAGCCCCCTCCGCCGAATCCCCGAGTAGCTGCATGGCCAAACCCACTTCGACGTGCTGGGAGAGCACCAGCACCCCGACCCCGGGGTGATCCGCCCTCAGGCGTAGGGCCGCACGCATCCCCTCGTCGGTGTGGGTGGGAGGGAGCCTGATGTCGACAATGGCCACGTCTGGTGGATCGTCGGCGACCAGCACCATGAGCTTCTCCGCCGTCCCTGCGGTGCCCACGACTTCCATCCCTCCTTCTTCGAGGAGACGGCTGACTCCTTCCCGAAGAAGGACACTGTCCTCGACGATCATCACTCGCATGGGATCACCGCTCTGAGACGGGTGCCCTCCCCCGGCGCACTCCAGATCTGGAGCCTCCCGCCCAGGGCTTCCACCCGATCGGCCAGACCGCGGAGACCAGATCCGGTCTCGGTGCTGGCGCCACCGACGCCATCGTCTCTCACCTCGACCACCAGGTCGGCTGCCTCCTGACCCAGCTCCACCACCGCGGAGGACGCACTGGCGTGCTTGGCCACGTTGGCCAGGGCCTCGCAGACCAGGAAGAAGACCGCCAGCTCCACCTGTTCGGGCAGACGCTCGGTGGGCGCTCCGACCAGCTGCACCGGGACCGTTGCCCTGGTTGCCACGGACTCGAGTGCAACGGCCAGGCCGTGGTCACTCACCGCGGCCGGGTGAATCCCGTGAGCCAGGTCGCGAAGCTCGGCGAGACTCGCTGCCACCTCGGATCGAGCCGTCTCCAGCCGCGCCTTCATGGCCTCATCCGAGCCGAGCCGCTCCTCGAGCCGGCTCAACTCGAGGGACAGTGCGACCAGACGTTGCTGTGCTCCATCATGGAGGTCCCGCTCCAGTCTCCGCCTCTCCCTCTGCTCGGCTTCGAGTATTCGCACCCGTGACCCCCGGAGCTCCTCCAACTGGGCCTTCAGCTCGACCTGGAGTTGGGCATTGTGGATCGCCAAGCCCGCGGCGGCAGTGACCGCCTCGAGCAGCCTGGGCTCGTCGTCCAACGCCGGGTCGTGGAGCAAGAGGGCAACCGGCTCGCTGCCCCTGATGATCGGTGTCGCCGAGCGGCCCGAGCGCTCGTCGAGCAGGAGCTGATGGCCGTCCACGTCGGCATAGGAATCGAATTCGGGCAGCCAATAGGCAACCGTTGCCGATGGATCCCTCAGTGCTCGGGCCACTGCCGTCTCCAACTCGGCCGGGCCGGGGTTGACCCCCAGCTCCAACACCAGGCCGGCCACCGAGGCGCGACCGAGTCGAGCATGCAACAACCCGACCAGGAAAACCATGGGAGCCAGGCCCATGACGAAGAAGGTGACCAACCGAATGGGCTCGAAGGCCGCGGTCCACCAGATCGCGGCGAACGGAAGCAGGGCCAACATCAATAGACCCAGCGCAAACGAATCGACCAGCAGGTCCACCGTGAGACGCAAAGGCTTGCCGGAACGGGCCCTTCTCGTCATCAGGACGGCGATCCCGGCGAGCATCGCCAAACTCAAGGTCAGGTGCTGAATGGCGGCGACCGCGTTGACCGTATCAGGGGCGTCGGTGAGGGCGAGGAGATTGTGTGGGCCTCCCTCGCCAAAGAGCATGCGGACCAGTGTCAGGCTCGCCGCCCCGTACCCGATTCCGACCACGGCCCTCTCCAGGGCGCCGGTCAGCCGCCCGGAAGGAAACGAGAGGAACACGTGGAGAAACAGGACGGGTGGGAAGAAATCGGCCAAGGACCCGATGGTGTAGAGCACGTCGTTGCTCGACCAGATGAGGAAGTCGACCGAGGTGGCAAAACCCGCCACCACCATGAGTCTCCCCAATCTGCTCTCCGGGCGTGTGTGCCACGCAATCAGCCCGGCGGCGATGTAGGGGACCGTCACCCAGCATGCGAGCGTGATTCGCAAACCGGGCTGGACCACCGTCGGGTTGGTGACACCCAGAGTCACGGTCACCACCGTGGCGAGCAATCCGAGAGCGCCAAGCACGATGAGCGTCGTCCTCCGGGGGGCCGGGGGCATAGACCGAATCGTCGTTGATGGCACCGTCATGGCCATTGGGTTTCCGATCTGGGCAAGGCCCCGCCGGTCACCGACGGGGCCTTGCGAGTATTGCACGGGGCCAAACGCCCCGTCGTGGGATCAGAACTCCTCTTTCTCGAACCTTCTCATCGCCGCGAAGACGAACAGAACCGTCAACAACGGGGTGACCAGGATCGGAATGATCCAGGTGGGGTCGAGGGCGTTGCCGATGGCGATCGTGCTCGCCGCGTCGCCGAGCAGCCAGGGCGTCACCAATACCACCGGCATGGGCACCATTCCCTTGAAGAACATGCCCATCAACACCAGAGCGATGCCGATCCCGGTGATCGGCCCTCGTGATGAGAACCGGGTCCCCAGCGCAATGGTCAAAGCCAGGTAGAAGAGCATCGATAGGGCCACGATCCCGATTCCGACGGCGAAAGACCCATAGGAGATGGGGAGGGGCAGGAGCACCGAAGCCTCGATGACGAATATGACGGCCGGCACCAACACCGCCGCCACCAGGAATCCGGCGGCGTAGGAAATCAGCTTGGCGAGGACGAAAGAGGCACGAGAGGCGGGCTTGGAGATCACCCATGCGGCGGTTCCCAGCTCCTTCTCACCCACGATGGCGCCCTGGACGGCCAGGACCACACCGATCGCCACTGCCGTGGCCCCGACCAACAAGAAGGTCTGGACTGCCTCGTTGACCCGGGCGTCGTCGGCCATGCTGGTGTCGAGCATGATGAATGTGGTGATCCCGTTGAGGATCACTATCCAGATCACCATTTGGATCCACCACATCCGCGTTCCCCACCACTGCCCCAGCTCCTTGCGGAGGAGGTTGCCCAGACCACCGAGCCGGCCTCTCGAGTACGAGGGGACCAATGGCGAGATGACGGGTCCTTTCGTTTCTGCCGTTGTCATTCTTCGTTTCCTTTCACTAGCTGGAGGAACACGTCCTCCAGGTTGAAGTGCTTGCGCCCGAAGGCGGTGACGGTGGTGTCCCCGGTGGCGAGTACCAGGCGGAGCAGCCGAGCTTCGGCCGCCGTCTCATCGGTGACGTGGATGCTGAAGATGGCCATCGACTCGTGTTGCACCACCTTGACGTCGCTGACCCAAGGCTGGGCCTCGATGGCCGTGGCCACGGCGCGTTCATCGCCCCTGATCGACAACTCGAAAGTCGCCGTGTCACCATCGAGCAAGTCCTCGGTGCGTGCGCTGGCCACCAGCTTTCCCTCATCGAGGATTGCCACCCGGTCACTCACCCTTTGCACATCGTCGAGGATGTGAGTCGAGTAGAAGATGGTGGTGTAGGCGCGAAGCCGCTCCATCACTTCCAAGACGTCACGACGCCCGACCGGGTCGAGGGCGGCTGCCGGCTCGTCGAGGATGAGCAGGTCCGGGTGGTTTATCTGCGCCTGTGCGATCCCCAGCCTCTGCCGCTCCCCGCCGGAGAATCCCTTGGTGGGGCGATCCGCCTTGTCTTCGAGACCGACGAGCTCGAGCGTCTCGTCGATCCGGTCACGGATGGCCGGCGCCGGTCCCCGGTAGAAGAAGCGAGCAGTGAACTCCAGCGTCTCCCTCGCAGTCATGTGCGGATAGAAACGGGGGTCTTGCGCCAGATACCCGATCCGGCTGCGGATCTCCAGACTGTCCTTGACACTGTCCAGCCCGAACACGGTCGCCCGTCCGGCGCTGGGCCTGCTCAGACCGAGCAGCAACTTGATGGTCGTGGTCTTCCCGGCGCCATTGGGACCGAGAAAGCCAAATATCGAGTGCCGTGGAACACTCAGGTCCAGCGGTGACAACGCGCTGACTTCGCCAAAGCTCTTGGCCAGCCCGGCCGCATGGATGACCGACTCCTCGGCCGCCTCCACGGGGGAGGGGGCGGATCCGGCCGTCTGAACGATCTTGGTCTTCATGTGGTGCCTCTCTTCTCGAGTCCGGTTCAGATCGACCATCCGCGTCGAGACGCCCGATTTGAAGCCGGTGGACCGGTCTCGTCCGGTTCGGGTTTCTTGCACGTTCGCGAGGGAAGATCGAAGTAACTGCCGATGATTCATGCAGCCCTAGACACATACTGTCGGGCAAATGGCCCTCCCGTTACGCCTCATCCAATCGGTGCGGCCACAGGCCTCGCCCGGAGTCATCGCCGGGGCAGCCGTGGTGGCGGCGGTCTTCGCCGCGACTCCGTTCCTCCTCCCCGACGTCTCGACCCGGCTCGATGTCCCGGTGGGGCTCACCGGGTTGTTGAGCACGGCGCAGGTGGCCAGCTTTGCCATCGCCTCCTTCCTCGCTGGACGTCTATTCCGACCGGGGCGACGTCTTCACTACGGGGGCCTGTTGATCATCGCCCTCGCCGGCTTCATGGCGGCGCTTGCGACGAATTTCCCACTATTGATCGTCAGCCGCGCCGTCTCGGGTCTGGGCATGGGCACCTTGACGTGGGTTGCCTGGGCGGACGCCACCAGGTTCGCCAGGGGTCTCGGCGAGGTGGCGGCCGTAGCCCCTATCACCGCCATGGTCGCCTCACCGGTGCTGGCCTGGCTCATCGAGCTCGACGGCTACAGGCTCGCCTTCGCGGCCCTGGGGGCTCTGGCGCTGCTGGCAATGGCCCTGCCTGTCGACTTCGGCCAGCTGCCCAGGGTGGGGCGAACCGTGAGTCGATCCCGATCGAACCGCTGGCTGCTCGTGGCCCTGTTCACCCTCAGCCTCGGTGGCTCATCGGTGTTCATCTTCTCCGGAGCCACCGGGACCTCACTCGTCGGCCTGTCCCCCTTGACCGTCTCCTGGGCGCTCAGCCTCAATGCTCTGGCGGGTGTCGTCGGGACGAGGGTCACCGCGCCACGCGGGCAGTCCTGGCTCTGGCTCGTCGCCACCGCGCTCGCAGGTTTGACCCTGGGCACGCTCGGTGTCCCCTGGGTCTTCTTCATCTCGATGGCATTGTGGGGATTCGCCTATTGGGTGGCGGTGCCGGCGATCTTCGCCCTCCTCGCCGAGAGGTCCCTGGTGCCCAGCGAGCGGATCGGCGACGCCCAGGCCCTCATGGCGATGGGCCGGGTCTTCGGACCGGTGATCGGTGGCATCGCCGTCGGATCGAGCCAATACGGGCGGCTCTCAGTGGTTGGAGGCTCGATCATGATCGTCGCCGCAGTCATCGCATTTGTCGTCGAATTCGTGCGCCGCACGCAGACTTTCGCCTGACCAAGGCGGTGTACGGTGCGTTCCATGACTCTCGAGCAACTCTCCGACAGCTTCTGGCTCGCCTACTCCGAGTACTTCCCGACGATTGCCACCGTCCGGGGCGAGCACTCCTTCGACGATCAGCTGAGACGGTTCGACTCCGACTGGCTGGAGGGGATGGCGGCGAGATTTCGCTCCATCGAATCCGCCGCCAGGGCGATGGACCCATCGAGCCTCGACCTCCAGGATCGCATCACCCGCGATTTGCTGATCCACGAGGGTGGAGTCTGGGCCACCGAGATCGAGCAGGAGTTCTTCGTCGCGCCGGTCGACCCCTATCTGGGACCCCATACCCGTCTGCTCTCGGACACCCAGCAGAACACCGTGAGCACCGGCGACCAGGCGGAGGCGCTGCTGATCCGATACTCCCGGGCCGGTGACTACCTGGTCGGGGCCCTGGAGCGGATTCGCTCATGCGCCGCCAACGGCATGACCCCGCCCCGAGCATCGCTGGACCGTGTGATCAGCCAACTGGACGGCTACCTCGCCTCATCGATGGACACGGACCCGTTCCTCAAGCTGAAGTTGCCCGAGGGTGCCGACCAAGGGCGCTGGCAGGAGCAGGCCGAAGACTTGGTGAACCGGGTCATCAGGCCGGCAATCTCCGACTTCCGGGAAGGCCTCATCGAGCACGTCGGGCCGGTGGCCAGGCCCCCGGAGAAGTCAGGGCTGATGTGGATGACCAATGGGGAGGAGATCTACCGGCATCTGATCCACAAATACACCCAGCTGGACAAGACAGCCGAGGAGATCCATCAGATCGGTCTCGATTGGGCCACCGACATCCTGGTCGAAGAGTGGGAGGAGATCGGGGGCCGCGCCTTTGGCGACAGTTCGATGGAGGCGACATTCCATCGTCTCCACAGCGACCCGTCGTTTCGCTTCCAGAGCGAAGAAGAGATGCTGGAACAGGCGAGAGCAACCATCACCCGGGCGTGGAACGCGGTGGATGACTGGTTCGGGGCGAGACCGGCCACCCCATGCCAGGTGGTTGCGGTGCCCGCCTCGATAGCCCCGGCCATGCCACCGGCGTACTACATGCAGCCCCCACCCGATGGGTCACGAGAGGGCACCTATTTCCTCAACACCTACAAGCCAGAGGAGCGGGACAAGTTCGAGTACGAGTCGACCACCTTCCATGAGGCTGTGCCTGGACACCACTTCGACCGGTCGCTGGCCACCGAGTTGAAGGGGATCCCCATGTTCCGCCGTTACGCCCAGGTCTATGCCCACACCGAGGGCTGGGGCCTGTACGCCGAGCGTCTCGCCGACGAGATGGGTCTGTTCTCGAGTGACGTCGACCGTCTCGGGATGCTCAGCGCCGACGCCTGGCGGGCCGGGCGCCTCGTGGTGGACACAGGGTTGCATGCCCTGGGTTGGTCACGGGAGAAGGCGATCGACTTCCTCTTGGAGTGGACCCCCATCGGGCGTCTCACCGTGGAGCAAGAAGTTGACCGCTATATCGGGATGGCCGGCCAGGCCCTGTCATACAAGATGGGGCATATCGAGATCATGCGTCTTCGCAAGGAGGCCGAGCAGCGGCTGGGAGACCGGTTCGAGATCAAGGGCTTCCACGACACGCTGCTCACCAGCGGAGCGATGACCCTTCCTCTGCTCGCCGACACCGTCGAGGCATGGATCGACTCGGTGCCCACCGCGTAGCTCTCAGCCGTGGACGTTGGCTCCACCCGAGACGTCGACGTTCCTGGTCGTGGGGTCGCCCCCAATCGTCAGATTGGCCCCACCGGAGGCCTGGCCCGTTATCGAGTCTCTCACGTTGACGTCCACGTTGGCGCCGGAATCGACGTCGATGTCCATGTTGGCCACCTCGAGGTCGCCGAGATCCACAGTGGCTCCTCCCGTAACCCCGAGTGTCAGTGAGGACAGCGAGCCCGATCCGTCGACATTCGAACCCGAGTCGACTTTCATCTCCACCAGTGCGGGGACTGTCACCTCGACCCTCCGGTCACGACCGGTCACGTTGATGTTTCCTTGGGTTTCGATGAAGAGGGTGTCACCATCGAGACGGGTGACGACGTTGTCCTGGAGATTGTCGTCGTAGACGACCGCCACACTGATCTCGGCACTCGAGTCCACGACGAGATCGACGTTGACGCCACCGGAGATGTCGAGACGATCGAAGTCACCCACGTCCCGGACGTCCGTGCTCACATTCCCGGACCCGGCCTGGCCGCAGGCAGCGACCAGCAAGAGGGAGCACATGGTCAAACTCAGGGAACGGCTGATGGCCACGACGGAACTGTATCCGTGGCCGATGCGGCATGTCGCCGGAACCGGTGGCCGGCTCAGCGCTTGCCGTAGCCGAAGACCGCTGAGACCTCCTCAGCCCCGGTCCCCTCGCTGCGCATTCGGAATGGCCCGGCGGTGATCAGCAACCCGATGTCAGGTGGGAGCAGAGCGTCTCGGGATCGTTCGCGAAGGAAACGACGGACCGATGTGAGTGGAGCAACCACCAGGTCACCCGCCTGAATGGTCTGCCCCCAGTCCTTCGGGTCGGTCGACAGACCACGGGCGATGGTGGCGCCATCGGGCAGGTCGGGCACCGTGGCACCGTGGCCGATCACGGCAACGAGTGGGATAGCGAGCGCTCGTTGGATGCGTCGCGCCACATCCAGGCCGACCTGCAAGTCCACCTGGTCCCCCGCTGTCCGGGGGCGGCCGGGAACGATCACAACGAGCCGACGATGTCGGGCCTGTATCCGAACCGCGAGCATGACCGGGACCGGCGACTCGCTCCCGATGCTCTCGATCGGCCCACCGAACACCATGCCGGACAAGGTCGAACCAGTGTCTTCTCCGGGCAGGATCACCATCGAGGCTCGCTTTTCGGCAACGACGTTGAGCACGGCGCTCGTGGCCGAGCCATCCACCCTGACGAGCCCTTCCGCTTCCGCACCGCCCGAACGAACCCTCTCGGCGGCTGCTTCGACTCGGCCCTCGGCCTCGACCGACACTTCCCGGCCTGCGGCATCCGGTGCCAGGACCAGGAGGGGAGTCACCGTGCCACTGTCCATGAGCGATATCTGACCAGCGAGATTCAACAAGAACCCGGATCCTTCGACGTCGTTGATCGGAATCACGACAGCGGAGCCGACCGCCTGGAGCAGAGTCTTCTCCGGCTCGACAAGACCCGAGAAGACCCGAGTGAGGATGGAGGAGAGCAGAACCGTCACCAGGACTGCCAGCACCGCTGCATTGATGGTCTGATCGTCGAAGAGACCGATGCTGGCGCCGACCAGAGCCGCGGCGAGGGTGGCGGCCGCCTGACCAATGGTGAGAGAGAAGAGCAATCCGATCTCCGCAAACGAGAACCGGAGCACCCTTCCTCCGATGACCGCTGCCGCTGCCTTGCCCACGGCGACTATCGCGAGGAACGCGCCGGCCAGTCGGAGTGTCTCCCAGTCGAACAGCAGCGCAGGATCGATCAGCATCCCGACAGAGATGAGGAATGCCGGGATGAACAGCGCCGAACCGACGAACTCGACCTTCTCCATCAGATTGCTCCGCTCCGGGACCAGCCGGTTCAGACCGAGACCGGCAAAGAAGGCACCGACGATGCCCTCGATCCCGGCGGCCTCGGAAAGCAGGCCGGCGAGTGCCATGGCGCCGAGCAGGAACATGAATCTGAGCGAGCGGTCGGTGCCGGGACCGGCAAAGAACCACTTCCCCACCCTCGGATAGACCCAGAGTGTGACGAAGACAAGCGCAGCCAGACCACCGATCAGCAGCAGCAGGGTCCCGCCCTTGCCGGCATCGCCTTCGTCGGCGGCGCCGGAGCTGATGATGGCCAGGACGACCAACGCCAGCGTGTCCGTGATGATGGTGGCCCCAGCAGCCATTGCCGCGGTGCGTGAACCGCTGAGCCCGGCCCGTTTGACGATGGGAAGAGCCACCAGGGTGTGCGAGGCCCAGATCGATCCCAACAGGATCGACGACGCGGTCGAGTACCCGAGTTGGGCTGACGCCAGCCACCAGCCGAGACCAAACGGGATGGCGAACGTGAGTAAGCCGAAACGCGCCGCAGAGGCGCGGTATCGATTGAAGATGTCCATGTCGAGCTCGAGCCCTGCCAGAAACATCAAGTACAGGACGCCGAGACCACCAATCGCGTCGAACTGTCCTGTGTCGAGAAAGCCGAGTACGAAAGGCCCGAGGATGGTCCCGCCGATCATGAAGCCGATCAGACCGGGCAGTCGGGCCTTTTCGGCGAGCAATGGCCCCGCAATCACGATCAAGGCCAGGGCGAATAGGGTTTGTGAAGCTAGGACAGAGGCTTCGCTGGCCAGGATCACGTGCACGACGCGCCGGATACTATCGGTCCGATCAGAAGCCGAGAATCGCCAGGTAGAGCGGGCGGAGAGGGAGGGATTTGAACCCTCGAGGAGGCTTTATACCCCCTACTCGCTTAGCAGGCGAGCGCCTTCGACCACTCGGCCACCTCTCCAAGATTGACTTGTCACGCTACCGGCGGAGGGGGTGGGATTCGAACCCACGAGACCCAATTGGGCCCAACGGTTTTCAAGACCGTCTCCTTAGACCACTCGGACACCCCTCCGGGGTGCGCCGCAGGCGCGACCGTACCCATCACCGGACCGACCCGCTGGTCGGTCCCCTTCGCGGAGGGGGAGGGATTCGAACCCTCGAGGAGGCGTCAGCCCCCTACGGCATTTCGAGTGCCGCGCACTAGACCGGACTATGCGACCCCTCCAAGTGGCGATGTCCCCGAGGACGCCGCCACCGGTAAGTCATAGGTTGTAGACCGCAGGTCAGCGGGTCGGGCTTGGACCTACCACCTACGACTCGCGGAGGGAGAGGGATTTGAACCCTCGAGGGAGCGTAAACCCCCAACGGCATTTCCAGTGCCGCGCACTAGACCAGACTATGCGATCCCTCCGGGACTCCTACCGGGCCCGGCAGGCAGAGAGAGGATAATCCACCACGTTGACTCAACCGATATCCCCAGA
>JBAULI010000183.1:0-4920 GCA_049578105.1 Acidimicrobiia bacterium | reverse complement strand
GCCCAACTGACCACGGTCGCCGTCGGGGTGGACAAGCTCCAGGCTCAGATCGGTTTCGCCGACGCCGAGCTCAGCGGGATCCAGACCGACATCGAGACCCAGGCGATAGATGCCTATATGACGGCCGTCGCCGCCCCCGGGGTGACCCTGGTCAACTCGACGAATGTCGAAAGGGCGTTGGTGGCCGGACAGGTGATGGGCGACGTGGTGAGCTCGGGCCAGGCGGCGGTCGATGAGCTCGTGTCCAAGAAGAAGGTCCTCGAAGACCTTCAGGTCGAGTACGTGAGCCAACAGAAGGAGCTCGCCGCCGTCAAGGCCGAGATGGATGCCGAGACCGAGCACCTCACCGCCCTCTACGAGTCGGCCGATGCCGCCGTGGCCCAGGCGATGCGAGATGCCAGCGCTGCCGACACCGCATTTCGCGATGCGTTGAGTGCGGTGGACGTGGCTCAGGCGCGGGAGGCCGAGCGCGAGCGCGAGGACAGCCGGTCGATTGGCAGCACGACGACGACCCAGCCGCCCGGTGGAGGCGGCACCGTACCGTCAGCGACAACTACCACCACCACACCTTCGACCACTCCATCGACCACGACACCCCCGACGACCACCACGACAACCACCGGGGGTGGAGCCGGCAACCACGACTTCCCTCCGGCCGTCGAGCAGTGGCGTGGATTGGTTCAGCAGTACTTCCCCTCCAGTCGGGTCGATGAGGCCCTCGCCGTCCTCCAGTGCGAGAGTGGCGGCGACCCCAACGCCTACAACCCCTACTCGGGGGCCTCGGGCCTGTTCCAATTCCTCCCATCGACCTGGGCCAGCACGGCGCCCCCTGCCGGGTTCCCCGGAGCGAGCGTGTTCGACGCAGAGCCAAACATCGGCTCGGCCGCCTGGCTGGCAGGGCGTTATGAGCAGCTGGGCCGCCCTTACTGGGACGCATGGTCGTGTAGGCGCGTGCTCGGCTGACACCGACGATTCGGCCCACCGAGACGGCCGCTCCGCCCCAACCCTTACAATCCCGCTCCCCATGGACACAGCCAACCGGCACAACGGGCGTCAGATCATCCTCATCGCGGCAGCGTCGGCGATCGCCGTTCCCGGTGTGGTCCTCCGGCTCACCGGTGCCGAGGTCGATCCGATCCTCGGCGCGTTCCTGTTCGGCCTGGCAATAGTCGGAGCCGCCTTCTCGCTCTCATGGGCCGCGGAGGTGATCCAGCTGGACATCGCCGCCGGTCTCGCCCTGGCGCTCCTGGCGCTGATCGCCATCCTCCCCGAGTACGCCGTCGACTTCGTGTTTACGGCCAAGGCCGGCAGTGAGTTCGCCTCCACCGGACAGGCGGCCCAATACGGCCCTCTCGCCCTCGCCAACATGACCGGTGGCAATCAGCTTCTCATCGGGCTCGGGTGGCCACTGGTGATCTTGATAGGGACCTGGCGGGTGAGGAGAAAGAAGGCAGAGCCAATCGAGGCGGAGGGGACGACCACCGGAGCCATCCACCTCTCCCGCGGGCAAACGGTCGACATCGCCTACCTGACCGTCGCCTCGCTGTATGGAATGACCCTGTTCACCAAGCAGACCCTGACCCCCTTCGACGCCTTGGTCCTGGTCACGATCTATGTCTTCTATCTTCGGCGGCTGTCCGGTGCTCCGGCCGAAGCGCCCCACCTCGTCGGGCCATCGGCCTTCGTGGGTGGGTTGCCGAAGCGAGCGCGGCGTGTCATCAACTACTCGATGTTCGTGATAGCAGCCGGGGTGATCCTGGCCTGTGCCGAGCCGTTCGCCGAGTCGATCATCCATGTCGGCGAGCAGATCGGGGTCAGCGAGTTCCTCCTCGTCAAGTGGATAGCCCCGACCGCATCTGAGGCACCGGAGTTACTGGTAGCCACGTTGTTCGCATGGCGACTGGCCAGTCGCACCGGGTTGGGCGCCCTCTTGTCTTCGAAGGTGAATCAGTGGACCCTCCTCGTGGGGACACTTCCCATCGTCTTCTCGATATTCGCCGGCGTCCTTCACGGGCTCCCCCTCGATGACGTCCAGCGTGTCGAGCTGTTGGTGACTGCGGCGCAATCCGTCTTCGCAGTTGCCATCGTCTCCAGTCGAAGCGTGAGCCGCGGAGAGGCCTGGGCGATGCTGGCCCTCTTCTGCGCGCAATTGCTCGAATCCGGGCTGGCCGAGCTCGGGCATCTGACGGAGACCATGTCGGTTCATGCACGCGAAGGCGTTGCAATCGTCTTCATCCTGAGTGCGCTCTGGGTCTTGAGAAGGGACTGGAAGGCCTTTCTCATCAACCTTCGTGACGGATTCCGGACCCCCTGGGCCGAGCTGGCGAGCGACGAATAGACCCGTCGGATGGAAAGCGGGCGCTCAAGCCCCCCAGCGATAGACCATGGCGACAACGGTGGCGGTGAGAAGCAGCACCTCGATGACGACGAATCCCCTCACAGAGGCGAACGCAGTCCGGCCCGCCTCGTCGTTCCCACTCTCATAGGCCTCGAGGGCCTTCTTCTCCCTCGCACCGGCGAATGCCGAATTTCCCACGGCGCTGATCAGAAAGACGGTCATGCCGAGCACAACGAAGAGATCGCCGAAGCCATAGGCCCCGTCGCTGGACAGGACCAGGCCGATCCCGGAGAGCAGCGTGAGCACAGACGCCGGTCCGAAGAACCGCATTCCCATTGCCTCGGAGGCCTTCAGGGCTGCGACCGCCACCGGGCCTCCCTGCCGCAAGAGTCTCGAACGGAGGAACGTGCCACCGAGACCACCGCCGAACCAGGCGGCGATCGACAGGACATGGATGGCGAGGAGCAGTGTTCTCACAGGCATTCTCTCCCTTCTGATCAGCACAAGAACGCACTTGCCCATTCGCCGCGGTCTCCTGGCCGGTGGGCGAAGGCCCGTCGATCGTATCGGAATCCTCGCCGGGCTTCATCTTCACACTCTGGAGACGACGGGGCAGATCGGCCCCACATCGAGCATTGCGGCCTGTCCTCCGTGATCTAAGGTGGGGAGGACTTGTGGGGGCATTGGTGACATGACGACATTTCCCGGGGTGGCAAAGCTGAACGAGGCGAATGTCCCGGTGATCGTCGGCCTCGACGACGAGCGGATACGGCTCGTTGCCGGCGATGTTTCCATAGGTGAGTGGCCAGTCGGCGAATACTCGATCATCGACCTCGGCTCCGGGACGTTCGTCATCGAGGCGGACGAGGACACGATCGCCTTCCACCCCGATGATCCGGGGGGATTCGCTCAGGGCATCGCCCCCACCAGGATCGATGTCGTTTCTGGATCGACCGCCACCGAGGTCCGGCAACCGACGCCCGTCGCCGACGTCGTCGAAATCCGGGAAGGCCCGCCGCCCGGCGTCAAGACAATGGTCGGGTTCTATGCACTGGCGGCCCTCACCGGTGTGCTGGGTGTCTGGGCGCTGCTCAGCCTGATCCTCTGATCAGCTGGGAAGCTCCATCCACCCGCCCACCCGGTCCAGCAGGTACTCGCTCACGTCATGTGAGCGATCCAGGACGTCACAGAGCTGTTCTCGGCCCATCAGGACGTCCACCAGGCTCACGGATGACTTTCCGGTGATGGTGAGTCGTCGCTCGGGTGCGTCGGTGACCGCGCCGTAGGAGTCGATTGCAGACACCTCGACCGGCAGAGCCACGCCACCCACCCCAGCCAGATCCGTCGCCAGGACCAGGAGGTCCGGCGGGCTGTGCAAAGGGGGAACTGCCCAGTTGAAGAAGAGATCGAGGTGATAGACGTCCTCGGGCTCTTCGAACTCCGTGTCCATCTGATCCAATTGCTCCCGCAGGTCGAGGATCACCTTGGGGTCGACGTCGAGGGCAACGTGGAGATCGATCGGTCCGCCACACCCGGCCTCGGGATGGAGATCCACCTCCCAGGATTGCCGGAGCGAGTAGGTCTCGACGAAGTGGCGCTCGTCATGGACGTGGAAACCATGCTCGGTGGCGTGCTCTTTGAGGTCGGTCACGAACCCGGCTATGTCGACGGACATCGTGCCGAGGTTATTGGAGTCCGTGGCCAAATCACAGCGGGTCGGCTCTCAGCGCTTGCGACGCCATCCGACGAACACTCCGGCCAGGAAGGCGAGGAGGGCGGTTCGCGGAAGAGAATCGGGGGGAGCAGAAACCAAGACGAGAGGATCGTCGTCGTCCCTGAGATTCGACTTCACCCCTCCGTCACGGATCATCTCCGCATGGACCTTCGTCACCTCGGCGCCGAACAGGAAGACCGTCGAAAGCAGATAGGCGAGGAAGATCACCACCACGAATGACGTGGCGAAGCCGACGGCGCTCGGTGCGCCGGCTATGTCGAAGTAGAGGCCGATCAGATAGGCGGCTGCGACGAAGACCACGGATGTGAAGAGGCCACCGGTCCAAATGGCTCGCCAGGGGACTCTGATCGCGGTCATCGTCTGAAAGATGAGGGCGAACACCATGGGTAGGAGGAGCACCGAGACCAGGGGCGTCAGATACGAGATCACAGTGGCGAGAGTGCTCAGATCGGGAGGGAGCAGATCCCCGAGAAATCGCCACAAGCCGTTCATCAACAGCACGACCAACACGAGGATGCCAAGGGCCAGCGCCCAGATGAAGGCCAGTCCCCGCTTGCGGATGGTGGCCCAGACCCCGGAGACCTTCTCCTGTGGGACCTCGAATATGTCGTTGAGGTCCATCTGCACCTCCAAGAAGAGACTCGACGCCGTCCAGAGCAATAGAACGCCACCCAGCACGGCAGCGCTATTGGCCGTATCGGCGGCGGACTTGATCAGATCGGCGAGGACGCTGCTCACTTCAGGCCCTGCGACCGACTCCACCGTCGTCAAGAGCTGTTGGGTCGCCTGTTCGGAGCCCCCCAACACCAGACCAGCAATGGAGACGGCGATTATCAAGAGCGGCGCC
>JBAULI010000182.1:0-2429 GCA_049578105.1 Acidimicrobiia bacterium | reverse complement strand
CATCGAGGGCCTGCCTGCCGACTGGAGCGCGATCTTCCTGGTCGACGTGACTTCCAGCACGGCCTCGGTCGCCGGTGTGGGCGTCATCGTCTTCACCGCCGGCATGCTGGCCGGACGGCTCGGTGGTGATCACCTTGTGGATCGATTCGGGGCAATCCGCACCATCGTGTCCGGTGTTGGCCTCGCCGTGGCTTCGATGCTGCTGGTGACTTTGACCCGAGCCACCGTCAGCTCTCTCGTCGGTTTCGCGCTTTGGGGTCTCGGGATGTCGGTTGCCCTCCCCATCTTGTACAAGTTGGCCGGGTCTCACCCATCTTTTGGCGAAGGCTCCGGCCTGGCCGCCCTCACCGTCGGCACCCGTCTCGGTCTCATGCTGGCTCCGGCGGCGGTCGGTCTCGGCGCTTCGAGATGGGGCCTCCCCACAGCGCTCATGGTCGTGGTCGTCGCCTCGGCTGTCGTCTCGGTGACGGCGTTGAGGATGACCTTGTCCCGGACGAGCCGTTTGTGAACGGAAATAGACCGATTCGGTGTATTTCCGTTCACAGGACGTCTAGCGATTCCATTCATCCCGCCGTCGCTTCATAATGTGACGACAACAGACCGGGAAGATGACCAGATGAACAAGCAGGCCGAGTACGTGCTTCGCACAGTCGAGGAGCGTGGGATCCGTTTCATCCGCCTCTGGTTCACCGACGTCCAGGGGTTTCTCAAGTCGGTGGCGATCAGCCCGGCCGAGTTGGACGTGGCCTTCGACGAGGGAATGACCTTCGACGGCTCGTCCATAGACGGGTACGCCCGCGTCCAGGAGGCCGACATGCTGGCTCGCCCCGACCCGTCGACATTCGCCGTGCTCCCCTGGCGGACCGAACAGCAAGTCGCACGCATGTTCTGTGATATTGCGACACCGGACGGCGAGCCGTTCGCCGGTGACCCGAGGACGGTGCTCAAGCGCAATCTCGCCAAGGCGTCCGACATGGGGTACACGTTCTTCGCCGCCCCCGAGCTCGAGTTCTTCTACTTCAAGGACTCCGGTCCCGAGCCCCAAGTGCTGGACCGGGGTGGCTACTTCGACCTGACCCCCCTCGATGTGGCTCAGGAGTACCGACGAAAGACGATCAATGCGCTGGAGCTGATGGGCATACCGATCGAGCACTCGCACCACGAGGTTGCGCCCAGCCAGCACGAGATCATCGCCCGGTACACCGACGCCCTCTCCATGGCGGACAACATCATGACCTCGCGTCTCACGGTGAAGGAGGTCGCGCTGCAGCACGACATCTATGCCACCTTCATGCCCAAGCCACTGGAGGACCACGACGGCTCGGGCATGCATCTGCACCTATCCCTGTTCGAGAACGACATCAACGCCTTCCATGAGCCGGGCACACCCGGCGGCCTCTCCAAGGTCGGCCAGGCCTTCATCGCCGGGATCCTCAGGCATGCCTCGGAGATAACCGCCGTCACCAACCAATGGGTCAACTCCTACAAGCGCCTGGTGGCAGGCTTCGACGCCCCCATCTACATCTCCTGGGCGCGCAACAACCAGTCGGCCCTGGTCCGGGTGCCCACCGTGAAGAAGGGAAAGCCGTCGAGTGTGCGTGTGGAATATCGCGCCGCCGATGCGGCGTGCAACCCATACCTGACCCTGTCGGTCCTCCTCGCCGCCGGTCTCGCCGGGATTCGTGAGGGTTATGAGATCCCACCCGAGATCGCCGCCAACGTGCTTCAGATGACCGCGGCCGAGAGGGCCGCCGCCGGTGCCAAGCGGCTTCCGGAGACGCTCTCCGAGGCGCTCGACATCATGGAGCAGTCGGAGTTGGTGGCCGAGGCCCTCGGCGAGCACGTCTTCGGCTGGTTCCTCAGGAACAAGCGCGAAGAGTGGACTCGATTCCAGCATCACGTATCCAAATTCGAGTTGGACACCTATCTACCCGTGCTGTGAACGTCGCCCTCCACCCCGGCAAGTGCTCCGAGAGCGTGATGGACGGTCTGGTGCTGGCCGGGGCGTCACATGTGGAGACCGAGGAGTTGGATGTCGATGACCGCCTCATCGGAGACGCAGACGTACTCCTGGTCGAGCTGGGTGACCAGCCGATGCGGCGTCTACGCGAGATCTCGCGAATCGCCGACGACATCGCACTCCCGGTGATCCTGGTGGTCTCCCTCGACCAGCTGGCACTTATCGAGAGCGCACCCGGGGTCTCCGATTTCATCACGACACCAGTCGATCCCCTGGAGCTGCGGCTTCGACTGCAACGTCTCGCGGTGGAGGCGAGCACAACGGAGCTCGTCGTCTTCAAGGACCTCGAGCTCAACACCCTCAACTATCAAGCCGCACTCGCCGGGACCCCCATCGACCTCACGTTCATGGAGTACGAGCTCCTCCGTTTCCTGGTCGAGAACCCGGTGCGGGTCTGGTCACGGGAACA
>JBAULI010000181.1:0-5109 GCA_049578105.1 Acidimicrobiia bacterium | reverse complement strand
CTCGACACCCAAACACGTCCTGATAACCAGGGCGATGGCTGCCGATGAGCCCCGGTACGCCCATCTTCCCCTCCTCTTCGGGACCGACGGCAAGAAGCTCTCCAAGCGTCATGGGGCGACCTCGTTGTCCACCTACCGAGACGAGGGCTATCTGGCCGATGCGGTCTTCAACTATCTGGCTCTGCTTGGCTGGTCGATCGACGGTGAGACCACGGTCTTCAGCCGCGACCAGGCGGTGGCCGCCTTCGACCTGGTCGACGTCTCCAAGAACCCCGCAGTGTTCGATCCGGACAAGCTGGCCTGGATGAACGGTGAGTACGTCCGCGCCATGTCGCTCGAAGGTTTCGTGGAGGCGGTGCGCCCCCACGTGGAGGCGGCGGTGGGCCGTGCTCTCGGGCCGGCCGATTGGGGGCGCTTCGGGATGGTGGCCGGCCTGGTCCAGGAGCGGACCAAGTTGTTGCCGGAGGCGGGAGAGCAGGTCGTGTTCCTCTTCGAGGACTTCGACGACTACGACGCCGCGTCGTGGGAGAAGGTCATGAGCAAGGAGGGTGTCTCCGATATCGTCAACGCCGCTCGCGACCGGCTCGCCGATGTCGAAGAATGGTCGGGTGCCGAGATCGAGACGACCCTGAGGTCACTTCTCGAAGAGAAGGGGATCGGTTTGGGAAAGGGCCTCCAGCCGCTACGGGTGGCGGTGACCGGCTCCTCGGTCAGCCCACCGTTGTTCGAGTCGATGGCGGCACTTGGCAAGGACAAGACCCTGGATCGTCTCGCGCGGGCGTTGGAGGCGCTGGGCACCGACTGAGCAGTGACGACACCGGGTATCGGGGCCTACACCATTAACCTCTCCCCGTCACCAGGTCCCGTCGTCCAGAGGCCCAGGACGCCGGCCTTTCAAGCCGGAAACGCCAGTTCGAATCTGGTCGGGACTGCCAGTTCTTTCCCCTGGTCAGGGGTTTTTCCGGGGAGCCCTCAGCTTCGTCGCCGTCGTTTTGGGCCGCTCCTGGGCCGCTCCAGCCCTCGGCCAGCTCGTCGAGACGGTCCGCGGTTCGGCTGTCGAGACCTTCCATGAGATGCCCGTGTCGGTCCATGGTGACCTGGATCGAGGAGTGTCCGAGGCGGGTCTGGATGGTCTTGGGATGCTCGCCGGCGGCGATCAGCCATGAGGCTTGGGTGTGTCGCAGGTCGTGTGGCACGCAGGGCTGGCCGACGGATTCGGCGACGGCTTTGCGCCACACTCTGCTGAAGGACCCGCGACGGAGGAATGCTGCGCGGTCGGTGGTCCAAACCAGCCCGTCGACCGGAGGATGGGAATGGAAATGGATTCCGAGAGTTTCGGTGACGATCTTGGGCAATGTGATGGTGCGTTCCGATGCAGCCGTCTTCGGTGATCCAAGTCGTGGCGGTACTCCCGCCGCCTCGATGAGCGAGGTCCGTACCGTGAGTCGGCGTCGGAGCATGTCGATATTGCCGATGAGCAGACCGGCGAGCTCACCCCAGCGGAGCCCGGTGTAGGCGGCGACGATCGGCAACGACCGGTATCGGCTGGGCATCGCTTCGGCGAGTTGTTCGACTTGGAGTGGGTCGAGGAGACGCATATCAGTGCGGCGAGGGGTGGGCAGCTGGATCCCGTTGGCCGGCGAGGTGAGGATGCGACGGTCTCTCACCGCCTGGTTGAGGGTGAGTCTGACCCAGCGCATGGTCTTGGCGACAGTCTCGGGGGCGTATCCGGCTGCGGTGAGGTCGGCGATCACTCCGCGCAGCAGTTCGGTGCTGAGTCGGCTGAGAGGAACGTCACCGATGAGTTTGACGGCTCGGACATGACATGCCCGATAGGTTTCGGCGGTTCGGGCGGCGACGTGGACCCGGCTGGCTTGGAGGTGTTCGGAGTATTCGGCCCAAGGAACTCTTCCCAAGTCGGGGTCGACCCATTCGCCACGGTCGAGTTTGACCAGCTGGGCGCTCAGCCAGCGTCTCTGCTACTTCCCCGAATACCGCTACTCGGCGGACATCGACCTCAACGTTGCGTCTCACGCCTCCTACGAGGACATGGAACAGTTCCTCGACCAGGTGCTGGAGGCAACCCGTAGTCGCGTGGGTTTGCCTCATCTCCAGCTCAACCCGGGCCTACCACTCAGTATCGACTTCATTGGACCCAAGCAAACCAAGAAGCCAAGGGGAATCAAGATCGATATCACCGGCGACGAACTCCCCACCGGAGGAGACACCCGATTAGGTCTTCTCCACCGTTACGAGGACCAGGTCGAGACCCCTCCAATACGGGTCTACTCCCTGGAGGAATCAGCCGCCGAGAAGCTGCGTTCAATCATGCAACGTCTCCAATGCCGCGATCTGTACGACATATGGCATCTCCTGGAGAGCTCTGGCGTCGAGGCCGTCCTGATCAAGCCCGACTTCGAGGCGAAGACCCGCCACCGCAACCTCGACCCCGATGGTTCCCGAGTCGCTTCGAATCTCGCATCGACGAATACCGCCGACGCTGGGTTGGAGAGCTATCTCCCTACATGGCATACGTGCCGGATGTCAATCGCGTGATGCGCGAAGTCTCACGCAACCTCAGACAGGCCGGATATCTGTAGGCAACGCCAATGAACTCGTATGACGTTGTTCCACATCGACACAACACCTCATAGCATCGCTTCCGTGGCCAAACCAGACCTGCCAGAGGAGATCCTCGACGAGATCCGCCGCGAGTATCCACCCATCCTCACCACCGCTCACGTCGCCGAGATGATGCACTCCACCATCGGCGACGTCCGAGACAAGGTTCACCGAGGAGAGCTCCCAGCGGTTAGGTGGGGACAACAGTTCCGATTCTTCCGAGAAGAAGTCCTCGCCGCCATGACCCGATTCCAGCCTGGCGACATGACTCCCACCGACGAGGAATCCGAGCAGGCCGAGCAGGGATAGGGGTATGGAGGAGATCGACTACGAGGACTGGTATCCCGACGTGCCACCCCTCATGGACACCAAGGACCTCGCCGAGCTTCTACACACCAACGAGCAGATCATCCGAGCATGGGTCAGAGAAGGAATCATCCCCGCACATCGAAAACCCGGCGGCCGTAAGTTCACCTTCCTCCGCCACGAAATCTTCAAATGGCTCATCGCCAACCGCTACGAACCAGAGACGGACGACGAATAGATGTCCGTGGTGGGGGGACTGGTTATTCCATTGGACGGTGGGAATTCCAGCGAGCAGAACTGAGGAGAGCTACTTGAGCGCGGTCGACGTCGAGAGGTCGGTCACGGAAATCGGCCACCATGCCGTCGAGGTCTCGCGTCAAGTCCGGAGGGAGGCGTGCCCATCCCCAGACGATCAAGGCTGTCATGCCCGCCTTGAAATAACAGGCCCGATAGGCAGACTTCAGCTGTTCGACGCCGCTGCGGGCGACCTCGGGGTATGGAACGTCTGGCAGGTCGGCGACGACCTTTCTCCCGACGTATTCGGTTTGGCTGATCAATGTGCCCGCCGGGATCCCCATCGATGGGTAACCGGCGATTGTCACGACCCGCACTGCAAGGAGGTCGCCCTGTCCGGACAGAGTGACAGACACGCGTTCGGAGACCGGGTCGTCTACCGCGCTAACCACGACGGAGTCTTCATCCTTGTCGACGGCGAGGTCGGGCAGCATGGTGAACACCTCCACGATTGCGCCGCGGAGCGCCGGTGAGGGGTTAGTCTCGCCAAGAATCTCTGCGCCCAGGCTGACAAGGTCGAAAGTCGAAGCGGAACCGGCGTAGTCCTCCATGGCTTGCTGGAGTTCATCGGATTCAGTGGGCCAGGAGGTCTCGATCAGGTCGTCGGTCACGTCTGTGAACTCTTCGATACGAATTGTCCCAAGCCCGTCTGCCTCGTTGACGTGTGCCCGGTAGTAGGCGGTTTCTGCGGTGGGGTCGAAGAACTCTGCCGTATGTGCGGTGGTTCTGAGTTGAAAGTATCGCTCGGCGGGTGACCGCCACACCTCTCGGGTCGACGAGAGGAGATAGGCAACGTTGTCTTCCTCCATGTCGAAGTCCGTTCCAGGTCGAGTTATCAGATCGACGTGTTCGGACCGGGTGTAGCCGAAGCTTCCGGCGGGAATTTCGCCCGGCGCTGCTCTACGTGCCGCCTGGGCAATGTCAGATAACGTCGCTTCTGCCGCCGAAGGCCGGAACAGGACAAAACCCGCAACGCTGATGGTTATGGCCACAACAGCTACCAGAACTCCTGCCAGCCATCTCCGAGACCCCCTATCCCGTAACCCAGCAAGGGACCTTGTGAACTCCGCAAGAGCCCATTCCTCGGCCTGAGGGGTGAGCTCGGGATCACCTGCCTCCTGACTAAGCATCTCAAAGGGATCGATCGGCGGTGTATTGCTCACGGCTCCCGCCCCGAGCCGTCGGGTCTCAAGCTGTTGCGCAACTTGGAGCGGCCACGGCTCAGCCGGGACCGAACCGTCCCCACCGGTATTCCAAGCGTGGCAGCTATTTCGTCGTAGGAACGGTCCCCCAGGACGAACAGCAGCACAACCTCTGCCTCCTGGGGTCTCAGGTCGGCGATCGCCCGGCCTATCAGCGGCCTCTGCGTCGAAGCGTCGACCCTCGCCACCGCCTCCCCTTCGAAGCCTCCCGACGATGAGAGCCGCCGGCCTTCTCGTTGGACCGCTCGTGACCGTCGAGCGAGCTCACGGTGATGGCCTCGCACCACATTGACGGCGATCCCGAACAACCAAGACAACGCACCCGAGTGTGAGGTGTCGAAGCGGTTGCGGATGGTGAATGCCCGGGCGAACACCTCGGCGGCAACCTCCTCCCCGTCGAACGATCCAACCGCGCGGGCCACGAAACGGTAGATAGCTTTGTAGTGACGCTGAAAGATCACGGCGAACAACTCGGATTCCACGAGTGAGGCCGCAATGATCTCGGCGTCTGATCGCGGCTCGTCCATTATTTGGAGCCTGCCATACACCCCGGAGCCGGTGTGAGATCCGAGTTCAGCTCGACCAATAGGAGACCGACTCGGCCTTGTTGTTGAGGGGAGATGGAATATTGTGGGTCCCCGATCCGACGGTGTCAGCAGAAGCTCCAGTCTTGTTAGGCCCGTCG
>JBAULI010000180.1:0-3085 GCA_049578105.1 Acidimicrobiia bacterium | reverse complement strand
CGTCTCGACTTCCGACGCACGATGCGCAAGTCGCTCGCCACCGGGGGAGTGCCCGCCGACCCTCAATTCCGTCATCCATGGCCCCATCGCCCCGAGGTGTGGCTCCTGTGTGACATCAGCGGGTCGATGGCGACCTTCTCCCGCTTCACTCTCCAATTCACCCATGCCATGTCGACTCACTTCTCCAAGCTGAGGTCCTTTGCTTTCGTCGACACCATCGACGAGGTGACCGCCTTCTTCGGACCGGGTGTCGACTTCGGCTCGGCGCTGCAGCGGGTGACCACAGAGGCCGAGGTGGTCTGGCTCGATGGTCATTCCGATTACGGGAATTCGATGGAGACCTTTTTCAACCGATATGGGCGTCAGCTCACCCCGCGGACGACGGTGATCATCACCGGGGATGCCCGCAACAACTACCGGCCTCCACGGGCTGAGGTCCTCGCCGATGTGGCACGTTCTTCCAGAGCGCTGGTGTGGCTCAACCCCGAACCGCAGGCCTATTGGGACACGGGCGACTCGGCGATGTCGTACTACGCCGCCCACTGCACATCCGTCCACGAAGTCCGCACTCTGAGACAGCTCGAGCTCTTCATCGAGGAGCTGACGCTGCCAGGCGTGCATGGGCTCCAGAATGGCTAAACCGGCGGTCACCTGTTGCCGATGAAGTGGAGGACGCCCCTGACGGGGTGCACTACAGAGGTGATGGAATGGGCTCGCGGATACTCGTTGTTGAGGACTCGGCCGTCATTAGGCGGTTGATCGAAGTCTGCCTCCGCGCTGCCGACCTGGAGATCGTCACTCGCGACGACGGGAAGAGCGGTTTGCAGGCAGTCGGCTCGGAATCGCCGGATCTGGTCGTGCTCGACATCGGATTGCCAGGCATGGACGGCTGGGAGGTGTTGGATCGCATCAGGCGTGACGAGACCACCAAGAACATTCCCGTGGTGGTTCTTACCGCCCACGCGGAAGAGGAGTCGCGTCGCAGGGCAAATGAAGGTGGCGCGGACGCCTTCGTGACGAAGCCTTTCCAGCCGAACGATTTCAGATCCACGGTCCTCTCACTGCTCGAGTGAGGATGGGGCGGGTGCCGAGGTAGGCTGCCGCCCGTGACATCCGAAACCGTGATTCCCTCGTTCCTGGGCGCCCCTGTCCAACGCAGGGAGGATCCCGCCCTGATCACCGGCACGGCTCGATACGTCGACGACATTGCCCCGTCCGGAACTCTTCACCTGGCGGTGGTCCGTAGCCCTTTCCCGCACGCAACGGTGACCGGGATCGATGTCGATGCCGCCCTGGAGATAGAGGGCGTCCGCCTCATCATCACACCTGAAGACGTTGCCGACGTCTCCATGCCACCCGAGCCCAACCCCGAGCGAAACATCCCGAGGAGATATCCGCTGGTTCAGGGCCGGGCACTGATGCCGGGAGATCCGGTCGCTGCCGTGGTGGCAGACACTGCCGGCGCCGCCCGTGACGCCGCCGACCTGGTCTTTGTGGATTACGAGCCTCTCCCGGTGGTTGGTGATGTCGATGAGGGCATCGACGCTCAGCCGATCCATCCCGACCAAGCCAGCAACGTCGCCTATGACCGTTCGCGTGGGGATCGGGACGAGTTCGACTCACTGCCCGGCCCGATCCGTCTGTCGGGAATGGTCGACAGCCCGCGGGTTGCCCCGGCCCCAATGGAGCCGAGAGCCGTGCTGGCCGAGTGGAAGGAGGGCGGTTTGACCGTCCATCTCTCGAGTCAGGCGCCACAGCTCATGCAGGAGGAGCTCGCCAAGTCCTTTCAGCTTCCCCAGTCCTCCATCCGCGTCATCACCCCGTTCGTCGGAGGGGGATTCGGCTGCAAGTTCGACCTGGCCGAGGAGGAGTACCTGGCGGTCATCGCCGCCCGTCGCACCGGGAGGCCCGTGAAGTGGATCGAGACACGCAGGGAGCACCTCCTCACCATCGGTCATGGTCGGGCCCAGCGTCATCGGTGGGAGGTGGTCGCCGACGACGACGGCCGCATACAGGGGCTCTGGGTCGACAGCCGTCTCGACCTCGGTTGCCGTCACCGCTATCTGGGCTTCATCGACGTGACCCCTCGCATCGCCACCGGCAACTACGACATACCTGTCTATGGCTGGCGTCAACGCGGGGTGTGGACCAATCGAGCGCCCCGGGGCATCTATCGCGGCGCCGGTCGCCCCGAGGCGACCCTGACCATCGAACGGGTCATCGAGGCCGTGTCCCGCGCCACCGGGATCGATCCGGCAGAGGTGCGTCGTAGGAATTTCGTGCAGCCTGACCAATTCCCCTACAAGAGCAAGGGCGGATACACCTTCGACAGCGGTGATTACGAGAAGACCCTGGATCGGCTCTTGGAGGTGGCGGACTATCGAGGTTTGCGACAGATGCAGGCGGAGGCTCGGGCAGAGGGCCGGCTGGTCGGGCTCGGTCTCTCCGCCTATGTGGAAGTCTGCGGATTCGAGGATTGGGGAGCGGCGCGAGTTCAGGTGCACATGGATGGATCGGTCAGCCTCTATGTGGAGACTCTGGACCAGGGGCAGGGTCACCGCACTTCGTTCCCACAGTTGGTGGCGGGGTCTCTGGGCATCCCGGTGGAGAAGATCAGGCTCGAGCAGGGCGACACCATCTCCGCCCCCTACGGCTGGGGAACTTCAGGCTCACGCTCTCTGGCGCAGGGAGGTTCGGCCAGCTACGCGGCGGGGGAGAAGGTCGCCGAGAAGGCCAGGCGCGTGGCCGCTCACCTGCTCGAAGCGTCGGCCGAGGACATCGTCCTGTCCGGGGGGGAAGCGCGAGTCACGGGCACCGACGTGGCCGTGAAGTGGGAGGCGATTGCCGAGGCGGCGCTGAACGGCAATGTCCCCGACGGTGAGGATCCCGGCTTCGACGAGGAAGTGTTTCTGCGATCAGGCGGCCTCAACTTTCCCTATGGGATCCATCTCGCGGTGGTCGAGGTCGATCCGGAGACCGGAGCTCCACAAGTGCTCTCGATGTGGGCGGTCGACGATGCCGGGATCATCGTCAATCCCATGCTCGCCGAGGGTCAGCGTCACGGTGGGCTGGCACAGGGTATCGG
>JBAULI010000179.1:0-2038 GCA_049578105.1 Acidimicrobiia bacterium | reverse complement strand
TGTCTCGAGCCGGGGACTGCTCTCCAGCTTGTGCGACGTCGGTAATGACCTCGGTCAAACAGACGCCGGTCCGCCAGATGCCAAACAGACGCCGGTCGGCCGGGGCTTCCGCCGCGTGGGAGTGCGTTTCGGTTGTTGGATAGGTGGGAGACGGGCAGACAAAAGGCCCCTGGATTCCAGGGGCCTTTTGTCAGTTGAGGAGGAGTGAGCTCAGGAAGCCTTCTCGGTCTTGACCGGGGCAGACTTCGCCGGGCTCTTCTTCGCTGCCGCCGACCCGGTGGCCTTGGCAGCTGAAGTCTTGGTTGCGGGCTTCTTGGCAGCAGGCTTCTTGGCTGCCGGTTTGGGTGCCGCCTTCTCCACTACGGGCTGGCTCTCAGCGCTTTCGGGCCGGAAGGACGACCGCCATGTGGCGAGCATGTCCTCCAGCTGGTCACGCAGCTTGGTCACCTGAACCTTGGCCTGGTCGAGATCGACCTTGGAAGTGATCTCGTCGACGACCTTGCCGTCACTGATCTTGCCGACGACCTTCTCGCCCTCGACTGCCCAATCGTTGATGGCCTTCTCGGCGGCCTTGCTGTATCCGGATGTCTCGTCGGCGATCTTGGATCGCAGATCCTTCACCTTCACACCGACTTTGCGGGCGGCAACCACCGGGGCGCCAACCGCTGCATACAGAACGTTCTTTGTCTGCATCGTCACTCCTTTTCCTTGGTGGGCGTCGATCCATTGGCATGGATCAACGCCTTGTACATGTCGAGTAGCACCTTCTTCTGACGCGAGTCCAGGCGCTCGTCGGCCTCTACCGCCTCGAAGACCGTCTGGACCGGCATCTCGTCGTCGAGAAGACCGGCCTTCGAGTACAGCGAGTTGGCCGAGATCTCCAACGCTCGGGACAGCCGGCTGAGGATCTCCGCCGACGGTTTGCGTATTCCACGCTCGATCTGGCTCAGATATGGGTTGGATATCCCTGCGGTGTCCGCCAAGCGACGTAGCGAGAGGTTCGCTCTCTCTCGTTGCTGGCGGATGAACGCCCCCAGATCGGTGTGCTTGCTCTCGTTCACTTGGTGCAAGCATACCGCTAAGTGCTAACTATTGCAAGCACAGTGCGTGCTGACTACATGTTCTCCGTCAACGACACCAGGGCGGCGATGCCGGCCCTTATCCCGAAGCCGATTGCTGCCTCGTCGAGGACGAAATCGGGGGAGTGGAGATCGGTGCCACGACCGGATGACCCCAATCTGAGCAGGGCGCCTGGCACCACCGCAAGGTAGTTGGCAAAGTCCTCGCCGCCCATGCTGGGCTCGGTGGGTGTCACCGATTCGGCGCCCAAGGTGTCGGCGATGCCGTCGGCCACGTGCTTGATCACCGACTGATCGTTGACCACCGGGGGTATCGCTTGCGTGTACTCGAGCTCACAATCCGCCCCCGACCAGGCCATGAGGCTGGTAACCGCCTTGTCGACCAACCCGGGCAGCACATCCCACAGCGAGCGGTCGAGGGTCCGAGCGGTGCCTTGGAGCTCGACCTTGGTGGGGATGACATTGCCCGAGCGCCCCCCGTGGATCGAGCCAAATGCGACTATCAGGGGCGACCGGGCATCGATGGTCCTATGGAGGGCACCCGGCAACTCGTGGACCAGGCGCGCCGCGTCGGCAATGAGGTCGACGGTCTGATGGGGACGTGCAGTGTGACCACCTGGGCCATGCAGTGTGATCTTGAACTTGTCCGCACTCGCAGTGATCGCGCCAACCCTGGTCCCGACCCTGCCCGTGGCGAGGTTTGGGTCCACGTGGAAGGCGATTATGGACTTGAGTCGATCCACCACGCCTTCAGCCACCAGCTCGGCCGCCCCACCGGGAAACGACTCTTCGGCGGGCTGGAACAGGACTCGAACCCCGGTGCTCAAGTCGAGTTGTCGGAGCCCGAGGGCGATGCCGAATGCGATGGCGGCGTGTGCGTCATGTCCGCATGCGTGCATCCAACCCGGATTCTGTGAGCGCGGGACGTTCTCCTCCGGCTCGTCTATCGGCAAGGCGTC
>JBAULI010000178.1:0-1543 GCA_049578105.1 Acidimicrobiia bacterium | reverse complement strand
CGCCCCGGATTCGATGATCCCCCCGTACATGATGGTCACGGCGGCAGATATCCCGAGTGAGGTGGCGGTGACGTAGTGCATAACCGCCGGGTAGGTGCTCGGGCGCCGCCACATGGCGATCAGGGAGGCGATGGAGACCACCGCAGTCAGGGCTATCGCCAGGGAGGCGAGTGGCGCCGAGAACCCGGCTTGGGTGTAGGCCGACAATGCGGATGTGAACACGGAGACCGCCAGCGCACCAGTCAGGAGCCGCTTGCTCCGCACCGTCCCGGCATCGTCCCCTTCCAGCACGGCGATGGAGAGAAATCGCTCGACGGCCGGGGGGAGCCGACGTGGAGATCGGACTACATCTGTTTCGGCTGTCATGACCTCATCCCGGTTTGGGCGAGTCTGGCATGTGGGGAGACGGCTTGTTCCTCAGTCCGGGGAGGAGACGACGACACGCTCGGTCCGCAGGAACATGAAGAAGCACCAGGTGGCCAGGGCGGTGAGGATGTGCCAGATGGCATGGGCCTGGATCGGGGAGTCGGGTCGGCACCAGGTGCTGGTGTCGGTCCCGGTGGTCCAGATGGCGTATGCCACCAAGAAGGAGACGAGCCCTGCCCAGAACCATGGCATGTATCGGCGTCGGCTCACCGGCCGGCCGGTGGCGAGCAGGGCGGGCACCCAGAACAGGATCACCCACCAGTGTGCACCCGGGTCATCGATGATCACCATCGGGGCGATCCCGAACACGGCGGCCACGACGAAACCGACCAGACCGGAGATCGGTCGCATCGACCGTGACCAGAATCGGTAGAGCACCTCGGAGATGATCCAGAGACCGATGGAGACACCAAAGACGTCGAGCCCGACACCCAGGTCGGGCCCGAGAAACCAATACCCCAGCCCATAGGCGGTGAGGACCGACCCGTAGACGATGAAGAAGGTCCTGTCCTTCCATCGCCCCAGCACGGCCAGGTTGAACAGCCACGGGATGAGGATGTATGTGACCATCGACACGTTGTCCAGCCACGCGCCGAAGAAGGTGTGGCTGCCGTGCATCAGCATCGATCCGGGTCCGAGGAACAGGGAGGCAGAGGCATAGAGCAGGGCCATCGGCTGACTGCCGATGAATCGGTTGACCCGGGGGAGATCGAGACGGGTGTCGATCGCCAGCACCACGAACACGGCCAGCCCGGAGAGGACGAACCCGAGATTTCCCAGGGTGTTGACCGGCTCTCGGAGCAAGCCACCGCTGACCCGCTCACACCATCGGGAGACCTCACCGATTGCTTGCTCGTTGGCCGCCGGCGTCCACCATCCGATCGACCCGCCGATGATGAAGAGCACGGCGAACACCATGAGGGCGATGGAGGCGATGATGATCGGTCGGTAGGCGGATCGCACGAGGGACAAGGCTATGTAGCTGGAGAGTTGGGCGAGGGCATCGCCGGGAGAAGGCGGACGAGCCCGCGGGTGCTTGCAATGTCTGTCCGAGCGGATCTATTCGAGTCGGCCCCGACGATTTGGGACTTTGCCCACCAGCCCGCGGAGAAATGCC
>JBAULI010000177.1:0-1842 GCA_049578105.1 Acidimicrobiia bacterium | reverse complement strand
ACGGACCTCATCCTTATCAGGGATGCGCTCTAACCGGGCTGAGCTATGGGCCCCGGACTGGTAGTCAAGGACGCACGATTGTACAAGGGGCGTTCCGGCTTGGTGAAGTCGATGCCTTCGGTGATCGGGGCAGTTGGTCGGCGCTGGCGATCTCCGATCCGGGAGAATCGCAAGCTCATCCGGTGGCGATGACTCGGAACGTTCCTGGATGGGCTTCCTCGCAAAGGTCGGTCAACCTGGCGAGCTCGTCCCGGGTGTTCGGGTGGCTCCGCATCGCCTCGACGTCGGCGAGCGTCTGCCATGGCCCGAACGAGTAGAACAAGGAGGGCTCATCGGTGCTCTGCACCAGGGTTCCCGTGCCCGGTGGACGGGGCAAACCCCTGAAGAAGGAGCTCAATGCCTTCCATGCCTCGACAAACTCGGTCTCCTTCCCCTCTTTGATCCTCCACACGCCCAGTGTGTAGACCTCGTCGGACACGGTTGCCCTCCTTCTCGTTCGTCAGACTTTGTCGGCGTGCCAGTCCTGTTCACGTGGATCGCCGACCCGAAAACCAGCGTAGGGGGCGTTCTTCAGAGCGTTTGCCGTCGGGAGGTCAGGGGGTGTAGATGAACTCGAAGTTGGCTTCGCGGCCATAGACGTCGGAGACGTGGACGACGAAGGTGGTGTCGGCCGGTGCCGTCTCGAAGAACACCTTCTTCTCCCATTGGCCGTTCTCACCCACCTCGACCGAGCCCGAGCCGTACTCCGAGGTTATCTGGACCAGCGACCCCGGCTCGCCGGTCCCGTAGTAGACGTCGAACGGAGGCGTCTCCGAGCAGGACCCGTAGGCGGCATTGGCGCTGAACTCCGCCGGCTGCTTCTCGGTGGTGCTCGTCGTCGGCTCGGTGATGGTGGTCGTGGTGGTCGGGACCGCGTAGTAGACGGTCACCGACGCCTCCGACTCATTGCCGGCGGGGTCGCGTGCGACGAATCGCGCGGTGTTCTTGCCTTCGCTCAGCACCAGCACGATGTGCCATTCCCCGGACGAGTCGACATCCGCCTCGTATTTCCCGGCGAAGACCCGGGCACCGGGCTCGGTCACGCCGGCGAATGTGATCTTCTTCTCGGCGAGCTCGGCGCCATCCTCGGGGGAGATGATCTCGAGAATCGGAGGCTTGGTGTCACGTGCCTCTGTGGTGGTGGGGGCGATGGGTATCACCGCTGCGGTGGTCGGTGGGGCCGGTTCGGTGACGACCGGCGCGGCCTCGGTGCTGGTCGTGATGACTGTCGTGCTGGTCGTGGCAGGCGGGAGTGTCGTCGCCGGTGGCGACGAGTCCAGCACCATGGCGACGCCGACCGCGGAGCCGAGCATCAGCAGGGCAACGATCCATGCGGGTCGGAGCACCGCACCCAGCAGACGGCGACGGGTCGGCGTGCCCGGTGGCGTCGAGGCCAGCTTGGCGTTGGCGATGGCGTCCTTGAGGTTGGCCGCGGCCTGACGGCCCCGGGCGTCTAGCTCATTCCGCATCTGCCACCCCCAAACCCAATTCGTCGGCCAGGGCCAGACGCCCACGGTGCAGGTGGACCTTGGCCGTTGACGGGCTGCACTCGAGGATCTCGGCGATCTCGGCGACAGGGCGATCCTCGACGTAGAAGAGGGCAATCACCTGGGCCTGCCGGTTAGGCAGTCGGCGCACCGCCTTCCAGAACTCCTCGTCCTCGGGCTCCAGCTCGGGCAGGGCATGTCGTCGTTGCCCGGCCAGACGGGCCAGGGCCTTCGCCTCGGCGGCTCTACGTCGAAATCCCGAAACGGCCTTGTTCGCCACCACTCGTCTCACCCATGCTCCCGGTTTGTCGTACCC
>JBAULI010000176.1:0-6629 GCA_049578105.1 Acidimicrobiia bacterium | reverse complement strand
CCGGCGAGCTGCACCGACGCGCCTTACGCACACTGGACCTGTTCGTCACGACGGCCGTCGAGCAGAGCGGGGGGCTGCCATCGGGTTTCGCGGTGACCCTGCCCAAGATCCAACATGTCGAGCAGGTCGAGGTCCTCGTCGAGGCGCTGGCCGATCTGGAGGGCAAACTCGGGATCGATCCCATACCGATCGAGCTGATGGTCGAGACGCCTCAGACCGTGCTGGACGGGGACGGTACCGCCGGTGTGAGGAAGTTCGTGGACGCCGGCGCCGGAAGGGTCCGCGGGGCGCATTTCGGGACCTACGACTACACCGCCTCGCTGAACATCACCGCCGCATATCAGTCGATGACCCATCCGGCCTGCGACTTCGCCCGAGACGTTCTCCAGGTGAGTCTGGCGGGAACCGGGGTCTGGCTCTCCGACGGCGCAACGAACGTCATGCCGGTCCCGATCCACCGGGGCGAGCCCTTGACCCCGGCCCAGGAAGACGAGAATCGGCGGGTGGTCCACGAGGTCATGCGTCTCCACCACGATCACATCCGGCACTCGCTGAGTCACGCCTACTACCAGGGATGGGATCTCCACCCGGCGCAACTGCCCACCCGGTACGCCGCCGTGTTCAGCTTCTTCCTCGAAGGGCTCGACCATGCCGGGAAGCGCCTGGCCAACTTCATCGACTCCGCCGCCCAGGCGACGCTCGTCGGAGAGGTCTTCGACGATGCCGCCACCGGGCAGGGCCTCCTCAACTACTTCTTGCGTGCGATCAACTGCGGCGCCATCGATGAGCGTGAGGCCGTCGACAGGACCGGGCTGACTGTCGAAGAGATCCGGACCCGGTCGTTCCTCACGATCCTCGAAGGCAGGACCGCCGACTGACTCAGCGGGTGATGGTGAAGGCGATGTCTCCGTACGGCTCGGAGACCGGCTGAAACACGATGCCGGCGTCCTCCATGCCGAATCGGGTGAGGTCGAAGGGGAGATGATGCTGATTGGGCAGCCGGAAGGTCACCTGGTCGATCTCCGGCACGGCATCGAGCAGGGCCACACCCATCATCCAGCCCTGATGTTGCACCGATTCGGACCGGTCGCCGAAGAATCGCTCCACCACGGTGCGGCGGGCCGTTTGCCAGGCCGAGGTGGGGTCCTCGGGAAGCTGTGCGTATCGCCAAGTCGCGGTGATCGAAGTTGCCAGGATGCGATCCTCCGCCTCGGGGAGGATGGTGAACTCGTCGTGAGGGAACCCGGCGAATCCGGAGCCGGTCGTCTTGAGCACCACGAGCCCTTCGATCCCGGCTCGGATCTCGGTCCCATGACGCGATCGAGTGACGCCTGCCGTGCGACGCTCCGATCCCCCGCCGATGAAGCCGGTGGGCGCCACTCGTTGCCACAGCCTGGCCGACAGCTCGACTTCGGCCGAGTCGATCCAATCCTTCTCCAAGAAATGACCGGCCAGAAACGAGGCGAATCCCTCGAGGTCCTCGGTCAGGTGATCCTGCGCCAGGCCGTAGATCGTGTTCTTCATGGTGTCGGTCGGCACCACGCCGGCGTTGTCACCGGCCGTGTGGGCGAAGCTGACGTCGCCTTCGAGAGACACACGCGCCGTGATGTCGAAGAAGTCGTCCTCGTCGGCGCCACGACGCAACTTGGACAGCCGGACATCGGTCTTTCCCCAGCTGTTGTGAGCCAATTCAGCCATCAGCTTCCACGATACGTCGAGTAGCCGTAGGGACTGAGCAGGATCGGGAGGTGATAGTGCGGCTCGGACCCGTCGAGGGTGACCACGACGTCGATCTCCGGATAGAAGCCCTCGTCGATCATCACTCGGAGCCGGTAGATCCCGCCGTCCAGACCGGACGCCAGCTGTCCCACCCGGCCGTCTTCGTCGGTCCGCGCTCGTGCCACTTCGCCCCAGTCCCCGGTGTCGAGCTTCTCCAGGACGACATCGAGACCCGATCGGGGCTCTCCTCGCTCGAGATCGAGTACGTGACTGCTGACCGAGGTCATTTCGGATCCATACAGAGCATCGAGGCCAGTCTCGTCTCAGTGATCGCACTCTGCTCGGCTGCCGCCTGCTCCAGCTCGGCGGCCCTCTCGTTTTCGAGACGTCGCTCTGCGATCTCCAGCATCTCTTCGGCCGTCTTTCCCGAGGCATAGACGATGTAGGTGAACCCGAATCTCGACTCGTAGAGGGCGTTCACGTCTGCCAATCGCTCGATCACCGAGCCAGGAGCCGTTGTCATGCCCGCCTGCTCTCTGTTGGCTGTCTCGTCACCGCGCTCACCGATCCGGGGATGTCCGGCGAACGCCTCGAGCCAGTCGGTCTCGTCGAGCTCACCGAACACTTCCCTCGATCTCTGCATCACTGCCGCGCCATCTGGATAGGGCCGCCCTCTCACCATCCCATCGACCCAGCTCGCGGAGGTGCACGCGGTGTGGAAGAAAGAGCCGGCCTCCGATGGGAACAGATGATTCAGATACCGCACCCTCGCCGTCTCGGCGCTCGTCGGGTCGGGCCAACCGAGGACGTGCAGGCGGGCGATCCCACCATCGGGGTGGATATCGACCTTCACCCATCCGGCGCGGGGACGACCGGTCACGGCGATCTGGTTGATCGTGTCCGACAGAACCGGCTCCTGGTCCACCACCCGCGCCCAGCTCTCACCATCTTCGGAGAGGTGGATCGACACAGATCCAGGAGCGTTCCCCTTGAAATGGCGGGTATCGACCACAACGGATTCGATCGAGCCTGACAGCCCGAGTCGGAATGTGGCCCAATCATGACCCGGCCCCCTCCTTCGCCGGGTCTCCCATCCGTCCCACATGCCCTTCGGCTCCGTTGGGGACAAGAGATTCGACGGAAGTGAGTAGTGATGGTCCGAAGCGTCCAGGGCGATCCCTCCCACCCTCGATGTCACCAGGTCGACGACCGTACCCGGACAGACGTCGTCCCGAGCCGGTATGGGATCACCGGAGACCCTCAGTCTGGCCACCCCGCCGTCCGGATAGATGTTGAGGCGAAGATGGGTGACTCGCTCCTGCATGTCCGGTTCGACCGCAAGCATCGAGTCACCCGACAACCCGGTCTTGGGAACCATCTCCACCCATGAGGCGTCGCCTATTCGATCGTCACTCCCGACACCACAGGCATCGAGGGAGAATGCCTCAGGGAAATTGCCGGTGAAATACGAGGTGTCCACCGTCGCCTGTCGAACACACCCCGGGATCCCCAGCGCCAGGACGCACCAGTCGTGCCCCGGCTCACGTCGCCGGCGGGTCTCCCACCCGTCCATCAACTTGCCCCGGTCGGTATAGGCGTCGGGATCGAAGACCGGGGCGCGGGGCTCGAGCAGATTCGATGCTTCGGCGAAGAACTCGTCGTTGCACGCGACCACCCGGCCACCCACGGCGAAGGAGAGCAGGTCGATCATCGTCGTGTGAGCATCCTCCCTCCACCCTCCACGATGTCACCATCATCACAGATCATCTCGCCGGCAAGGATGGTCGACCTGACCCGACCACCAAGGGTCATTCCCTCGTACGGCGTCAGACGGTGCCGTTGATTCAGCCGGGTGGAGACGACCTCGGTCGCATCGTCGGGATCCCAGACCACGAAGTCGGCGTCCATCCCGACTGATATCGAGCCCTTGCGGTCGTCCAGACCGGCCAGGGCCGCCGGAGCCGTCGACAGCCATCTGCTCATCTCGACGATTTGAAACCCTCGTTGGCGCGCCCCGGTCCATGTCGCCTGGAGTCTCAACTCGAGAGACCCGATCCCACCCCACGCCCGGCCGAAGTCACCGGTGTCGAGAGCCTTGAGATCCGGGGGCGCCGGCGAATGATCAGAGACCACCATCGAGACGACCCCATACCGAAGACCCTCCCACAGACTCTCACGCTCGCCGGCCTCCCGAATCGGTGGAGCACACTTGAATTGCGTTGCACCCGACGGGATGTCTTCGGCACAAAACGTCAGATAATGCGGGCAGGTCTCACCGCTCAATCCTGCCGGGCCGGACTTCAGCCGGTCCAGGGCTTGGCCCGAGGAGAGGTGGAGCAGATGAACCGTGGCTCCGGTTCGGCGGGCCACAGCTGCCATCTCGGCCACGGCCTCCGACTCTGCCTCGACAGGCCGGGACTCGAGATAGTTCCGATAATCGGTGCCGTCACCGCCCGGTTCGGTGATGAAGCCCGGGTCCTCTGCGTGGATCAGGGCCGGGACACCGAGGCCCGCCATGACGGGCAGCGCCGCCTCCAACTCGCCCACGGTGACCGGGGGAAACTCCGGTACGCCCGAATCGACCAGAAACGACTTGAAGCCGCAAACTCCCGCGGCGACGAGCTCGCCGAGGTGTTGTTTGGTGCCAGGGATCAGGCCACCCCAGAAGGCGACGTCGACGCTCAGGTGGCCGGCCGCCGCAATGCGCTTCGCCCGCAGGCTGTCGAGGTCGACCGTGGGTGGGATCGAATTGAGCGGCATGTCGACGATCGTCGTGGTGCCACCGGCCGCCGCCGCCCTCGTTGCCGTCCGGAATCCCTCCCATTCGGCTCGGCCGGGATCGTCGACGTGCACATGGGAGTCGACCAGCCCGGGCATGACCACCAGATCGCCGAATTCGAGGTCGGCACTCCCCTTCTCGGCTATGTCCACCACCTTGCCCGACTCGAACCTGACCGTGGCCGGGCGCATCTCGTCTCCGATGACGACACGGCTGCTTCTGAGGGACGGCACCGGGCGAAGCTAGCCGACCCTCAGTCTGTGCCGCCATCCTTGCCCTGGAGACTCCTCGTCAGGAGTACAGCCTCAGATTTCGGCTTTAATCAGGGACAGGATGGTGGAGAAGCGAAGGGGAATCGGGGTGGTGTTGGGGCTCGTCTTCGCCCTGACCCTCTTGACCGCCTGCGATGGGTCATCCACTTCTGATACGCCCGACGGCCCCACCGGCACGACCGAGGGCAGCGACCCGGTCACGACGACGGCAATCGACTCCGTGACGCCACCATCCGATTGCACCACGCCAACCGGGGGCGTGCCTTGGCGACAGGATGAGACGGTCAGCCTGGACCGAATCGGATCCGACAACGGCCATGACATATATGCCGCCGAGTATCCGCTTCCCGGGCCGACCGACGGGCTGTGGACCCAATGGGGGCAAGGAACCGTCCTCGCCGACGGGACCCACGTCTCCGCGGTGGGGAACCACCTCGGTATCGGTGGGAACTCGTGGTTCTTCACCTATGACCCTCAGACGCGACAGCTGACGCGCTTCGGGGACGTGGTCACCGCGGCGCCCGATGGGAGCGCCGAAGGGAGCTGGGGATATGGCAAGGTCCACGCGCAAATGAGGGTGGATCGCTGTGGGGCCATTTGGGCGGCGACCTACTGGGGCACCCGGAGGGACATCGTGTACGACGACGTCTACCAGGGTGATCGACTCCTGCAGATCGATCCGGGGACACGCACCATCCTCGATCACGGGGCGGTGGCGGGAAAGAGGGGGATGCCCACCATGGCGATGGCCGCCGATGGGACGACCCTCGTCGCGTCTTCGGTGGACGCCAACAGTGACACTGCCACCTTCACCATCTTCGACACCGTCACCGGGCAGGTGACCCACGAAGTCGACGACCCCGCACAGGCCCTGTTTCGGGCTCTTGGAGTCGATCCCGCCGACGGGAGCATCCTCTATGCGGCCGGCGGTGGGCATTTGGGGTCCTTGGACCCGGCCACGGGTGACTTCGCCGACAGCGGTGTCGAGATGCCCGGGGCCGAGCTGCGAGCCATCACCGGCATCAGCACCAATGGAACCGTGTACGGCGTCACGGACGAGGAGTCGGCCATCTTCTCGCTCGATGGGGACCATGTGGTCGATCCTCTCGGCTCGGCCGGTGGCTACACCGCCTCCCTCGCCATGACGCCCGATGGAAAGCGAATCTTCTGGTTGCCCGATGCCCACGGGGATGCATGGCAGTCTGGCGCCGTGATCCGCGAGATGGACACCGGCACCGGCGACATCACCGAGGTGGCCTCACTGAAGGCGCCGTTCGACGACTCCCTCGGGCTCCTGCCGGGAGGCACCTACTCGATCGTCTATGACGAAGGGCGTCTGATACTCGGAGTCAACGCCTCCACGCTCGACGACGACTCCGGGTTCGGGACGGTGGTGCTAGTTGTGATCGAAGGGGTATGAGGACACTGGCAGGACTCGTCTGCCTGACCCTGATCGTGGGCAGTTGCAGCTCCGCACAGACCGCTACCACCGGCTCCTCCGGTCCGTCCGACACCGGCAGCACGGTGGGGCCTGGCGAGGAGCAGGGCAACGACCAGGTCCCGGCCGGCGAGCTCACCTGCTGGACCTCCCCTCAGACCGGCAGCCCGGGGCCAATCGAATTCAGCGACGTCACCAGCCAGGTCGGCCTGGTCGAGCCGTTGACCGGCATGTACGGGCACGCCGCCGCCTTTGGCGACCCCAACGGGGACGGCTTCGCCGACCTGGTAGTGGGAACCTTTGCCGACCGTCCGATCGAGGAATACCAGCAGCGAGGGGCGGAGGGCCCGAGCCCGGATCGGTTGCTGCTCAGTCGGCCCGATCTCGAGCTGGTCGAAGGGTGGAGCACCGAGCTGGCACG
>JBAULI010000175.1:0-32007 GCA_049578105.1 Acidimicrobiia bacterium | reverse complement strand
ATCCTCGGAGTACCTGGGCGCGCCAGGGAAGCCGCTCGAAGATGTCGACTGGTGGAAACGGGATGTGGAGGAAGAAGCCGATTCGCGTTCCCGGGGACAGCTCTCGGACCATCTCGGGGACCAGTTGGAGTTGATAGTCGTGCACCCAGGCCACGCCGTCGTCGTCGACGTTGTCGGCGACGGCTTCGGCGAAGCGCTTGTTGACCGCCTGATGCGGTCCCCACCAGTGACGATGGAACTCCAGGGGACGTATCGCGTCGTGATAGAGGGGCCAGATGGTGCCGTTGCAGAAGCCGTCGTAGTGGTTCTCGATCTCACTTTGATCGAGGACCACCGGCTTGTTTCGGATCCCGGCAGCCTCGAAAGCCCTGGAGCTACCGCCTGCGCTTCCGTTCCAACCCACCCACACCCCGCCGCGGTCCCGAAGGACAGGGGCCAGGGCGGAGACGAGACCCCCGGGGCTCGTCTCCCATTCCCCGGTCTCCTCATCGCGTGAGACCGGGAGACGGTTCGCCGCCACCACCAGCTTGCTCTCTGCCTTGGAACTGCTCATCTGCCATCGACCCTAACGGCGGCCAGGGCCACCCGATCTGTCCCCCCCGATCGACCGGGGCCAGAAATCTCGTACCCGATTCTCGGGCTCTCGAATCGCCCCCCATGCCCACAACTGATGGAGGAATGCCAAGATCATGCCGTGCTGGCAGCTCTGAATATCGCGGCGGTCGGACTCGGAGTCGGGGCCGGAGGGCTCTTCGCCACCATGCTCGCCCTTCTCCTCGGAGGCGGTTTGAGCCTGCTTGGGGTTGGCAATGGGCCGGACATCGGCTTGGTGGCGGGGATAATCGGTGGTTTGGGAGTCGGCGGATGGGTTTCCGGTCGTTTCGCCAACCATTCCGAGCGCTTCCACGGGGCGGTGACCGGTCTGATCCTTGCCGGATTGATCATCGTGATAGCCCGGCTCGGCGGGAGCGGCGCCTCGACCGGGAGCGTCATATGGCTGGCGGTTCTGTCCGCTGTCACGGCCGGCCTCACCGGATGGCTGGCAGGCAGACGAAAGCGTCGGGCGTCGTAGAATCGCAGGGCGAGCCCGCTGGGCGACCGCGACTCCACCGAGTCGAGGAAAGTCCGGACTCCAAAGGGCAGGGTGCTGGGTAACACCCAGGCGGGGTGACCCGACGGAAAGTGCAGCAGAGAGCAGACCGCCGATGGCGCCCGGTCATCCGACCGGGTTGCACAGGCAAGGGTGAAACGGTGAGGTAAGAGCTCACCAGCATCGCGGGCAACCGCGGTGGCTCGGCAAACCCCACCCGGAGCAAGGCCAAGCAGGGACGACGGCGGCCCGTCGATCGAGTCCCGGGTAGGCCGCGTGAGCGGATCGGTGACGATTCGCCGAGATGGATGGTCGCCCACGACAGAATCCGGCTTACAGGCGGGCTCGCAGACTTCGAGGGCCCCTCGCTGGACGGGGGGCCCTCCGACCCGTCTCTTCCGGCCGCCGACCAAATCCGGGTGTGCGCCCCATTGTCGAAATAGCCTGATGCCGGAAACCTCGGGGCCCGAAGCCGAGTCCAATGGCGTGATCGACATGAGGAGGAGCATCAAGTGGTAATCAACAAGTATCTGGCGGAGTTTTTCGGGACGTTCATCCTGGTCTTCGGGGGCTCCATGGCGATTCTCTCGGTCGGAGGAGCCAACGGCGCCGCCGAGATAGTTGCGATCGCCCTGGGCTTCGGTTTGGCTTTGTTCGCCGGAATCTGGGCCCTCGGGCACGTTTCAGGGGCACATTTCAATCCGGCCGTCACGCTGGGGATGCTTCTCGACGGGCGCCTCTCATTTGCCGATGCCATCGGCTACTGGATCGCTCAGTTCGCCGGCGCCGGCGTTGCGTCCCTGGTGGTGTTGGCAGCGTCCAGCCAGGATGCGGTCGCCATGACCGTGACCGGTTACAGCAAGGTCTCGACGGGGATTCTCATGGAGATCATCCTCACCACGATCTTCGTGTGGGTGATCCTGACTGCGACCAAGCGAGGTGGAAACCATGCACCGATAGCCATCGCGCTGACCCTGGTCGCGGTGCACCTGGCCGGCATTCCCTCCTCGGGATCGTCGGTGAATCCCGCCCGCTCCTTTGGACCGGCCGTGGTAGGAGGAAAAGTCGATCAACTCTGGGTCTATATCGTGTTTCCCCTGGTGGGCGGTGCACTCGCCTGGGGCATGTACAGGCTCTTCCCGGTCGAAGAGTAGGAAGCAAGTCCGGTCGAAGAAATGAAAAGCCCGGCTCGAAGCGAGCCGGGCTTTTCATTTCTGTGTGTCAGAAGTCAGAAAGGCGAATCGTCACCGAGGTCCTTGAGACCCAGCACCCATCCCGCAGGCAGCGACCAGTGTTTGGCGCCCTTGATCATCGCCTCGAGGTGACTTGCGTCCGGTCGCAGGTCACCGTTGGGCGCGTTCTTGGAGACGAACGTGAGGCATTCGTACTTGTTGCCCTCCCGATCGACCGCCTTGATGTCCCAGTCGGCCACCCGTCCCTCGCCTTCCTCGGCGTCCCGGAGGGCACCGACATCGGATTCGGGTACCTCGAAAACGGCACCCCACACCGTGTGGCCGGCCTCGGCTCTGAGGGTGGGCAGACCTTTGCTTTCGTCCGAAGCGACGAACATGAGACGGGTCTCGGGGAAATGGGCCGTAAAGCGAAACTCGGCGTTCGGGGCGACCCTCGTCAACCGATCCGGGTCGAGCAGGGCTGCATAGGCGAAGTAGAGAGTGTTCTTTGTCACGGGGGAGCGAGTGTACCTGTGATCTGCATGTCTTCTGTGGCTTCCCTTTTAGGCCCGATAAACCTCTCCGCCCCTAACTTGCGCCGTGATGAGCAAGGCTTGGATGACTTTGGCGGCGCTCACCATCGTTGTCGCCGCTTGTGGCGCTCCGGCAGGCGGCAGGGCCGAACTGCCCACCGCGACATCCGGAGCCGTGGTCGAGAAGTCGGTCCCCTCCACCGTCACGACGGTGACACCGGCCACCGAGGTCGACGAGCCCGACATCGCGAGTGGGCGCAGCCCCGCACCCGACTTCACCCTCGAGCTCGGTGACGGCGGGACTTACACCTTGTCGGAGGGGGAGAAACCGGTCTACCTCGTGTTCTGGGCCGAGTGGTGACCCACCTGTCGACAGGAGTTGCCTGTCGTCGACGGCCTCGCGGCTGAATATGCGGACCGAATCGACTTCGTCGCCCCGGCTTGGAAATCCGACCTGGCCTCGACCAGCGCCAGGGCGCTAGAGCTGTTCAAGTCGGGCCACATCCAATGGGGGCTCGATCGGAGCGAAGAGATATTCGCACGATACGGGGTGCCGTATCAGCCGGTGACGGTGCTGATCGGAGCCGACCACACCGTGGTCGAGTCCTGGCCCGGGCTCCGAGACGAGGACGAGATCCGTGAGGCCCTGGAAGATTTGATTGCCGTCGGAAGCTGAACTGGCCGTAGTATCCAACGTTGTCTTTGGGAATTTCTCGTGTCGGGGGATCGATGACTTACGGATCGACATCTGCCAGTGATATCGACGGCATGCGCAATGAGTTGCTCGAGCTCGAGCGAAGGCTGTTGGATCCAGAAGTTCGACATTCCCTCATCTCGGTCGATCGCCTGCTTCATCCGGACTTCGTCGAGTACGGGAGCGGTGGCAGGGTCTACGACAAGGAGATGATGGTCGCGATGATGACGCGTGAGACTCCTGCTCCGGTCATGATTCGTGACTTCGGTGCTCGCGTCCTGGCCGAAGGAGTGGCGCTGGTCACCTATCGGACCATCGGCTCCGAGGGGCGGGAGGCGAGACGAAGCTCCGTGTGGGTGCGGGAGCACGGACGCTGGCAACTCGTCTTTCACCAGGGCACCAGGATCCCAAGCCGACTCAGCCTCGGTTGACACACCGGCTCCTCGACCCCGGATCGGGAGTTTGAACGGATGAGGCGTTTCGAGCTCCTTCTGATCTTTGGTGGCGTTTTCGCCGTGGCTTGGCCCGCCATCTTCGGTGTGCGGACTCGACGGGGAATAGTGGCCGGAGGGCTGCTCGTCCTCTTCGTACTCCATTGGCGCATAGAAGGGTTTCGATGGCAGATGATCCCGATCTACGTCGCTGCCCTCGGTCTCGCCGTCGGTGACATCGTCGCGGTGGAACGAGAGCTCGACTGGACGAGAAGGGTGGCCAGAGGTGTCTTCGGTCTCGCTGGGCTCGGTCTCGCCACTGTCCTGCCACTCACGCTCCCAGTGCCCGGGCTTCCCGTCCCATCCGGCCCGGAGACGATCGGGACGGTCACCGTTCAGCTCACCGACCCGGAGAGAGAGGAAACCTATGGGCCGTCCCCGGGCGGACCGCGCACGCTGATGGTTCAGGTGTGGTACCCGGCGCAACCCGTCGAGGGTGCCGAGCCACAGACCTGGAGTGAAGACTGGGACGTCGTCACACCGGCCCTCTCGAAGAGGCTCGGGTTGCCCGGCTGGTTTCTCGGCTACACGCGCTACGCCGACTCGCATTCATATCCCTCGCTACCGGCGGCAGGCGGCACCTTCCCACTGGTGATCTACAGCCACGATTGGGGAGGATTTCGGGCCATCGCCATCAATCAGATCGAGTCTCTCGTCAGCAATGGATTCATCGTCGTGGCTCCCGATCACACCTACGGAGCGGTGGCCACCCGTTTCGCCGACGGTGACGTGGCCGAATTGGATCCCGCCGCCCTGCCGGATCCTTCAGTCGTCGGACAGGACGTTTACGACGAGGCGGCCGCGCAGCTGGTGGATGTATTTGCCGGTGACCTCGTAAGCATCCTCGATGGATTCGATGCAGGTGAGGAAGGGCCTTTCGGGCGCCTGAGCCAGAGCGCCGACCTGACCCGTGTCGGGCTCTATGGGGATTCGGTGGGAGCAGGGGCGGCCATCTCGGTATGCCTCCAGGACGATCGCTGCGATGCGGTCCTCGGGTTCGATCCCTGGGTTCAACCCATCCCGGATCGTCTCATCTCCGTCTCGGCCACCAAACCTGCGCTCTACATGCGATCGGACGAGTGGAGGGGTGACGAGAACGATGCGATCCTGCGCGGGGTGGCCGAACGCTCGACTCAGACCACCTATTGGATCGGCGTCGATGGTGCCAAGCACAATGATTTCGTGGCGGCGCCGCTGCTTTCCCCTTTCAGCGGTCAATTCGGTCTGACCGGTTCGATACCGGCCGGTCGGATCGTGCCCATAGTCGACCGGTATCTGGTCGGGTTCTTCGACGTCTACCTGCTCGATACCGGCCCGGCGGCCATCGAGGTTCCCAGCTTCGACGAGGTGTCCCTCGAGGTGATCGGCCCTGAGGAGTGATCAGGGCTCGGGCCGCTGTTGGGTGTCGCCGGTCGTGGTCTGACCGGGTCTCTCTCCGCGATTGATGGCGTCGATCGTCGCTCCGAGCACGAGAGCATCCGCTTGCCCGATCACTTTCCCGACCACCACCCCGTCGGGATCGATGAAGAAGGTCTCGGGTATGCCGTACACGCCATAGGCGATGGCGGTGCGACTGGAAGGGTCGGTCAGATAGAGGGTGGCGTCCGATGTGCCGGCCTCTTCGAGGTAGGCGAGTGAGGTGGCGGCCTCCTCCTGGTAACCGATCTGGATGAACTGCACCCCGTCCTCGCCAAAGGAGTCCGAGGCTGCCACCAGGTCTTGGTGCTCGGCTCGGCACTCCAGGCACCATGACGCAAAGAAGTTCACCACCACCACCTGGCCGCGGTAGGCAGCCAGGGTCACCTGCTCGTCGCCTTCGAGGGTGGGAAGGTCGAAGTCGGGGGCGGGTCGGCCGATCAATGGCGACTCGACGAGACCGGGGTCCGAGCCGAAACGAGAGGCAAGGACCACGGCGAAGACAACGACTATCGCCAGGATGGCCAACCCCGACCAACGAAGGGCCTTGCCGTTCATGGGCAGGGAGACCCTTGATCGGCGAGGGCGAGATCCTTCTCGATCTGAGTACGTGATTCGTCGGGAAGGTCATCTCGATCCAGGAGGTCTGTGAAGATCGCCCTGGCTCCGGCGGCGTCGTCTCGACCGCACCACTCCAACCTGGCCTGCACATAACGGGCGATCGACGAATTGGGGTCGATGGCCAATGCCTGGTCGACGAGGTTGAGGGCCGTCTCCACCTCACCGTTGCCGTCGTAGGTCATCCACGCCAGCCGGACCAGGGCAGTCAGCACCTCGTCGTTTGCCGCTTTCGGGTCCTCCGCCACCGCCAGATAATGGGGGAATGCCGACCGGTAGTCGCCGGCCTCGTAATACCGCTCGGCAAGGGCCAGACGCATGCCATCTATCTGGGGGTTGTCCAGATTGGCGGCGATCACTGCCTCCATGGTGTCGTTGCTGACCTGCGATAGGTCCTGCTGTCCGAGATCGGCGACGCCCTCGGCACCACCGGCCCGATCCTGGAGTGAGTTGGCCGCCACGACGACGATCCCGGCGAAGGCCGCCACGAGGATGGCCCCTCCGGCGATCAACCTCCTCCGGCTGCTGCGCCGAGTCTCGCCGCCATTCGTCGCCTCGTCGTCCTCACCGGGATGCCGCTTCCACCACAGAATCACGGCGATGCCGGCGAGAAGGACCACGCCTGGCGCGATCCACAGGAGCAGGGTTGCCCCTCCGACCGGTGGGTCGAGAAGGACCGCGCCGCTGTAAGACGACTGGATCTCGTCGAGGATTTCCTGATCGGTGGCGCCGGCAGACACACGCTCTTCGACCAGGCTCATCATGTCCTTCGCCATCTGTGACGGAGAGTCGGCTATCGACTCACCCTGACACACCGGGCACTTGATCCTCGAGCCGATGGCATCGACCCGGTCTGTGTCCGCCGGGCGGGTGGAGACGAGGGTGAGCAGCAATACGGTGAGGAGGATCATGGCGCCGGCCATGAGCGCGCTCTTCGTTCGCTCAGACATCGGCGGTCTGTCGCGAGCCCTCGCTCAGCTTCTCACGTCTTCGGGCGCTCATCGCCCAGAAGCCCCCGCCGGCCGTGGTGAGGCCCCCGAACCAGAGAAGCCACATCATCGGGGAGGTGTCCAACCCGAGTGTCAGAGTGCTGGAATCGAGCCCGCCCAGGGTCAGATACAGGTCACCTCCGGGTCTGGTCATGACCGCAGGAGTAACGACACCGGAAGAATCAGGGCCGTAGAAGTTGGCACGTGGCTCCAAGACGCCGAGCAGACGATCGCCGGCCCTGACTTCGATGCGAGCGCCCTGGACGGTGCGATTTGGCTCCACTCGTCGAAATGGCGACTCGTACGTGAGGGTGTAGCCGGCGAAGTCGACACTCTCCCCAGGACGTAGATCGACCTGGGTATGAGCGCCCAGATTGGCCGCGAACGCGATGCCGAGCGCCACCAGCGCCACGCCGACGTGGCTCAGCTGGCCGGCCCAGAACGGCTGGTCGTTGGAGAGCACCCGCTTCATCTCCGGCACCAGGCCGTGATCCGACTTGCGGGAGCGCACGGCGGCCTGGTCGATCCACAGGCCGACGATCGTCGCGATCACAAAGGTCGAGAGCACCGCCGCCAGAACCACCCATCCGACCCGGGTGACGGTCAGCGCTGTGAGCATTCCCGCCGTGAGTGCGATCAATGCGGGCCACCGCAGGCGACGCCAAACGACACCTGCATCCGACCCATGCCACGGAGTGACGGCCCCGAAGCCGATCGTCAGCAGCAGCAGGAACGACAGGGGAACGGCCAGTCGATTGAAGAACGGCTTGCCGACTCCGACCTGTGTCCCGGTGAACGCTTCGAGTAACAGCGGATAGGTGGTCCCGATCAGGACGATGAACCCATACACGGCCAGGAGGAGGTTGTTCACGAGGAAGAGGCCCTCGCGGGAGGCAAAGCTCTCGATCCTGGGAGCGCTCGAAACCAGATGCGAGCGTGTCGAGAACAGGGCGAAGGAGCCGACCAGAACGAGCACCAGGAATCCGAGCAAGGCCGGGCCGATGGCTGATTGGGTGAAGGAGTGGACCGAATTGATGGTGCCGGAGCGGGTGAGGAAGGTGCCGAGGATCGTCAGGGAGAAGGCACTGATCACGAGGATGAAGTTCCAAGCCTGCAGCATCCCCCGTCGCCTCTGGACCAATCCCGAGTGGAGGAAGGCGGTGGCAACCAGCCAAGGCATGAGAGATGCGTTCTCAACCGGGTCCCATGCCCAATATCCTCCCCACGAGAGCACCTCGTACGCCCACCATCCGCCCAAGGTGATCCCCAGGGTGAGAAAGGACCAAGCCACCAATGTGGAACGGTGGCTGCGCCGCAGCCACTCGGGGCCGGGAATCGCCAGGGCCAACGCCCCGATGGCGTAGGCGAATGGCACGGTGAGGCCGACGTACCCGGTGTACAGCATGGGGGGGTGGATGGCCATGAGGATGTGGTTTTGCAGGAGCGGGTTGGGGCCAGGCCCGTTCACGGGCGCCGAGACGCTTGCGAACGGCCACGGGCTCGAGGCCGCACAACCCAGGGGCAAGGCGCTGGTGCACACCTCGAACGGATTGGCGACCGTGACCATGAGACCGAAGAAGAAGATGGCCACCCCGCCCATCACCGCCAAGGCGGCCGCACCGAGGCGATCGGGTCGTCTCACGTAACGACGCATGACCACCCATGTGTAGATGGCGAGTATCAGGCCCCAGAGCAGAATGGAGCCTTCGAGGGCGGCCCATGCCGTGGCCACGTCGAAGGGGAAGGGTGTCGTGGTCGAATGGTGGTTCGCCACGTAGGCGATGCTGAAGTCGTCGGTGAGGAGGGCGATCTCCATGGCCCCCATCGCCACGATGGCCCCAGAAAGGACCAGCTTCACCGGCCCCACCAGGTCGCCCTGTCCACCTCGGGCGACTCTCACCCCCCGTGCCGTCAGTAGGGCTGCCCCAAAGAGTGCTGCGACCACGCCCGCCGAGCCGAGAAAGGCAAGCATCAACCCGTCGGGTACGCCCCGCCCTCCTCGGGGGTCTCGTAGTTCTCGTCGTGGCGAATCAATGCGGTGTCGGCGACGAAGCGGTCACCCGACCAGGCCCCCTCGAGGAGGACCGGGACCCCCTCCTTGAAGAGGCTCGGCGCCTTCTCGGTGAGGACCGAGTCGATGGTGGCGCCTCCGTCGGTCACCTGAAAGCTGATCGAGTCGTCGGCCGCCACGAGACTGCCCTCGACCACCGTGCCGGCGAGTCGAAACCGTTTTCCGTCGGGGAAGTCCGCCCGCTGGGCCACGGCTTCGGTGGGGTAGAGGTAGTAGGTGAGATTGTCGTTGAGGCTGCTGAGCGAGAGCGCCACAACGAGGACGATCACGCCTCCGATCCCGAGGAACACGAATCGACGATGAAGCATGATCAGTCCTAGGCCCGGCGCCAACGTCGGTGCAGGTATGCGGCGTAGCCGAGGATCACCGCATAGGCGATCAGGAATGTGCCCACCACGATGACTTGATCAGACATCTTCGACCTCGGTCAATCGGGGTGGCCGTACCGCCTCACCAGCCACGTCGGGAATCTCGCGTTTGCGTTCCTCGGCGCGGGCGACGGTCAACCGTGCCGTCAGCAGCGCCAGGAAGAGCAGGGTGAAGGCGAGGAAGTTGACTAGCAACGCCGTCAACATGGCCGGCGGCATCGTGGCGCCGTCCGGGCGTATGGAAGGTGTTTGGTGGAGGGTGCGGACCAGGTAGACGCTGAAATACACCAGCGGGACCTGTACCACGGCAACGGCCCCCAGAATCGCCGATCTACGTGCCTTCTGAGTGGGGTCCGGTGTCGCCTGGCGCAACGCAAGGTAACCGAGGTAGACGAAGAGCATCACGGCCGTCGACGACAACCGGGCGTCGCCCCAATCCCAGGCCCTTCCCCATACCGCCTGACCCCAGACCATCCCGGTGAAGAGACCGAGGATCGTGAACACGACTCCGAGCTCGGCGGACGCCTCCCCGAGACGGTCCCAACGCTCGGTGCGCCGAAGAAGCCACATGATCGAGGAAAGGGCAGTCACACCGAATGCGAGAAAGGCGACCCACATCGCCGGAGCGTGGAGGTTGAGGATCCTGGAGAAGTCTCCTTGCAGGGCGTCGACCGGGGAGGTGAAGGCGAGCCACGCTCCCACAGCCATCGCTATCGCCGCCGTGGCAAGGGATATTCGCACTCGGGTCATCTCGACGCCTCCTCGAGCGGTCCGGACACCGCCACCCCAACTACCGCAAGGGCGAGATCGGTGGCGAGCAAAAGGATCACCCACGGGAGGATACTTCCGCCTCGCGCTAGTGATTCCAGGGTCTGGGACCCACCCACCACCATGGGAATGGCGAGGGGTGCGACCAGCAGAGACGCCAGTCCCGTCCGATTGCGCAGCCCGGCGGTGATCTCACCTGCCAATGTCCCGAGCTCGGTCAGCCCTATACCCGCAAGCAGAACCGCCAGGATCATGGGCCCGGGCCATCCGGCAGGGAGCCGTGGGCTGTACAGGACGGCCATTGCCACGAACAGGGCAACCAGGAACCCGAGCATCAGCACCGAGCCCGACAGCGACCTGCCCACGAACCTTGCGGCCGGGTCGACACCGAGCAAGGCGTATAGATCCCGGCGCTCGGGTGTGTCGATGGCAGTCTGGCGGAGCGCCACCTGCATCCCGAAGAGGATCCCGATCGCCCAGAAGACCGCCGGGCCGATGAGAGTGATCGCAGACAGGTCGATGCCCAAAGCCAAGGGAAATACCAGCAAAGAGACGACGGCGAACGGGATGACGACCCTGATCACATCACCGAGCCGGCCCTCTACTCGCAGGTCGACCCGCGCCATCTCCAGCGTTTGATCCCAAAAGCTCATGAAGTCACCAGATGCCCGTCGGTGAGGGTGAGAACGCGACGACAGCGATCTGCGAGGTGAGCTTCGTCGTGGGAAACCATGACGACCGAGCCGTCGCTCGAGATGGATCGCTCGATCAGTGCATCGACCAGCGAGGCGGCGTCGGAGTCGAGCCCTGAGATCGCCTCGTCGAGGAGCAGGAGACGAGGCATCGTGATCAGCAATCGTGCCACTTCGATTCGGCGCTGCATCCCGAAGGAGCTTGCTGCGGCCATCCGATTGGCGGCCCGTTCCAAGCCGACGACGCGTAGGGCTCCCTCGACACGGCCGACGTCGCCACCGATGAGCCGCACTGCATGCTCGAGGTTCTCGCGAAGAGTCAGCTCGGAGATCAGAGCCGGGGTGTGGGTGACCATCCCGATTCGGGTGCGGACCGCCGCAACCTCGCCCGTTCCCAACCGGGCCCCCAGCACCTGGCCGTTCCCCGCGTCGGGCTTGATCAATGTGGCGATCAGACGGAGCAGCGTCGTCTTCCCGGACCCGTTCGGCCCCGAGACGCCGAGGATGTCACCCGACCCCACCTCGAGGTCCACAGCGCGAAGTATCGGGTTCCCCCCCAGAGAGACACCGATTCCCTGGAGTGTGATGTGCGCGTCGCCCACGGGCGGAGTCTCATTTCTCGACGACCGATACTCAAGTCGCGCCGCACGAGACGCTCGAGAGAGATGGCGTCAGACCGGTCTGGGTCGTTTGAGCGGGACCACGGGGGCGATGGGATAGGAGAGAGCGCCGGTGGCCTCGACGATCCTCCCACCGGGCCGGGTCAGCCATCTCCAGATGATCTGGGCTTCCTCCCCCGCTTCGACACTTCCTGCCACGCCGGGGCCGGTTGCCGCCGGAGGGGAGGGGGCCGGTCTCAACGGTGGTGTGGCACCCGGTCGCCAGGTGCTCACGAGTCGTCCGTGATCGACTAATGCCCGGTTCCCTTCGGCGTCTTCGAACTCGGAGAAGCCGAGTCCGAACAGGGCAGACCAGGTTCTGCGGCTCTCCAGCGCCCGCACCAGGGCGTCGTGGCGCTCGAGCGCCCATCCGGCCTCCTCATATCGTTGCTCCGTAGCGAGCTGCGTCATGCGGGCGGCAAGCAGGTCCAGCAGGGGCGCGGGGTCGGAGGTGAGCCCTTGGATGACGCGTTCGATCTCGGCCTGGTAGCTCGTCTGTGGGAGGGTGCCGTCACATGGGCAGAGGGCAGCGCCCATCTGTGCCGGCGCACACTTGCCGGACCTCGACCCGGGGCGTCCCGAGCATCGTCTGATGCGAGTCGCATCCCACAGGGCGGCGACGACGAGATCCGCCGACCGCTTGCTCCGAAATGGCCCAAGGTAGAAGATGCCCCTGTCGTTCAGGGTCCTGACCACCGAGAGCCTGGGAAAGCGCTCTCTGGTCAGCTTCACCCAGTGGGAGCTCTTCGGTGGGCGCGAGCGTCGGTTGTGACGCGGCCTGTGGGCGTGGATGAGCCTCACCTCGGTGACTTCTGCTTCGAGGAGGGTGTCGCAGACGATGTGCTCGATGCTCGACAGCTCCCTCATCAGGTTGGTGATGCTCCGTCGCTTGTCCCCGTAGAAGTATTGACGAACCCGCGACCGGAGATTCGTCGCCTTCCCCACATAGATCACGGTCCCGTTCCGATCCCGGAACAGATAGACGCCGGGTCGACGTGGCAGCGACTCGGTCATGCCGATCTTCGAGAAATGGGCAGAACCCTTGGCGCGGGGGAGTTGGAGCAGATCGTCGATGTTGGTGACACCGAGGCTCCCGGCGCGCTCTAGCAGGCCATGGAGCACGTGAGCCGTGGCCCTGGCATCCTCCAATGCCCGGTGATTGGGTGTCACCGGGCTGCGGAAGTGCGATGCGAGGGTGCGTAGCTTGAGATTCCTCACCTCACCTCTCACCAGACGACGAGCCAGGGATGCAGTGTCGACTATGTCGTTGCCGATGTTCCGATAGCCCAGCCGGGCGGCGGCCGCGTTCAGGAACGAGACGTCGAAGCGCACGTTGTGCCCGACCACCACGGCGTCGCCGATGAACTCGAGAAACGAGGGCAGCGCAGCATCGATCCTGGGTGCGTCGAGCACCATCGACTGGGTGATCCCGGTGAGGAAAGTGATCGAGGGCGGGATGGGGAGCCCCGGGTCCACCAGTGTCTGGAATGAGCCGATCAATTCCCCGGAGTGGTATTTCACCGCCCCGATCTCGGTGATCTCGCAATCCTTCGGCGATCCACCTGTGGTCTCGAGGTCGAGTATGCAAAAGGTTACGTCGTAGAGCGGTGTGGAGAGATCGTCGAAGCTCGGCTGTAGAAGTGCGGGCACAGCCCATTCGAGACTAGGGCGAACATATGTTCGATGTCAACGATGATCCGTGGCGCCACGGCTTCGGCTTCTGCGGATCACCTCGAATGCGGCCACTGCCACGGCCACCGATGCATTCAGGGAATCCGAGGCACCGGCCATGGGTATGGACATCGATCGATCGCAGAGCGACCTGGCCTCGGGGGTCAGGCCCTCGTCCTCTGATCCAACCAGGAGTGCCAGAGGACTCGACAATGCCGTGTCCCACAACGACGTCGGCACCGATCCGTCCAGGCCGACGATCGTCACCGAGTGAGACCGGAGCCAGTCGATTAGCTCGATCAGGCTCCCGGTCACGCAGGTCATCGAGAATATCGCCCCGGTCGAGGCGCGAATTACGTTCGGGTTGAACAGATCGGTCCCAGGGTCGGCAACCATGACGCCGGCTGCCCCGACCGCATCCGCGGTTCGCAGTATGGCGCCGAGGTTCCCCGGCTTGGCCAATCCTTCGAGAACCAGGAAAAGCGAGTCGTCCTGCACGCCCAACGCTTCGATTCGATTGGCCGGCTGACGGAACACGCCAAGCACTCCTTGGGACCGGGATCGATATGAGGCTCGCGCCAGCGCCTCTTCGGACACGGTGACGGTCTCGGCCGCGATTTCGGGAGGCGGGTCGAATCGTCCCGGCACGTAGTACAGCTCCAAGCACTCGTAACCGGCTGCAATCGCCCGCTCGAAGAGCCTCTGCCCCTCGGCGACGAGCACTCGCTCGCGGTCGCGAGATCTCCTCTCACGCAGGCCGGCGAGACGCTTGATACGCGCATTCGATGGCGAGGTGATCTCCGGGCTGCCCACCATCCGGAGTATCGCATCGGATGGCCGAGCATCCCGTAGTGTGCGGGCGTGCAGCTGGTCAAGATCGGAAAGTACGGCTCTGCGATGGAGGCGGAACTGGTCAGGGCACGGCTGGAGTCGAATGGGATTCCGGCGGTGATTCAGGCGGACGACGCTGCCGGCACGATCCCGAATCTCGTCTTCACGCGGGGCATCAAGGTCTTCGTTCGACCATCCGACCTGGAACAGGCGCTCGAGGTGCTGGAGAGGATGCTCCCTCCCCCCGTCTGATCAGCCTCGCCAGCGTTCGTGGTGGATGGCCGGGCCGGGATCTTTCCTGGCACGGCCCAGACTCGAGGACCTCCGATCGGCCATGCCCCTGCCGATGGTCACGACTCCGATCGGACGGTGCGTCTCAGGGATCCCCAGGATGCCTGCCAACTCGGGCATCGCATGCGTGCCGAGGAAGCCTGCGGCGAGACCCTCGTCGACTGCGGCGAGCAGGACGGCCATGAGGGCGGCACCGGCGTCCACCCACCAGTACGGCACCGGCCATTCGATCTCCTCGCCATCGGGGCCTGTCTTGTCAGGCTCGCGGTATCGCTCGTGATAGGCCTGCTCACTGACCGTGATGACCAGGTGAGCGGGCGCCCGTGAGATCCAGGGATCGAAGCCCCGGCTCACATACTCGGCCTCGCCGGCCAGGCCTGCGATTGCGCTCCGGGCTCCCGGTTCGGTCACCACCACCACCGATACGCCCTGTGTGTTACCGGCCGAGGGTGCTCGCAGGGCTGCGTTGGCGACTCTCTGCAGGCTGTCGGCGTCCAATGGCCGCGGGTCGTAGTTCCTGACCATCCGGCGTCTTGCGAGAACCTCTTGAAATTCCATCCGACAATCTTGTCACTTGTCGTCACGATGATGTCGATGAGACTGATGGCTGACGGGTCGCAACGGGCTCGGGCACGAGTTTGGTGACAGGCATGGTTGTATGACTTATGGTGACGGTGTGGGTTCGAACCCCCGGGCGGCTCATTCATTTGCCCCACTCGATGAATTCGCGCCGGATCGAGTCACAGTCGAAGTGGCAATGGAGGGAGTGGCGTTGACCCCGAATTCGGGCAAGTTGATGAAAGTCGTGTGGACCCGGGGCAGTGGCTGCTCCGAGCTGGCCCGGCTTCTCAGCCCGAACGAGCCCGAGCGCGTCTCCGGTGACCTGGGCGAGGCCTGCATCGACAATCGGGCCGATCTCCTGGTGGCCAGGAAGTTCCCCGGATCGTTCGACTTGGTCAACGTCGTGGTGCCCCTCGACTTCGAGCCAGAGAAGGTGACCCGCGTCGTTTCAGCCGTGGCCGGCGGCCCGCATTCCCTGCTCGCTGCCGAGACGGCTTCACGGGTCGCCACCGCACTCGACGTCGATGTCGAGATGGTTTCGGCTATCCCGCCCGGTGGTGACGAGAGGGAAGGGTCGGTGCTCCTCGACCAGATCAAGGCCTCGGTCCCCGGCATGGCCGGGCGGCTCATCGAGGTCGAGGGTGTCGCCGAGCTCGTGGAGACTCTCGACGAGGGCACTCTGCTGGTCTTGGGCGCCCCGGGGGGCTCCTGGCTCCAGCGAGCCATGACAGGTCCTGGTGCACGTCTGCGCAGTCGGGCCCCGGCGGGTGCGGTGATGGTGAGAAGCGCCCCGGACCGTGTCTTCCGCTGGATGGGAGAGCCGGTGTTCGTCGGGCCTCTGCGACAGGCCGACGACACACTCCGGCTCCACCCGCAAAAGGTCCTTGCCGTGGCCGATCAAGGACGTCTCATCGGGCTCGTCCGCAGGGAGCACCTGATCAGGGCCGGTGGTGACGCCGTTTCCTCGGTGATGGAGGACGCGGTATCGGCGCGTGTCGACGAGACGATCGCCGAAGCCCGTCAACTGGAGCCGACTTTCGGCCGCGACCCGATCCCGGTGACCGATCACGACGAGCACCTGGTTGGTGGTTTGTCGTTGCCCTCGGCCTGATGCAAGGCAGAATCACCTGAAGTGAGTCGTCGCACCTTCCTCTGGGGAGTCGTATGGAGCCTGCTTGGCTTGGCTCTCATCTTCCACGTGGCCGGCGGCTGGTATTTCTCCGGGCAGCTCATCTCGGACGGTTTCGAGGTCGAGGCGGGTGAAATCACACCCGTCCAGGGCGACTTCGATCTCGAGAATGTGACCTACTCGACACCCCTCGGGGACATGGACGCATGGTTTCTCCCCGCCGATGGGAGCACGTGGGTGATCCACATCCATGGCAAAGGCGCCACCCCGGCCGAGCCCTTGCCTCTGTTCGCGCCACTACAGCAAGCCGGGTATCCCCAGCTGTCCATCACCTATCGCAACGACCAGGGTCAGCCGGCCGATCCCTCCGGCTACTACCAATACGGGGCCACCGAATGGCGCGACCTGTCGGCGGCGGTCGACTACGCCATCGCCAATGGCGCCGACAAGGTGGTGCTCGACGGATTCTCGACCGGTGCCGCCCTCGTGATGTCGTTTCTCGCCAGGGAGCCGCGAGAGGCCGTCCTCGGAGTGCTGATGGACTCACCGAACGTCGATTTCGCTCAGACCGTCGATTATGCGGCAACCCAGCGGGAGCTTCCACTGGTACCGGTTACCGTTCCCCCGACCTTGGCCGCCACCGCGAAGTTCATGACGTCCTTGCGGATCGGTGTGAACTGGAAGCTGATCGATTACATCGCCGGCGCCGAGACCACCATCCGCCAGCCTGTTTTGATCCACCACGGCACCGCCGATCTGACGGTCCCGATCGAGGAGAGCCGCGAACTGCAGGCCGCCAAACCCGATCTGGTTCAGTTGATCGAGGTGGAAGGTGCCGGCCACGTCGAGTCATACGACGTGGATGAGCAGAAATACGTTGACGACGTGCTGAGTTTCCTGTCAGGACTGGGATGAGGGAGGATCGCGCGATCTAGGGTCCTCTTCGCCAAGGAGGATCCAGCCTGCCCGACGAACCAATGATCCGGCTCGAGTCGGTGAGCAAGACGTTTCCCGGCGCCGCTCGACCGGCGGTCTCGAGTCTCAGTCTCGAGATCGGTCGCGGGGACTTCGTCACACTCGTCGGACCTTCCGGCTGCGGTAAGACGACCACCCTGAAGATGATCAATCGGATCATCGAGCCGACCAGTGGGACCATCCTGATCGACGGCAGGGAGGCGATGGCGATACCCCCCCACGAGTTGCGGCGATCCATTGGATATGTCATCCAGCAGATCGGTCTGTTTCCCCATCGAACCATCTCGCAGAACATCGCCACCGTGCCGGGCCTGCTCGGCTGGGACCCGGTGCGAATCGAGGATCGTGTTGCCGAATTGGTGGAGTTGGTCGGTCTGGAAGCGGATCTGCTCCCTCGCTACCCGTCGGAGCTCTCGGGGGGTCAGCAGCAGCGTGTGGGGGTGGCCCGGGCCTTGGCCGCAGACCCTCCGGTCCTCCTCATGGATGAGCCGTTCGGCGCCGTCGATCCCATCGTTCGCAAACGTCTCCAGCAGGAGTTCCTCGAGCTGCAGGAGCGATTGGGCAAGACCGTGGTCTTCGTCACCCACGACATCGATGAGGCGCTCTTCCTCGGAACGAGGACCGCGATCCTCAATGTCGGGGGGATCCTGGAGCAGTACGACCGCCCGGAGGTGATCCTGGCCAGCCCCACCAATGCATTCGTCGAGGACTTCCTCGGGGGCGAGCGGGGGCTGAAGCGTCTCGCCCTCCTCCCGGTAGGGGATGCCGAGATGGAGCCTGGCCCGTTCGTCGAGCTGGGGACGGGCACCGACGAGGCCAGGCGTGTCATGAGTGCGAACGGGACGGACTGGTTGGGTTTGCTGGATCAGGGACGTCTCCTGGGTTGGGTTGGCGCCGACGAGGTCGGATCGCGACCTCTGGCGGTCCTCGAGCCGCGACCTTTCCTCGTGACCCTGAAGAGCGACTCCTCGCTTCGCCAGGCACTGGACGCGGTGGTGACGGGTCATGCCCGCGTGGCGGTGGTCGTCGATGACGCCGGGACGTACCTGGGCATGCTCGACCTCGAGGCAATCGCCGAGGAGATCACCGAATGACCCTCGCCCAGGAATCGATGCCTCTCTTCGATTGGGACTGGGTTGGCCGCAACTTAGACACCATTTGGCAAAAGACATTCGAGCACCTGACTCTCACAGGTGTCGCCCTGGTGGCAGGGCTCTTCATCTCGATTGTCCTCTCCACGGTGTCGTTGTGGCAGCCGAAGGCATACAAGCCGATCACGGCGACAGCCGGCACCCTCTACACCATCCCATCACTCGCCGTGTTCGCACTGGTGGCGCCCTTGATCGGAATCGGCACTCGGCTCCAGACGTTCATCATCGCCGAAGTCGCTCTGGTCAGCTACACGCTCCTGATCCTGGTGCGCAACATCGTGACCGGGATCCGAAACGTCCCCGTGGGCGTGACGGAGTCGGCCCGGGGGATGGGCTACCGAGATGGCGAGCGTCTGAGGAAGATCGAGTTCCCGATCGCCCTTCCGGTGATAATCGCCGGGGTCCGCATCGCCACGGTGACCGTGGTCGGGCTGGTCACCGTGACGTCTTTGATCGGGTGGGGTGGTCTCGGGTTCTTCATCCTCGATGGCCTCAGGCGCTCGATCATCTTTCCCACCGAGATAATCGTGGGAGTCGTCTTGTCGATCTCACTGGCTGCACTCCTGGATCTCGGGTTGCTGGCCCTGGGACGTGCCCTGACACCGTGGGCACACCTGGGGGGTGAGAGCTGATGCAGTTTCTGTCGGATGTGATCACCTGGTTCACGGAGCCTGGGCGATGGCTGGCTGCCGACGGCATCCTCTCCCGCACCGTGGAGCATCTCTCGCTCGCCCTCTTGCCCATGGTCAGCGCTCTCGTGCTCGCCCTCCCCGCAGCGGTTTGGCTCGGTCATCGGAGAAAGGCCGAGTTCGCAGCCAATGCCCTGGTCAATGTGGGGCGTGCCATCCCGTCGTTCGGCTTGTTGATCCTGTCCGCCGTCTTCTTCGCCCGGGCCGGGATCAGCCTGCGCTTCTGGCCGGCCGTCGTCACGCTGATCGCCCTGGCGATCCCGCCGATCTTCACCAATGCGTACACGGGAATCGTCACGGTCGCCCCCGAAACGGTCGAGGCGGCACGGGGGATCGGCTACACGGAGGACCAGATCCTGTGGCAGGTGGAGATGGCGGTGGGAGCGCCGGTGATCCTCGCCGGCGTGCGGATCTCGTTCATCCAGGTTCTGGCGACCGTTCCCCTCGCCGCGGTGCTCTCGTCCGGTGGAGGGTTGGGCCAGTACGTCGTGAGAGGCCTGGCCCTGGGCCCGAACGGGCTGGTCGAGGTTTTCGCCGGCTCCCTGCTGATAGCGATCCTCACGCTCGGCGCCGACTGGCTCTTCACCAGAGGGGAGCATCTCGTGCTGCCTGAGGGTGTCCTCAGACTGACCGACGAAGAGGCTCGATCCTCGGTTTCGTGATTTCGGGGAAATATCCAGGGGAGGGTTAGGGTTCAACACGACGGCGCCTGAGAGGGCGCCGTTGACAATTTGCCAACAGAAAGGAAAGACCCATGCGGACAATCCTCCGCAGACGTGTCTTTGGGGCGACCCTGATGGCGCTGGCGCTGGTCGTGGCGGCATGCGGCGGCGGGTCGGGTGAAGACGCGACGACAACCACGGCGGGTGACTCCGGTCCGGTGGAAGGACCCGCGATCACGGTTGCCTCCTTCAATTTTCCCGAATCGGTCATCCTGGCTGAGATCTATGCCCAGGCGCTCGAAGCCAACGGGTACCAGGTGGAGAGGAATCTCAACCTCGGCTCCCGGGAGTTGATATTCCCCGAGATCCAGTCGGGAAACATCGACTTCCTGCCCGAATATCTCGGGTCGGCCATCACAGTCGGTTTCAGTGAGGACGCACCCACCAATCAGGACGAGGCTGTGCAGAAGTTGACCGACCTCTTTGCGGCCAATGACGTGACGGTTCTCGAGCCGGCACCGGGGCAGGACAAGAACGTCTTCGTCGTGACGGGCGACTTTGCATCCGCGAACTCGGTCAGCACGGTGTCCGATCTGGCCGGCGCCGGGGACATCACCCTGGGAGGACCGCCGGAGTGCGAGGACAGAGAGACCTGCTACAAGGGCTTGGTGGACACCTACGGGCTGGACAATCTCTCCTTCGAGGCGATCCAGGAGGGCTCGGCGCGGGTGGCGGCACTGGAGTCCGGAGAGATCGACGTGTCGCTGCTCTTCTCGACCCAGCCGGTCATCAGCGAGAAGGGATTCGTCGCACTCGAGGGCACGGACGAGATCATCGCTCCCGAGAGCATCATCCCCGTTGTCAGCAACGAGGTCGCCGACGCATACGGCTCGGACTTCGCCAGCTTGATCAATTCGATCTCGGCGTTGATCACGACGGACGCCCTGCTCGACCTGAACGGTCGCGTCGAATTGCAGGCGCAGAATCCCGATGACGTCGCCACGGCCTGGCTACAGGAGAATGGATTCCTCGACAGCTGATCGTCGGTTCGGACGATTCGGTTCAGGCCCCGTCTGAGACGGGGCCTGAGTCATTTGGGGTCGGGGCAGGCAACGTGCGCACTTCGACCTCTCGGACCCGTCTCCCTTCCATTCTCCTCACCCCGATCTCATGCTTGTCGGTGGTGACGATGTCCCCTCGCCGCGGTATCCGGCCGAGACGATCCATGACGAAACCGCCGACGGTCTCGTAGGCGCCTTCGGGCAACTCGATCCCCTGTGAGCCCAGTCGATCGACCCGGGTCTGCCCAGCCACGAGATATCGATCGCGACCGGCCGGCCGCACCTCCATCAGCTCGCGTATGTCGTGCTCGTCACGAATCTCGCCAACGAGCTCCTCGGCGATGTCCTCGAGCGTTATCAGACCCGCAGTCGAGCCGTATTCGTCGACGGCGGCGGCGATATGGGTTCGACTCGTCTTCATCATCTCCATCACGGGGGAGACCGAGAGCGACTCGGGCACGGTCAGCATCGTTCTTATGATGCGAGCCGGGACCGGCAACGTCCGGTCCGCTCCGGTGACAGTGAGCAGATCCTTGGCGTGCACGAAACCCTCGAGATCGTCGAGATCCGTCCGGTACACCGGGATTCGCGAATGGCCCGTCGCAACCACGGTCCGCTCGAAGTCCTCGGGTGTCGAGGTGGTCGGAAGCGCGACGAGGTCGGGCCGTGGCACCATGACTTCGCTGACGAGCGTCTCGTGAAAGCCGATGGCGGCGGTGAGCAGACGGGAGGATGTGTCCTCGATCACCCCACCGGCACCAACCGTCTTGACCAACGAGGCGATGTCGGCAGCGGAGTGGGTCGATTCGATCGCCTGCCGGGGCTCGACCCCAAACAGCCTGAGCAGTCCGAGCGCGAACCACGTCAGCGTCACGATTATCGGGCGCAGTATCGTCACGTACAGGCGGAATGGGCCCGCCACCAGCACCGCCACCCGCTCCGGCGCTGCGATGGTGGCGTTCTTCGGCGCCATCTCGCCGAAGACGTTGTGGATGAAGGAGGCGACCAGCAGGGCGGCGACCACTCCGACACCCACCACGATCTCGTGGGGAAGCCTGGTGAAGTCGAGCAACCCTTCGAAAACCTGGGCCAATGCCGGCTCCATGACGAAGCCGAGTGCGAGTGAGGCCCCGGCCACGCCGAGTTGGGCTCCGGCGAAGGTGATGGGCAGCTCGCTCATCGATCGGAGTGCCAGTCGGGCGAATCTGTTGCCGTCGTCGGCCATCTCCTCCAGGAGTTGACGGCGGGAGGCGGTGAACGCGAACTCGACGGCGACGAAGAAGCCGTTGAAGAGCACGAGGAGCAGCGCAAACGCGATGGCGCCGAGATTCATGTGGTGTCCTCGTCGCGGGTGAGCCTCACCGTTTCCACCCTGAAGCCATCGAGGCCGGTCACCTCCAGCCGCCAACCGTCGACATGGACTTCGTCCCCTACCTGGGGGTGGCGTCCCAGCAGAGCCGTGACCAGGCCGCCGAGCGTCTCATACCGACCCTCGGGCCATTCGAACCCGGTCAGCTCGAAGACCTCATGTCGATGCAGCAATCCGGACAACTCGTCGGGCGATACCTCGGACGGAGCCTCGGTGGCGTCGTACTCGTCCTCGATTTCGCCGACTATCTCCTCGAGCAGGTCCTCGGAAGTGACGATCCCAGCCGTCCCCCCGTACTCGTCGGTGACGACGGCGAGACCCGAGCCCTTCGTCCTGAGCTCGAACAACACCGTGTCGACGGGTTGGGTCTCGGGGATGACGAGCGCGGGCCGCATGTAGTCGACGACCGGGGAATATGGCCTCGAGTCCGGTGGCACGCGCAACGTGTCTTTCACGTGAACCACGCCCACGATGTCGTCGAGGTCATCGCGAAAGACCGGGAAACGGCTGTGCCCGGATTCGATGGCAAGTGCCTGGACGTCGGCCACGCTGGATGATTCCGGGACCCCTACGACCTGGACTCGAGGGATCATCACATCCGACGTGAGGTTCTCCGTGAAGGCAATCGATCGAGTGAGCAGGGCGAGCTCTTCGTCGTCGAGCTCGCCTCCCTCGCCCGAGGCGCGGATGATCAGTTCCAGTTCCTCGAGCGAGCGAACCCCGGCCAACTCCTCTCGTGGCTCGATGCCGAGGAGACGCACGATGCGATTGGCCGAGGCGTTGAGCACTCGAATTATGGGGGAGAAGATGCGATTGAAGAAGAGCATCGGCCTTCCCACACGCACCGCCGTGGCGTAGGGGTAGGTGATGGCCAGGTTCTTGGGGATGAGCTCGCCGAAAACCAGCTGGGCGCCGGTGGCAATCGCGAGGCTGACGACTACACCCGCGCCAGCCATGGTGTCCGGCGAGATTCCGATCGCCTCGAACAGCGGGGTCAGAAGTGGACTGATCGCAGGCTCGGCGATCAGACCGAGCACCAGCGAGGAGATGGTGATGCCCAATTGGGCCCCGGAGAGGTGAAAGGAGAGAGAGGTGAGCCCTTCGAGGATTCGTTGAGCCTTGCGGTCGCCTTCTTCCGCCATACGGCCCACCCTGAGACGCTCCACAGTGACGAGGGCGAATTCGCCGGCGACGAAGAACGCGTTGACGAGGAGGAGGAAAACGACGATTGCCAGACCGGCGGTCGTACTAATAGGTCGGCACCTGCTGATTCACGTGCGGCCTCAGGATAACTGCGCTCGACCCGGGCTTTGCTCTCACCGTGGCCGAGGAATTGTCACAGGTCCCCCGTAGCTTGGAGCTCAGGAGGTCGCGATGCTTATCGATTGTGAACAGTGCGCCATGTTGGAGACCAGCGCCTGCGACGACTGCGTGGTCACATTCATGTTGTCGGACGGGCCGCTGGACCTCGACGAGTCAGAGACGGCCGCACTCGCCAGCCTGGCGGGCGAGGGCTTGGTGCCACGACTCAGACTGGTCCCGGCCGAGCGAAGGGTGAGCTGAGAGCCACCCGCGTCGTCGACCGGGGCGTCGTCGGCGTCGCTCACCACCCGGGCACAATTAGCCTCGACCCATGATCAAGGTCTATGCCATAAGTCTCGTGCTTGGAGCTCTCGCTTTGGTCGTTGTCGTCTTTGGAGGCGCCATCGCAGCCAACGTCGGTCGAACCGAGCGTGAACCGGGCAGGGTGATCGGGCTCTTGGGCCGTATCGTCGTCGGCTGTGTCCTCGGATTCGGGATGGGCGGCCTCTCTGCCGAGTTCTCGACGATGGACCTGAGCTGGCCGTCTTCTCTGGCGTTCGCCATCTTGGGGGCCGCCCTGGGAGGGTTGTGGGCCTGGTGGGCAACACGTGATGGGTCGGGCGAACAGGGGTCGGATGCTGGTTCTGTCTGACGTCCATTTCGCCCTCGACCATCTCCGACGTGTCGTGGCACTCGGTGAACCGTTGATCATCCTGGGCGACTTGGTCAATCTGACGGACTATCGCACCGGTGAGGGAGCTGTGGCCGATGTCCTGGGCATCGACTTCGCCCGCGCCTCGGCGTCGGCACGAGGCTCGGGGGACTACGAGGGCATGAGAAGGCTGTGGGGTCAGGCAGTCGGCTCTCGCACCGATGAGGTGAGAGCGGCGATCGGTTCTGCAATCGAGTCGCAATACACGGCGGTCGCAGAAGCCTTGGATGGGGGAAGTGGGTACGTGATTCACGGGAACGTCGACCGCCCGGCGGCCCTGAAGCGATCATTGCCTGAGGGCTTCGAGTACGTCCACGGTGAGGTGCGAGACATCGACGGCCTGATGTTTGGATTCGTCGGGGGAGGGGCGCCGACACCCATCGAGGCCGAGGGCGAGGTCTCGGACGACACGATGAGGACACTCCTCGAGGGGATGGGAGACGTCGACGTCCTTTGCACTCACGTGCCACCTGCCCTTCCGCCGCTTCGCATCGATGTCGTCACCGGGCGCGCCGAGCGCAGTTCCGTCCCCATCCTGGATTACCTTCGGGAGCGTCAGCCGCTCCTGCATCTCTTTGGGGACGTCCATCAACCACAAGCCGTGATCTGGCGAATCGGTCGCACCAAATGTCGAAATGTCGGCTATTTTCGAGCGACGGGGAGACCACTCCGTCTCGAGGATGCAGGGATCGGGTAACGCCCCGTCTCGCTAACCTCGGAACTTCCCCACCCCTATGGAGCCATGACCGAGAGAACCTTTCAGACGATGGAGATCGACGCACCGGCCGACGATCTGTATCAGGTCGCAGCCGACATCGAGTCCTATCCGGAATGGGCCAACGGTGTCAAGGAGGTCGAGGTGCTGGAGAAGACCTCGGAAGGCCTCGTCGAGAGGGCTCGCTTCGTGGTCGAGGGCTTCGTCAAGGAGATCGAGTACGTGCTCCGCTACACCCACGATCGACCCCACTCGATGAGCTGGGTGGCCGAGGAGTCGAAGGACGTGAAGATGTTGGAGGGCTCCTACACCTTCAATGAGTCGGGCGAAGGAGCGACCGAGGTCGTGTATGGGCTCCGGGTCGAGCTCAACTTCACCATCCCCGGGTTTCTCCGGCGACAGGCAGAGAAACAGATCGTCACGACGGCGCTGCGAGGTCTTCGCAAGAGGGTGACCGGTTCCGGCTGAATGAGAATCGTGCTCGTCACCGGGAAGGGAGGTGTGGGCAAGACCACCGTGGCCGCATCGACAGCCCTGGCCGCAGCCGACGCCGGGCACCGGACCCTGGTGACCTCGACCGACCCGGCCCACTCGCTGTCGGACGCGCTTGCCGTGGACCTCGATACCGATCCGACGGTGGTGGCCCCGAGGCTGCACGGACAGCAGATCGACACCCAGAAGCAGCTCGACCATTACTGGGGGTCGATACGAAGACAACTCATGGACGTCCTCGACTGGGGAGGGGCAGGTGGGATCGAGGCGGAGGAATTCCTGGTCTTCCCGGGCATGGACGAGTTGTTCGCTCTCCTCGAAGTCAACCGTCATGCCCGGTCTGGTGACTATGACGTGGTGGTGGTCGATTGCGCTCCGACCGCCGAAACCTTGCGGCTCCTCTCCCTCCCGGAGGTCCTGAGCTGGTATTTCGAAAAGGTGCTGCCCACCGAACGGCGCCTGATGAGGGCGGCGCGCCCGGTGTTGTCCCGCTTCACCGATCTGCCCATCCCTCAGGACGAGGTCTTCACGGCAGCCCAATCCGTTTTCGAGTCGATCGAAGGCGTGAAGGAGTTGATGTCCGATCCCGGGGTCACCTCGGCGCGTCTCGTCGTCAACCCGGAGAAGATGGTGATCGACGAGGCCAGGAGGACCTACAGCTATCTCGGACTATTCGGGTATGGCGTGGACGGGGTCGTGGTGAATCGGGTGCTGCCGCAAGAAGTCTCCGATCCCTACTTCGAGAGATGGCGGGCGATCCAGAAGGGACACCTCGACACGATCGACGATGCATTTGCGGACTTGCCCCGGCTCCACCTGAGGCTCTTCGACGACGAGATGGTGGGTATCGATCGCCTCAGGTTCATGGCAGGCGAGTTGTATGGGGAGACGGACCCGATCTTCGACTTCGAGGCCCGTCATCCGTTTCGCATCGTCGACTCGGACGATGGGATCGTCATGGAGCTGGACATCCCCTTCGTGGACAAGTCGGAGCTCGACGTCTATCGAACCGGTCATGAGCTCTACATCCGGGTCGGCCCCTATCGCCGCTCCTTCATCCTGCCCGACGCCCTGCATCGTCGTCAGGTGTCGCGAGCACGTCTCGACGAGGGCACGCTGGTCGTGTCGTTCGCCGATCCCGAGAAGCGCTCGTGAAAGAGCAGCAGTCAGAGGCCGGCCAGGCTCTAGCCCGGGCCGGGAGGCGAGCGGTCTACCACCTGTTGCAGGCTGCAATCGAAGGTCTCAAGGCCGTGGAGGCCGTGATCGAGGAAATAGGGGCGATCGGCGACAAGAATGATGACGACTCGCAGCCAGTTCGCACCAGGATCGAGATCGAATGAGTGACGACCAGACCCGACTCCGGCCCGACGATGTCATTCCCCCCCGCGGGGAGGCATCGGTTCAGACCCGGCAGCTCCTCACCGATGCCGTTCTGATGCTGCCCAATCTGGTGAAGCTGGTCGGCCGTCTCCTCAAGGATCCTCGTGTCCCGAGGCGGGCAAAGCTGGTTCTCGGTGCGGCCGCCGCCTACGTGGCCAGCCCCATCGACCTGATACCCGAATTCATCCCGGTGATCGGCTGGGCAGACGATGTCCTGGTGCTCATGTTCGCCGTGGACTCGCTGATCGACCGTGCCGGCATCGAAGTGGTCGAGGAGCATTGGGATGGCCCGGGAGACCTCCTCTCGATGATCCGCGACGTGGTTGCGGCGTCGCGGAATTTCGTCCCGTCGAGGATCGCCAAGACGATCGACCGCCTCTCCGGCTGAGCACAACTGGTTGCCTTGCCGATGACGGCGGTAGCCTCCGGCCGATGTCCTTTCCAGATGGCACAGCCGATTTCCGATCAGACACGGTCACCCGCCCCACACCTGACATGTTGCAGGCGATGGCGGGCGCAGCCGTAGGGGACGACGTCTACGCCGACGACCCGACGGTCAACATCCTCCAGGACGAGTCGGCGCAGCTCACGGGCAAGGAAGCCGCCCTGTTCGTGCCCACGGGCACGATGGGCAATCAGCTATCGATCATGGCTCAGACCAACCCCGGTGAAGAGGTCCTCGCCAACGAGGGGAGTCATGTCCGCAGCATCGAGGCCGGCGCCCCTCAGGCGCTCTCCGGGGTCGGGTTTCGAACCGTGACCGGCGAAGGGGGGCAGATCCAACCAGAGGACGTCGAGTCGGCGATGGCCATGTCCGGGTTCTTCCCCAGGATCGGCCTGATGGTCTGGGAGAACACCCACAACCTGTCGGGCGGCCGCGTGGTCCCCATCGACCTGATGGAGAAGACCTCGGCGGTGGCGCGGTCGCATGACCTGCGCATCCATCTGGACGGTGCCCGGATCTTCAACGCCGTGGCGGCGACGGGGGTCCCGGCAGACCGTTTCGCCGCCGTCGCCGACACCATCCAATTCTGCTTCTCCAAAGGCTTGGGCGCCCCGATCGGATCGATCGTGTGCGGGCCGGCAGACCTCTTGAGGGAGATCCGGTACCTCCGCAAGCGACTGGGCGGTGGCATGCGGCAGGTGGGTGTCATCGCCGCCGCGGCGAGGGTTGCCCTACGCGATCGGGACCGTCTCGTCGAAGACCACGTTCTGGCCCGAAGGCTCGGTGAGGGGATCGCCGATCGGTATCCGGGGGCGGTGTCCAACGAGGTGGAGACGAATATGGTGCTGGTCGACTTTCCCCGTCTCGGGCTCAGCTGGCCGGATATGAAGTCTCGACTCGACGGGGCCGGCATCAAGGCAAACCCGCCGATGGGCACCTCGTGGAGAATCGTGACCCACCGCGACGTCGATCGAGACGATGTCGACCGCCTGCTGACGGTCCTGGGGTAACCCGGTCGACCGTTCCGGAGTCTGAGGTCACAGTGAGTTTCGGAATCCTGTTCCCGGGTCAGGGAAGCCAGCAGGTCGGTATGGGCTCGGATGTCTTCGAATCCCGATCGGATCTGCTGGGAGAGCGAGCCGATCGGATCCTCGGATTCTCGCTCATGGAGATGTGCCTCGAAGGCCCACAAGAGCGGCTGACGAGGACAGAGCACGCCCAACCCGCCCTCTTCGCCATCTCCTTTGCCCTCTGGGAGGCCCTGCGGGACGCCCTGGGGCAGAGCCCGGCGGGAGCGGCAGGTCATTCTCTCGGCGAATACACGGCACTCGCCGCGTCGGGCCTGTTCGATTTCGACACCGGTCTGGATCTGGTGGCACGACGGGGCCGAGCCATGGGGGAGGCGGCCGCCCGGGGCTCGTCGGGGATGGCCGCCCTGATCGGTGCCGATCTCGAGACTGCCGAGGCCATATGCCGGGATCGCCGCCAGACGGGAGGGTCCCTACAGGTGGCCAACGTCAATGCGCCGGGTCAGATCGTGGTTGCCGGATCCTCGGCGGACATCGATTGGCTTGCGGAGAATGCGAGGGACCTCGGCGTGCGACGGGCGATACCTCTCGATGTGGCGGGCGGATTCCACTCCGATTTCATGCTTCCCGCCCGTGACGCCCTGGCCGATGCTCTCGATGCCGCCCCGCTCCACGACCTTGCCTTCCCGGTCTGGGCCAACACCACTGCTCGTCCCCATCGGGTGGAGTCTGTGGCCGAGACACTCGCCAGGCAGTTGGTCGAGCCCGTCCTCTTTTCCGCATCGTTGGAGGACATGTCCCGCAGCGGCATCGACACTTTCATCCATGTTGGCCCCGGCGACGTCACCGCGGGATTGGCGAGGCGAAGCCTGAGCGAGGCGAACGTACTCGTCGTCAGCTCCCTGGCGGAGATCGATGCTGTCGTCGAGGCCATCGTTACCATGGGGGATTCGTGAGGAGATGACTATGCGTAACGCTGAGATAACCGGATGGGGCAAGTGCATGCCGCCGAACGTGCTCTCGAATCACGACCTCGAGCAGCTGGTCGACACCTCAGACGAGTGGATCACCACTCGAACCGGTATCAAAGAACGACGAATCAGCCACGTGGAGGTGTCCGAACTCGCGGCGGTCGCCGGCCGGAGGGCCCTGGCGGCGGCGGGTAAGACCGTCGAGGACGTCGACTTGTTGCTCGTCGCCACGTGCACAGGTGACTCGCTGATCCCGTCCACGGCGTCTGTGGTGCAGAAGCACCTGGGCGCTTGGAATGCGGCAGCGATGGACCTCAACGCCGCCTGCTCCGGTTTCGTGTACGGCCTGGTGGTGGGGAGCGCCATGATCAGGGCCGGCGCCAACAACACGGTTCTCCTCATCGGCGCCGAGAAGTTGCATTTCCTCACCGACTTCACCGACCGGGCAACCTGCGTCCTGTTTGGCGACGGGGCCGGTGCGGTGGTCCTGGAGCCAACCGACGAGCCGATCGGGCTCCTCGCATCGGAGTTGGGGATGGACGGTTCGGTCGGGCATATTCTCGCCGTGCCCAAAGATGGGACATCGGGGGACCGCGGCCCCCTCGACCCGCGGTTGAGCGGGATCGGGATGGAGGGGCCCGAGGTATTCCGCCGTGCGGTCACCACCATGGGGGACTCGGCGGTAAGGGCGATAGAGGAAGCCGGCCTGACGCTCGACGATATCGATCTTCTGATCCCCCATCAGGCCAACGTCCGGATCATCGACGCAACCGCGCGCCGTCTTGGCCTGGACGACGGACGCGTCTACGTCAACATCCACTCATACGGGAACACCTCGGCGGCAACCATCCCGGTCGCCTTGACCGAGGCGTTGGAAGATGGGCGGATCTCACCCGGCGACACCATTGCCTTCACCGCCTTTGGCGGTGGGCTGACCTGGGGATCTGTCATCTATCGGTGGGGCTCACGGGTGGAGCCGATCTCCGAGAGTGACGCGGAGTTGCCCGCTCCGGACCGAACCACCATGGAGATCCTGCAGCCCAACTTCGACTTCTACGGTCTGCCCGAGAAATTGTCGTGACCGAAGGGGGAGCAGGGCCCGTTGCCCTCGTTACCGGCGGATCGAGGGGTATCGGGCGATCGATCGCCCTCGAGCTCGCCTCTGACGGCCATCGTGTGGCCGTCAACTACGCGTCCAACACCGATGCCGCTCGTTCGGTGGTCGACGCCATCGAAGACGCCGGCGGCGTTGCGATCGCCTATCAGGCGGACGTGTCGAAGAGCGACGAGGTCGACACACTCTTCGCCAAGGTCGAGTCCGACCTGGGCCAGCCAACCGTTCTGGTCAACAACGCCGGGATCACCAAGGACAACCTGTTGTTGCGGATGAGCGTGGCGGACTTCGACCAGGTGATCGCGACGAATCTCCGATCGACTTATCTGTGCACGAAGGCCGCCCTGAAGGGCATGTTGCGCGCGCGTTGGGGCCGCGTGATCTCGATCGCATCGGTGGCGGGCATCTCCGGCAACCCGGGCCAGGCCAACTACTCGGCCTCCAAGGCCGGCATCATCGGCTTCTCGAAGTCGGTGGCGAAAGAGGTCGGATCACGAGCGATCACGGTCAACGTGGTGGCCCCGGGCTTCATCTCGACCGACCTCACCGAGGGTCTCGGCGTGGACGTCCGCGACGCGGCCGAGAAGTCGATCGCCCTAGCTCGATTTGGGGCGCCGATCGAGGTGGCCAAGGTGGTCGCCTTTCTGGCGTCGGAGTCGTCTTCATACATAACAGGTCAAGTATTGGCAGTGGATGGAGGCATCGCCCTGTAAGTTGCGACCCGGCAAATCTCCCAATAGGAGGAAGAAGAGGAATGGACAGAAGCGAAGTATCAGAGCGGTTGAGCGGGGTGTTGGTCACCGAGTTGGGGCTCGACGCCAACAAGATCTCGGAGGACGCCCACTTCGAGGAGGACCTCGATGTCGACAGTCTTGGCGTCGTGGAGCTCCTGATGGCCTTGGAAGACGAGTTCGGCGTCAAGATCCCGGACGAGGAAGCAGAGTCGATCATGACCGTCGGACAGGCGATCGACGTCGTGCACGGCAAACTGGAAGGCTGATCCGTGGCACCCGAGCGACGGCGTGTTGCCGTCACCGGGCTCGGGGCGGTGACACCGATCGGTCAGGACGTCTCCAGCACCTGGTCGGCGATGCTGGCGGGACGATCGGGGATCGGGCCGATCACCCTGTTCGACACCACCGGGTACCGGACCACCATCGCCGGTGAGATATCCGACTGGGATGAAGAGGCGCACTTCGATCGTCGTGAGATACGTCGTCTCGACCGATTCTCACAATTCTTCCTCGTGCCCGTCCGCCAGGCTCTGGCCGATGCGGGGATCTCATACGAGCCGGACGACCCCGCCGCCACCAGGGCAGGTGTCATGGTCGGTGCCGGCTTCGGAGGCATGGGCTCGTTCATCGAGGAGATAACGGTCCTCAACGAACGAGGACCGGGTCGGGTCAGCCCGACCGGCGTCCCCCGGGTCATCCCGAACATGGCCGCCGGCCTGGCGTCGATCGAGCACAATCTGCTTGGCCCCGTGTCCTGCGTGGTCACGGCGTGCTCCGCCTCCGCCAACGCAATCGGGGACGGAGCCGAGATGATCAGGCGTGGCGCCGCAGATGTCGTGGTCGCCGGCGGTGCCGAAGCTGCGATCACCACGTTCGGAATGGCCACGTTCAGTCAGGCGCGTGCCCTCTCGAGCCGCAACGACGACCCACAGGCCGCCTCGCGTCCCTTCGACGCGGAAAGGGACGGGTTCGTGATGGGGGAGGGGGGAGCAGCCCTGATCCTCGAGGACATGGAAATGGCAATCAGTCGGGGAGCCCACATCTGGGCCGAGGTGACCGGCTATGGGATGTCGGCCGACGCCTATCACATCACTCTTCCACGACCGGGTGGGACAGGCGCCGCCAGGTCGATGTCCAATGCACTGGACGATGCCGGGCTCGAC
>JBAULI010000174.1:0-1517 GCA_049578105.1 Acidimicrobiia bacterium | reverse complement strand
GGTCCCTATCGTCACCGTGTCGCCGGCCACCGGAATTGCGCTGATCGTGAGCGAGCCGGTCGCCTTGGTAACGGTGTTCCAGGCGGCGGCGTTGGCGGTGTCCAGCTTGTAGAAGAGGTACTTGGAGTACCGACCGTCCTCGAGGCCGCCGTCACCGTCCTCGGCGGCGGCTACGGCGAGAAAGGTCCCACCGTTGACGAAGTGGGTCAACTGGGTCTGTCCCTCGCTGACACTGATGTTCAGGTTCAGAGGTGCTGCCGCCCAGGAGACTCCATCGTTGGTAGAGCGCGAGATGAACAGGGCGCCCTTCGTCATCACCGAGGCCCAGAGATCCCCGTTGGGCGTCTTGTAGATGGCTGCCCTCGAAGCCGAGGCGCCCATCCCGTTCAAGATGGTTGGGCCGGTGGCGAGTGTGTAGGTGTCAGGCCCGGAGTTGTAGTTGTAAACATAGGACTGGGTGGAGCTGGAGTTACCCCCGCTCATCAAGACATACAACTTCGAATTGGCCTGGTCCCAATAGACGTCGGGTCTGCTCTGGGAGTTGAATGTGCCGACCTCAGGACCGTAGGTCGGGGAGGCGCCGAAAGAGTTGGGGATCGCCTGCTCGGCGATCATCCATGCCGAGGCAGTGCTGGCTCCGACCGTGGTCGAGGCCGGGAGGATGGCGTCCCATCGGCTCTTGGAGGCGTTCCACCAGATCCGGTGCTGGTTCTTGGTGTCCCATTGCTTGGTTGTCTTGGTCAGTCCGAAGGTATCGGTTCCCGGGACCACTGCAGGTCCGTTGGCACCGCTCGGCGCGGCCAGCGCCGGCTGTATCGATACGACTTGCACCAAAGACGCGACCACGGCAAATGCCAGAAGTGCGTACGAAAAACGACGGCCCCCATCCGGAGCGATCCGGTCACCCATTATTTCTCCCTGCCCAGTTGTTGGAAGAAGCCCCACAGCTTCCACGACGGATACTAAATGCGATTCGTGACCACGCAAAGTGGTTGTTTCGCAATTCTTGGTTCGACGGGATCCTAGGTCAGTCCAGGAGGTTTGCAGCCAGAGGCCCGGCCGTGGCCAGAGTCGGGGCGGTCCCGTCGACTCTCACCAACTCGGTCGTCGTGTTCTCCAGGTAGGCGATGACGGTCTTCACCACAGATGCCGTTTGGTCGAGGAAGCGCCGACGGTCGGCTACACCCATCTCAGCCACACGCTCCGACCATCCTCGGGCGTTGAGACGCGACTCGCACACTTCGAGAGGTGTGTCGACGAGGATCACGGCGTCGGGCTGTGGCATCGATCGGAGGTAACGCTCGAGTAGCGGCCGATCGTCGTCTGTGAATCCAAATCCACACAGTGCGATCGATCGCTGAGCGAATCCCTCGTCGATCATCAAGACCTCGTCCTCGCCGAGATGCTCGCCGGCGAGCTGGAAAGCGGCCATCAGGTTCAGGATCCATCCGAGGGAGCGACCCTGGCCCCGGTCGCGCGACGTTCTCGCCCTCTGGGCGCCCAGGACCGCTTCAAGC
>JBAULI010000173.1:0-21660 GCA_049578105.1 Acidimicrobiia bacterium | reverse complement strand
CTCGCCGCGAGATCGGCATCCACCACGATCGTCGTCGGGATCGTCGATCGATGGGAGAACGGCTCCCGGGGTGGCGACGACTCCACGGTCCGGATGGTCGCCAACGGCGCGGGGGTGTTGGCCAACGGGCGCGTGGCGGGCATCTATCACAAGGTGCTGCTGCCCAACTACGGCGTGTTCGACGAGGATCGCTACTTCTCCGTCGGTGACGAGCCGGGCCGGGTTTGGGACGTGGGTGGCATCCCCGTCGGAGTCTCCATCTGCGAGGACATCTGGCGGGCGGACGGGCCCCCGAGTCAACAAGCTGAAGCCGGTGCCCGGGCTCTGCTCAACATCAACGCCTCGCCATTTCATCGAGGAAAGGCAAACGAGCGTGAAGCGATGATCGTGGAGAGAGCGGTCAGCGCCGGGGTCTCGGTCGTCTATCTCAACCTCGTCGGCGGACAGGACGAGCTGGTGTTCGACGGATGCTCTCTGGTAGTCGCCTACGACGGGTCCATCGTCCACAGGTCGCCGCAATTCGAGGAAGACCTGTTCGTGGTGGATGTGCCCCTCCCGGGCGAGCCGATCGAGCCGGCCCGGATCTCGCCTCATCTCGACCGGGTCGAGGAGGTCTATCGCGCCTTGGAGGTTGGCCTCGGTGACTACGTCCGCAAGAACGGGTTCGAATCGGTGGTGCTCGGTCTCTCCGGCGGGATCGACTCGGCACTCACCGCAACGATCGCCGTCGATGCATTGGGCCCGGAGTCGGTTTGGGCGGTTGCGATGCCGTCGGAGTTCTCCTCGCAGCATTCGATCGACGACTCCCGACAGTTGGCCCAGAACCTGGGGATCCGTCTCGACGTGCTCCCGATCAACCAGGTCTATCAGGGTTATCTGGAGACCCTGGAACCGGTGTTCGCCGGCACCCGATTCGGGGTGGCAGAGGAGAACCTCCAGGCCCGGGCCCGTGGTGCGATCCTGATGGGGATATCCAACAAGCACGGTCCGATGGTCGTGGCAACAGGGAACAAATCGGAGATGGCGGCGGGATATGCCACCCTGTATGGGGACATGGTCGGCGGTTACGCGGTGCTCAAGGACGTCTTCAAGACGCTGGTCTACGACCTCGCCCGGTGGCGCAACAAAGACGTCGAGGTCATTCCGCAGCACATCATCGACAAGCCTCCTTCCGCCGAGCTCCGCCCCGACCAGAGAGACTCCGACTCGCTCCCGTCCTATGACCTGCTCGATGCGGTCCTCGAGCTCTACATCGAACGCGACTTGGGTGTCTCCGAAATCGTGGCACAGGGTTACGACCGCGAGTTGGTGATGGGGATCGCTCGCATGGTCGATCGAAACGAGTACAAGAGACGTCAGTCTGCACCGGGAGTGAAGATCACCGTCAAAGCCTTTGGGAAGGACCGACGGTTGCCCATCACCAATCGCTACCAACCCTCCTTCCCGTGACCGAGCAGACGATCCTTATCAACGGGGAGGAGTCCGCCGGGACGGTGCCGGTGATGGACTCATCTGTGCTTCGAGGCGACGGTTGCTTCGAGGTCCTGAAGTCCTATGGCGGAAGACCATTCACGCTCGAGGAGCACTTGGATCGCCTGACGGCCAGCGCCGCGGCGTTGGAGCTTCCCATTCCGAATCGGGACGATCTACGGAGCTGGGTGAATCGGGTTTCCGAAGAGTGTGGGGACTGTGCCGTCCGAATCGTCCTCACCCGAGGCTCGTCGGTCCCGGGACAGGCCGGGGAGCCGCTGACCATCGTGTTTGCCCACCCGTGGGAGGCCCCACGCGGCCCGGTTCGTCTCGGCCCGGTCATGGCCCCGTGGCACGCAGCCGGGATCGATTGGGATCTCGCCGGCGCAAAGATCCTCTCCTACGCCCCGAATCTCGCGGCGACGAGGAGGGCGGTGGCGGACGGTTTCGGCGATGCCCTCCTGCTGAGCCGCGATGGGACCATTCTCGAGGGCCCGACGTTCTCGATCGCATGGGCCGTCGGTGACGTTCTGGAGACACCGGCACTCTCCCTGGGCATCCTCGATTCCATCACACGCAGAGTCGTGCTCGATCTGGCGAGAAACGCCGGAATCGCAGTGGTGGAGGGGAGCTGGACGCTCGATCGCCTCGACGAGGCCGATGAGGTCATGGCGATGTCGACCATTCGCGAAGTCCAACCCGTCTCGGCCGTCGGTGAGCGCCAGTTCGGGGAGGGACCGGTCACCAGTCGTCTCGCACGTCTCTTCGCCCAGCTGGTGGAATGACTGGCGATTACTGCCGACGTCTCCGCCATTTCCCGCCTCCCTGTTTGAGTTCCCGACATCGGGGGAAATGACCGACCGTCGCGATGAGAGTGAGCCTGTGGTGTCACTGACGATCGGAACAGACCACGACGTGGAACAGAAGACATGCCGTGGTGGCGGAATTGGTTCGCCGCGCGTCGGCAACATGCCGGGAACCGGGATGTCATCCGGTTACGTTGGTTGCACATGAAGGTCCGCACGATCTTGCGCAGTCTGGTGTTGCTAGGTGCATTGGCACTCGTCGCTGGCGCTTGCAACAACTCGGGCTCCGCCGATCTCACCACCACCTCCTCATTGGTGGCGACCACCAATCCCGATAGCGGTGCGACGACGACCTCGGTGGTGCCTGGCGGCGATTCGACGACCACCACGAGCTTGGTCGGAGAGGATGTGCCCGGGTTCGAGATCGTTGCCCGTGAGTCGGCACCTGCGGGCGAGACGCTCTACATCGTGGTCCCACCCTCGGATGCATATACCAACGTCGACATCGAGAACTTCGTGCGAGACCTCTACGAGTCCGGAACGGCGACGTTCGGCGCCGAGGTCTTCGACGACGCGGCTGCCGTAGACGCCTATCGCAAGGATCCGGGAAGCCGAACCAACGACGAAGAGGATCTCATCGCCCAGCATCACTTGGCCAGCCTCGTAAACGGGTCGACGATCAAATTCCAAGGGCCGTTCGAGTCCTTGGGTGAGATGGCGGTCGGCAGCTGACCCATCGGGCCGCCCCGGCCCGCTATCCGCTCGATGTGATGGTCAGCGTGTCGATCAACCGGCGGCGCGGGGTCCGGTTTGAGTCTTCATCATCGACTCCAGATCTCAGAGCAGCACGGCGGCCACGACGAGAAACCCACCGAAGCCGATGACGTCGGTGAACGTGGTGAGGAGGATCGAAGCGGCGACTGCCGGGTCCATACCGAGACGGCGCAGGATCAGCGGGATTGCCGAGCCGAGAAAGCTGGCGATGATCAGGTTCACCATGGCGGCAACGGCCACGATGGCGGCTACCTCGGTCGCGGTGCCCTTGCTTTCGAAGATGCCGACCGCGATGAGGCCGTAGGTCAAGGCCGCGGCGGCCACGGCCATGGCAATCCCGTTGAGCAACCCCACACCGGTCTGACGGGTCAGGATCCCGGCGACCTGAGACGGGGGCACATCGTCGGAGGCGAGCGAGCGGATCATGACCGCCAGGCTCTGGTTGCCCCCGTTGCCACCCATGGAGGCGACGATTGGCATGAGAGCGGCCAGCACCGGCTCTCGGGAGATGACACCGGTCTGGTTCTCGATCACGAGGGCCACTATGAGGGCGAGGAGGAGGTTCAGCAGAAGCCATGGCGAGCGCATCATGAACGACTTGGTGACATCGGTGTAGACGGTCTCCCCGACACCGGCGCCGACGGCGGCGGCGAAGTCCTCGGTTGCCTCGTCCTGGACCGCCTCGATGACCGCATCCAAGGTCACCATGCCCAGCAGGCGGCCATCGTCATCTACTACCGGGACCCCGAAGAGGTGATAGCGCTGGCACAGCTCGGCCACGATCTCCCGGTCCGTCGTGGGCTTGACGGTGAGGGGATCCGGGATCACGACTTCATCGAGCGGCGCTCCGGGCCGGACGAAAACCAGATCACGAAACGAGACCACGCCCTTGAGGACACCCGAGTCGTTCACCGCATAGACGTAACTCAGGTCTTCGTACTCCTCATGCAACTGCCTGATCCTCTCCGTCGCCTCTCCGGCGCTGAGCCCGATCGGCAGGGCAGCGATCTCGGTGGTCATCAAGCCGCCGGCCGTGTCCGGGGCATAGTCGAGGAGACGGCGGATCTCGCGCTCCGACTCGTCGTCCATCAACGCGAGGACGTTCTCCTTCAGTTCGTCGTCGAGCTCGAGCAGCAGGTCCGCGGCCGCCTCTCCGGTCATTTCGGTGACCGCAGCAGTCAGATCCTCCAGGGGAACTTCCTCGACCAGCTCAGCCGCCAACTCGGGAGCGATCTGCTCCAGGACGTCGGCGGCGTCCTCGGCGTCGAGATCGGCGAGGAGCTCGGCGGCGTCTTCCTCGGTCAGCTGCTCGAGGACGTCGGCGGCGTCACCGGGCACCGCCTCGACGAGGGCCTCCCACTCCTCACGCCTGGACTCGAGGTAGTCGGCCACCTCACCCCGGTCACGGCGCGCGGCAGCCAGGAGAACTCGTGCCAGTTGGCGTGGACTTCTGAGTCGGAGTCTCACCGGTGGCCCTCCGGGCGGCGAACCGGCGTCAGGCTAACTGCGATCAGCCCTCGTAGGGCCGCACTGCCTTCACGGTGACGGTGAACTTGCCGGCGGGAGCCTGGTAGGTGACGGAGTCACCGATAGCGGCTCCCAGAAGGGCTCCGCCCAAGGGGCTCGTCGGGGAGGCGAGGAGGAGGCCGGCCACCTTGTTCTCCTGTGGGGCGACGAAATACTCCAATTCGTCTCCGTCGGAGTCGACCACCGTGACCACGCTTCCCACCTCCACCTTGCCGGTGTCGGCGACCTCGCGGACCTCGGCGGTGTTCAACAGGTGCTCCAGCTTCCGGATGCGAGCCTCCATCAATCCCTGGTCGTTCTTTGCGGCGTCGTAGTCGGCGTTCTCCCTCAGATCGCCATGAGAGCGCGCCTCGGCGATCCGCTCCTCGATCTCCTTGCGGCCCTCGGTCTTCAGTTGCTCCAGCTCGCTTCGCATCTTCTCGAATGCGGCCGGTGTGAGAAATGTCGAATCCGCGGACATGAACCCGCAAGGCTAATTGCCGTTCGCCCGTAACCGACGCGGGTCGTTGCCAGCTGGTCGGCCTCGCACTCCCTCGTCCCCGAAACGGAGACGCCCGCCAGGGGCGTTATCTTTTGATGATGTCGTCTGTCCGGCTCACCGAGTTCTCCCATGGTGCCGGGTGCGCGTGCAAGCTGAGCCCGGACGAGTTGACACAGATCATGACCCATGTGCGCGGCCATGAGGCCAGTGCCCATCCCGATCTCCTCGTTGGTGTCGAGAACTCAGACGACGCCGGTGTCTTCTCACTCGGTGACGGCCGCTCGTTGGTGCAGACCATCGACATCTTCACTCCTGTGGTGGACGACCCGGGCGATTGGGGTCGTGTCGCCGCGGCCAACGCCCTGAGTGACATCTACGCGATGGGTGGCAAGCCGCTCACCGCGCTCCAATATCTCGCCTGGCCGCGTGGCACGCTCGACTTCGACGTCGCCGGAGAGGTGGTCTCCGGTGGTCTCGAGGTCATGGCCAAGGCGGGATGCACCGTTGTCGGCGGGCACTCGATCGACAGCCCGGAGCCCACTTATGGCTTTGCCGTGACCGGTCTGGTGGGCACGGACGCCTTCTTCACGAACTCCGGTGCGAGGTCGGGCGACCGGCTGGTGCTCACCAAGCCGTTGGGAATCGGCATCGCCACCACCGCCATCAAACGAGGAGCGTGCCCCGAGTCATTGGCGTCTCTGGTGGTGGAGACCATGACCACCCTCAACGACGTTGCCGGTGCGGCACTCGCCGCCCATTCGGCATCGTCCGCGACCGACGTGACGGGATTCGGCCTGCTCGGGCATCTCCGCGAGATGTGCATCGCATCAGGTGTCGGGGCTGAGATCGACATCTCCGATGTGCCGGTTCTCCCCGGGATACGAGAGTTGCTGGCAGACGGCATGTGGGCCGGTGGCTCGGCGAGGAACCTCAAATCGGTTTCCTCTCATGTCGAGTCCCGGGTGCCCGATCCCGAGCTACGGCTCCTGGCCGACGCACAGACGTCGGGTGGCCTGTTGGTGGCGCTGCCACCCGAAACGGTGGAGGGGTATCTCGTCGACGTTCCGGGATCGGCGACGATTGGGCATTTCACCACCGAGTTGGGGATCATCGTTCGATGATGGAACCCGGAGACCGCATGGCGGCGATAGCCGATGCCCTTTCCATTCCCAGGGCGCGACATCACATCTTTCTCTGTGCCGATCAGACGAACCCGAAATGCGCATCACGCGAGGAGACCGAGGCGCTTTGGCGACATCTCAAGTCCCGGCTGAAGGCGATGGGGCTGACGTCGGCACCGCCGTCATGGTCTGGTGAGCCGGCGGCCGTGGCGACACCGGTCGAACCAGGCGACGGAACGGTATTGAGGAGCAAGGTCGATTGTCTCCGGGTGTGCGAGCAAGGGCCGATTTGCGTCGTCTACCCGGAGGGGACCTGGTATGCCCACCTGACATCCGACGCGCTCGACCGAATCATCGAAGAGCACCTCATCGGAGGCGAGCCGGTCGATGAGCTCGCCTTCGCCACCGGCGCACTGCGCGAATGAGACTCCTCAAGCGGCTGTTTCTCGCCTTCCTGGTGTGGCGGGCATTTGCCCCGCCGCTCAGCCCTCGCTTCAAGCCGCCCCAAGAACACCCTTGGAGGAGCCCGGGCAGGACTGTGTTCGTGGGGGATCGAGAGTTCATCGTCAGGGAGGCCGGTCCGGAAGAAGCGCCCCCTCTCCTGTTGATTCACGGCCTGGCAGGGTCCTCACTGGCGGAGTGGTATCGGATCGGACCGGCCCTCTCCGAGAAGTACCGGTTGATCATGCTCGACCACAGGAGTCACGGGCTGGCTCCCCTTGCTCGCGATCGGTTCGAAGTCGAAGACGTGGCCGACGACATCGCCGGTGTGCTCGATGGGCTCGGTGTCGGAAGGGTCGGTGTCGTCGGTTACTCGATGGGTGGCACCATCGCCCAAGCTCTGGCTCATCGTCACGGAGGGCGGATCGACAAGTTGATCCTGATCGCGACGTTCTCCCACCATCCCCAACCCGACCGATTCTTGAGGGAGGTCGGCACGATCATTGCCCGCGGCTGGGAGCGGCTGACCGGCCTCGGCACCCCGGAAGTCCGGTCCGGGTATCTCCGTCTCACCGGGGCGGTCGAGGAGAGACATGCGCGCTGGCTCTGGGAGGAGACGCACCGTCGGGATGTCGACGCCGGCGCCCAGTCCACGCTCGCTCTGCTCAGATTCGACTCCCGACCTTGGATCGGGCGACTCGAGGTCGAGACCCTCGTCGTGATCCCCACCCTGGACCAGCTGGTTCCCCCTGCCTGGCAGTACCAGCTGGCCGCCGCCCTGCCGAATGCCGAGATCGCGGAATTGGTCGGGGTGAGGCACGAGGCGCCGTGGACGGATCCCGACGAGTTGATCGATCTGATATCCCGATTCATCGGGTGAAGTCGATCGGCTCATGACGACATCCATCACCGACAGCAGGTTGTCGAACCTGGTCGCTCATCGGATCGTCGAGGGATTCGAGGAATACACCACCAGATTCCACGGCATCAACACCAGGGCCCCTCGTCGGTTCGAGGAGAGAGACTGGCGAGGGATGCAGACAGACGCCGTCGAGCGTCTGCGGCTCTATTCGGTGGTCGTCGACAGGGTCATCGAGTCGATCAGGCAGATGGTGGGCCTACGAATCGACGATCCGCTGATGTGGGTGGCGATCAAGGCCGTCTACTCGGGTCTCATCTCAGATCATCAGGATTGGGAGTTGGCGGAGACCTTCTACAACTCCGTGACACGTCGTGTGTTCAATACGGTGGGGGTGGCCGAGCACATCGAGTTCGTCGACTCGGACTTCGACACGCCGCCGATCCCGCCCCCAGCTCCCGTATTCGTCACATTCGATCGTCGCGAGTCGACCGCCGACATGATCAGGGACATCCTGATCTCCTTTGCCCATGAGGTCCCCTATGCGCGTCTCGACCGGGACGCCGGGAAAGTCGCCGAGCGTGTCGAGGAGCGCTTGAGCGAGCCCGGCTCGTTGGCCGTGGTCGGCAAGGCCGAGGTGGTTGGATCAGTCTTCTATCGAGGCCAGTCGGCCTATCTGATCGGGCTGCTCTATGCCGGGACACATCGGGTGCCACTGATCTTGGCGCTCAGCAATGGGGTGGACGGGGTCTTCGTCGACGCTGTCCTGCTCAGTGAGAACGAGGCCTCGATCCTGTTCAGCTTCACACGCTCCTACTTCCACGTCGACGTGCCGCGGCCCTACGACCTGGTTCGGTTCTTGAAGAAGCTGATGCCACGCAAGCGGGTGGCAGAGATCTACATCGCCATCGGTCAGAACAAACACGGGAAGACGGAGCTCTATCGAGATCTCCTCCGTCACCTCCGCTCGACCGACGACCGCTTCGAGCCGGCCCCGGGAACCCGTGGCTTGGTGATGATCGTGTTCACGATGCCCGGATACGACGACGTCTTCAAGGTGATACGAGACACCTTTCCCCCGCCGAAGAAGACCACCCGCCGGGCCATCATGGAGAAGTATCGCCTGGTGTTCCAGCACGACCGCGCGGGGCGACTCATGGATGTCCAGGACTTTCAACATCTCGAGTTCCACCGGTCGCGTTTCTCCGACGAATTGCTGGATGAGCTCTTGCGAGAAGCACCCTCGACCGTTCGTGTCGAAGGGGAATCGGTCATCATCAGCCACGTCTATGTCGAGAGGAGGATCGTCCCTCTGGACCTCTACGTGCGCGAGGCAGCCGAGTCTTCCGCCTCGGAGGCGGTCCTCGACTTCGGTCAAGCCATCAAAGACCTCGCGTCCACGAATATCTTCCCTGGCGACCTGCTGCCCAAGAACTTCGGTGTGACGAGACACGGGCGTGTCGTCTTCTACGACTACGACGAGCTCAGCGCACTGACCGACATCAACATACGAGAGCTGCCACCACCGCGCGATGAGATCGATGCGATGGCCGAGGCTCCCTGGTTCAGTGTCGGTGACCGGGATGTGTTCCCCGAGGAGCATGCCCACTTTCTCGGTCTGCCGACCGGTCTGCGTCAGGTCTTCATGGAGCGCCACGCCGACTTGTTCCGGGTGGAGCCGTGGAAGGACATCCAGGCCCGGATCAAGTCGGGTGAGCTGATCGAGGTGTTCCCCTATGGACAAGAAGCCCGTCTGCCCGGCACCGGATCGTCCCGGGGATGGTGAGCTATCTGGTGGTCCACTAGCCCGATGACGGGATGAGGACCAGAGTCGCCTCCTGGCCCTGGTCCACTTGTGCGTCCGTCCACCGCAGGGGGTGTTGGTCACCGTCGGTCCAGGGCTCGATCATGTCGTCGTAATGGCCGGCAAAGGCATGGCCGGATTGCCCGGTGGTATGGATGGCAGTGGACCTGGACAGGTCCGCCAGGTCGATCACCATCCGGAAGGATGGGAGCCAGTCCACCTGGTACCCGCTCTCGGTGGGTGTCCATCCCACGGCATCGACCACCGATTCGGTGCCTCCGACTCGGGGTGGTGCGGTGCGGTTGAAGAGCCACTCGATCGGGGCGATGCCCGACTCTCCGAATGTCTGGTTCCGAAAAACGGCGCGGTGGATGTCTCCCCAGGCCCACTTCGCACGGTCGGCCCCGAGCAGATCGGTGAGGTCCGAGTCAGCGGCCAACAGAGCCTGTCTGAGGATGTCGTCACGTGTCTCGACGGTCTCGGTGGTCGTGTCGTCCCAATAGGGGTCGTCGGGCGATGGGAGGAGATTGCGAACGACTTCAAACCACCGGGATCCCCCGGTCGGCCAAGAGTCCTCGGGGAGGTCGTCCTCGAAGGTGAGACTGAGGAGATGTCTCCAGGTTCCCTCGTACAAGGCGGCTCCGGGTGATCCGCCATCAGCCCGCGAGCCTCCCTGGGACCAGCTCCGCAGAATGGCCTGAAGGTCGCCGATCGTGTCGTCCTCGGCATCGAGGCCGAGCAAGTAGGGCATCAGGTTGAGGGCGCCACCGTCCTCGGTGTCCATCTGCATCGCCTGTACCGACTCCACCGTGTGGTCGGCTCGTGACTGGATCATCTCTTCGATCCGTGCGGCCCGATACCCGTAGGCAGCGTCGTAAGCGTCGAATGGCCCTTCTCCCACTCGGGTCACCGGTTGGTTCGCCGAAGCGACGTAGTCCCGAGGAGGGTCGTAGAGGCGGGGCATCTCCTCGAATGGGACGGTGCCCACCCAGTCGTAGGTCGTGTCCCAGCCCGGGACGGGGTAGCGGCCGTCGCCCGCTCCCCTGATCGGCACCTCGCCGGTCGATTGGTAGGCGATGTTGCCGTCCACGTCTGCATAGACCAGGTTCTGGGGAGCTATGTCCCAATCGGCCGCCGCCGCCCGGAACTCGTCGTAGTTGGACGCTCTATTGATGCCGATGATGGCCGTGATCAGCGTGGAGGGTTGCAGGGCCTGCCAGTCGAGGGCGACCTCGTACCTTTCGGGAAGGTCGAGGGCCGAGTCGTCGAAGGCGCCCTCGTCGAGGTAGATGTCGGAGATGATCGGGCCGTGCCTGGTGGTTCGGACCTCGTATGTGACCGGGTCGGATCCACCCACTGCGATCGTCTCGGTGCGGCTTTGCACCGGGGCCCATTCGCCGTCGACCTCGTACTGGTCCGGGTCGTCGGGATTGAGGCGCTCCACGTACAGATCTTGCGTGTCGACGGCCTCATTGGTCACACCCCAGGCGATTCGCTCGTTGTGACCCACGACCACGCCGGGGACGCCGGCGAAGCCAAAGCCGGCAACGTCTTGCTGACAGTCGGTGGCTCCGGTGCAATGGAGCCCGATCTCGTACCAGATCGAAGGCATCTGGATCGCCAGATGAGGGTCGTTGGCAAGGATCGGCGCTCCAGTGGCCGTGAGCGAGCCTCCCACCACCCAATTGTTCGATCCGATCCCTTCGAATCCACCGCCTGTCAATGCCCCCAAGGCCTCCGCGGCCGTTCCTGCCGACATCACGGCGGCAACGGCACCCTCCGGCAGTGGTGGGGCCGGTTCCGCGGCCACGGTTGCCTGGTCACCGGGAACCACCACCGGGTGGTCGGCCGGATAGGCCGGGTAGAGCTGCTCGACTCGATCAGATGGGAGCGTCTTGCTCAGCAAAGTCCGCTCCACTTCATCATCGAGATTCGAGCGCAGATCCCAGGCCATGACCTTTGCCCACGTCAGGGTGTTGATGGGTGACCACGGCTCGATTTCATAACCTCGGACCTGCAATGGCAGCAGGGCGTACTCGAAGCTGATCTCGGTCGGGCTGTGCGTCTCGAGATATGCGTTCACCCCGTCGGCGTATGCCTGCAGTATTCGACGGTTCTCGGCGTCCATCGAGTCGAGCTCTTGGGCGGCGATGTCGGCGAAGCCCAGCGCCCTCAGAAACTTGTCGGTGTCGACCTGGCTGGACCCGAACATCTCGGATAGGCGCCCGGCGCCGATATGACGCCAGAAGTCCATCTGGAAGAATCGATCCTGAGCATGTACGAAGCCCTGGGCGAAATACAGGTCGTGGGTGCTCTCGGCGTAGACATGGGGTACACCGTCCGTGTCGCGTATCACTCTCACGGGGCTGTCCAGCCCATCGGCGATGATCTCTCCGTTGGCCTGGGGGAAGGCACGTTGCACGAAGAAGATTCCGGCGCCGGCCACCACTATGAGTATGACCAACAGGAAGATCAGAATCCGACGGATCCATCGCATCGACCGATGAGCCTACGCACCGGGACGATGGTCGGGGGGCCGATGGCAGGAGACCTGGCACGCAGCACTAGCGTTGCCGGGATGAAGCGGACAGCACTCTTCTCATGTCTCGCCCTGACCCTGGTCGTGAGCGCCTGCTCGGCCTCGGGTGAGACGACCACGACACAGCCCGGCACCACGTCGACCATCGCTCCGGCCACCACGACGACGGAGAGTCAGGCCGAGACCACGACGACGGTCATGGCGGAGACCACCACCACTGCTCCCGAGGTGGACGTGACTTTCGCCAACGGCGTGGTCGATGGGCCTGATCAGTTCGAGTACAAGCTCGGTGACGAGGTGTCGATCATCGTGGTCTCCGACGTTGCCGAGGAAGTCCATGTCCACGGGTACGACCTGATGTTCGATGTGATGCCCGACATCCCGGTCGAGATCACGTTGACGGCAGATGTGACGGGGATCTTCGAAGTCGAGATGGAAGACAGCGGCACGCCGCTGTTCGACCTGGTGGTCAATCCTTGACCAGACGGCTCGGTGTTGCGACCGCACTTGCGGTCCTCCTCCTGGCCCTATTCCCCACAACGGCGCTGGCACACGGCATCGGCGGCCGTCTCGACCTGCCTGTGCCACTCTCCTACTTCCTGGTTGCCGCCGGCCTCGTCCTGGTGGTCAGCTTCGTGGCTCTTGCAGTGATGTGGCCCACCCCCCGGCTGCAAGACGGTCCCCACGAGCGTGTCGTCGCCGGCCGGATTCGGGGAACTTGGGTGTTGTCGCTTCTCGGCCTCATCGGGCTCGTGTTGGTAGTCGGCCAGCTCTTTCCGCCGCTATTTGGCCTGGAGCGAGACGCCTCTCGTCCCACCATCGCCCCCGTCCTCGTGTGGGTGGACTTCTGGCTGGTAATACCCTTCGTGGGCGCATTGGTCGGCAACTGGTACCGGCACATCAACCCGTGGAGGACGATCGCCCGAGGGTTGCGTCTGGGGAGATCCGAGCGGTTGTGGCTCTTCGACAGGGTCGGTCTGTGGCCCGCAGCGATCCTGTTCGTCGCGTTCGCCTGGATGGAGTTGATCAGTGGCAGCTCGGGCTCGCCCGTTGCGCTCGGAGTCGCCGCCCTCGGTTATACCTTGGCCCAGGTCGGCTATGTCGCCTACGCCGGAGTCGAGACCGGGCTGGGCACGGCCGACCTGTTCACTCCATACAACCGGATGATCTCGTCCATATCGCCCTTGGGCCGGGGGTCAGGTGGAGAGTTGGTCTGGCGGGGTTGGCTGCGTGCGCTCCCGGCGCTGCCCTCGTGGAAGGGCTTTCCCGTCTTCGTGGTTGCGGCCATCGGCACGGTCACCTTCGACGGCGCATCGAACACCCAGCTGGTCAAGGACATCGCCGGAGGCATGACCGAGTCGAAGTGGGGCAAGACACTCCTCCTGCTCGGTTTCATCGCCGTGATCGGGCTGGCCTATTGGCTGGCCTCTGCGTCGGCGGCCCGGTTGGTGGGGGGCACCTGGGATGCGAGCAGAGTCGCCTCCCGTTTCGCCCACAGCCTGGTGCCCATCGCCCTCGCCTATGCACTGGCCCACTACCTGACCCTCGTGCTGTTCGAGGGCCAGCAGCTCATCGCGGCGATCTCAGACCCATTTGGCCTGGGATGGGACTTGTTCGGGACAGCGGGGTGGAAGGTCGACTTCTTCATCGCCACCCCCGAGCCGGTCTGGTACGCCCAGGTGGCGATCATCGTGGTCGGTCATCTGATGGGGGTGGTGCTGGCACACGATCGTGCACTCGCCGACTTTGGGCGGGAGGCCGTCCGGTCTCAGTACGCCATGCTTCTGCTTATGGTCTCGTTGACGATTCTGGGACTGTCGGTGCTGGCGGCATGATGGTGATATTTGCGCACTACTGGGGGATCGACGAGGTTGGCGTTTTCCTCGTCCCCGCCCTGGCTGCGATCATGGCTCTCCGCTGGGCCGAGCGGAAGGCGAGAAGAGCGGCAGAGAGCGACGAGCCCGAGGAACCGGGCTCAGGGGCTGCCCCGGCGAAGAAGGGCGATGAGGATGACAGCTGAGGGTCAGGAGGCGGGTCTGCCGATGGTGGCGACCGTCGAGACGGCCACCCGAACCCGCTCGAAAATGGCCGCCTACGTGGCGCTGACCAAGCCGCGGATAATCGAGCTCCTCTTGATCACGACCGTCCCCTCGATGGTCCTCGCCGCCGGCCAGTGGCCAGGTTTCGATCTGGTGGTGGCGACACTCATCGGCGGCAGTCTCTCCGCCGGAGGTGCCAACGCCCTGAACAACTACATCGACAGGGACATCGACCAGGTGATGAGACGCACCCGAGGTCGGCCATTGGCTCGGCACGAGGTCCCGCCGCGCAACGCCCTGATATTTGGGATCACCCTGGGAGTGGCCGGATTCGTGTGGCTGGCGATAACCACCAACCTCCTGGCGGCATCGCTGTCCACCGCAGCCCTCCTCTTCTACGTCTTCGTCTACACCATGGCGCTGAAGCGGACCACGGTCCAGAACATCGTGATCGGAGGGGCGGCGGGGGCGGCGCCGGTCCTGGTCGGATGGGCTGCCGTCACCGGTGGCATCGGGCTCCCGGCATGGATCCTCTTCCTCGTCGTGTTCTATTGGACTCCACCGCATTTCTGGGCGCTGGCCATCCGCTACAAGGACGACTACGGGCGCGCCGAAGTCCCCATGTTGCCGGTTGTCGCCGGTATCGAGGCCACCACCCGGCGGATGCTGCTGTACACCGGGTTGATGGTGGCGGTCAGCATCCTCCTCGTGCCTGTGGCCGGAATGTGGTGGGTCTATCTCCTCGGCTCCATCGGTCTGGGGGCATGGTTCCTCTGGGACACGTGGCGGGTGTATCTCCGTCCCGCCGAGGCGATGCGGCTCTTCACCACCTCGACGGTCTATTTGGCTGCGCTGTTCGCAGCCGTGATGCTCGATGTGATGATCCGATGAGACGACTGGCCGGCCTGTTTGCGACGATCGTGGTGCTCGCCGGCTGCTCCGGTGGAATCACACCCTTTGCCGTGGTCGCCTCGGCCAACGGCGGCATCGGTGTGGGCGAGCAGCGGATGATGTTCGCGTTGGTCAACGGTGAGACGAGCGAATTCCTTGCCTCCCCGGATCGGGAGGCAACGATCACACTCCGCGATGAGAACGGGGCGCCCCTCGGGACATACCCAACCGATTTCGTCTGGACGGTCGAAGATGTCCGCGGGGTATACGTGTCCCACCTCGACATCCCCGAGGCAGGCACCTACCAGGTCACCATCGACGCCGACGGTTACAAGACGGCGGGGCCGGTCGGGTTCATCGCATCGGACGACCCGCCCCTGATCCAGCCGGGAGAGCAGGCCCCACCATCCGTCACGAAAGTCGCCGCCGACTATCCCGATTTGTCCGTGATGACCTCGGACCCCGATCCAGACCCCGGGATGTATCAGATGACGGTAAAGGATGCGGTGACGGACGGAACACCGGCGGTCGTGGTCTTTGCCACCCCGGCATTTTGCGTTTCCCAGACCTGCGGGCCCCTGCTCGACCAGGTGAAGTCGTATCGGACCGACTATCCCGGAGTCGACTTCGTGCACGTCGAGATCTACGACGACCTCCAGGTCCAGTCTTTCGACGAATTGACCGCGGTCGCCGCTACGGACGAATGGGGTCTTCCATCGGAGCCCTGGGTCTTCGTCGTCGGCTCGGATGGCCGGGTAACGGCATCGTTCGAAGGTGCTGCGTCCGACGAGGAGATGAGGGCGGCCATCGACGCCGTGGCCTCGTAGCCCCAACGGCAGAGAAAGTTGCCCGGCGTTTGGCGAAAATCGTATAGTGCGAAATTCATGCGCTCTGTTCGCCATCGCGTCGCCAGGATCACAGGTATTGCCGGCGTCATGCTGCTTCTGGCCGCTTGTGCGGGGGCCGACAAAGAGCCGCTGACCACATTCGATCCCAAAGGCCCGTTCTCGGAGCGCATCAACAACCTCTTTTGGCCGGTCTTCTGGATAGCGGTCGGTGTCTTCGTACTGGTGGAGGCGGCGATCCTGGTCACCGTCTTCTTGTATCGGGACCGGAAGGGCTCCCGTGAGGCCAAGCAGATACACGGCAGTCCCAAGCTCGAGGTCGTCTGGACCGTCATCCCGGCCCTGATCCTCGCCGGGATCGCCGTGCCCACCACTGCCGCCGTTTTCGACCTCACGACATGCGGGGCCGATGCGATGGAGATCGACGTGCTCGGTCACCAGTGGTGGTTCGAATTCCAGTATCCGGAAGAGGGGATCGACACGGCCAACGTGATGGTGATCCCTGCCGGGAAGGAAGTGTGTGCCCAGATGACGTCGGCCGACGTGATCCACAACTTCTGGGTCCCGGCCCTGAACGGGAAGCGCTATCTCATCCCGGGGCAGACCACGGAGTTGCGGATCGAGGCCGACGCGCCGGGCGAGTTCTGGGGGCATTGCGCCGAGTTCTGTGGTCTATCGCACTCGTTGATGAGGGTGCGCGTTCAGGCACTTTCCCAGTCCGATTATGACGCCTGGGTGGCCAATCAGCAGCAGGAGGCGGCGGTCCCGGCGGAGGGCACACCCGAATGGGATGGGCTCCAGGTGTATCTGACCAAGGGCTGCACGCAGTGTCACATGATGGACTTCCAGGATGGCAACTCCGCCGGCATCGCCGACAACGTGGTCCAGGCACCGGCTTTCCATGGCCCGCCCCTGACCCACTTCGCCTCACGCAACGTCTTCGCCGGAGCCACGCTTCCCGGGGAGGGTCAAACCAGGGAGGACGCCCTGAGACAATGGCTCTCCGATCCGCCGAACACCAAGCCGGGTAGCTTCATGCCCAACCTGGCACTGACCGAGCAGGAGATCGATGTGCTGACTGCATGGCTGGACAGCAACAAATGACCGCCACCGCCGAGCGCCCGACCACGATCTTCCGACGCCCGTCGGCCACCACGGGAATCTGGTCCTGGATCACGACCGTCGACCACAAGCGGATCGGGATCATGTACGGCTACGCCGCCTTCGCCTTCTTCATCATTGGCGGTGTGGAAGCCCTGCTGCTGAGGGTTCAACTGGCCACGGCCAACTCGGAGTTCCTCACCGCCGGCGCCTACAACGCCCTGTTCACCATGCATGGCACCACCATGATCTTCTTGTTCGTGATGCCCGCCTCGGCAGCCTTCATGAACTATCTGCTGCCGTTGATGATCGGCGCCCGGGACGTCGCCTTCCCTCGTCTCAACGCCCTGTCCTGGTGGATCTTCTTCTTCGGGGGCATCTTCCTGTATTCGACGTTCATCTTTGGGACCGCCCTGGCGCCGATGGGGGCGGACGGCATCGGTGGCAACCTGGCGGCGGGTGGCGGCCCGGGGGCGCTCAACTTCCTCGCAGATGCGCCGAATGGAGGATGGTTCGGCTATCAGCCCAATGCCGGCCCCCTCTATTCGATGGGCACCGCCCTGGACTATTGGGCCCTCGGGCTCCAGATTCTCGGTCTCGCCTCGCTGGTCTCCTCGGTCAACTTCCTGGTGACCGTGTTCAACATGAGGGCCAAGGGCCTGCGTCTCCTCCGGATGCCGGTGTTTGCCTGGATGTCGACCGTGGTCGCCTTCCTCCTCCTCTTCTCGCTCCCGATCATCGCGGTGGCACTCTTCATGGTCACCTTCGACCGGCAGTTCGGATCGTTGTTCTTCGCCCCGGTCGGTGGGGGCGACCCGATCCTGTGGCAGCACCTCTTCTGGCTGTTCGGGCATCCCGAGGTGTACATTTTGGTCTTGCCCGCCATGGGCATGGTCTCTGAGATCCTCCCCACCTTCTCCCGAAAGCCGTTGTTCGGGTATTCGGCGGTCGTCTTCGCCGGCGCCGCAATCGCCTTCCTGGGTTTCGGCGTGTGGGCCCACCACATGTTCGCATCAGGCATCACCCCGGTGGCCCAGGCGGCGTTTGGTCTCTCGACGATGACGATCGCGATCCCGACCGGTATCAAGATCTTCAACTGGATCGGGACCATGTGGCAGGGCCGAATACGGTTGACCACCCCCATGTTGTTCGCCATCGGGTTCGTCGCCATGTTCACCATCGGTGGCCTCTCCGGCGTCACCCATTCGGTGGTCCCTTCGGACTGGCAGCAGACCGACACCTACTACATCGTGGCCCACTTCCACTACGTGCTCTTCGGCGGCGCCATCTTCGGCCTATTCGGTGGCCTCTACTACTGGTTCCCCAAGCTGACCGGCCGGGTGATGAGCGACAGGCTGGGCAAGGTCCACTTCTGGTTGATGTTCATCGGGTTCAACTTGACGTTCGGCCCGATGCACTGGCTAGGTCTGCAGGGGATGGTGCGACGCACCTGGAAGTACGCACCGGAAACGGGGCTGCAACCTTGGAACACGGCGGTGACCGTTGGAGCGTTCATAATCGCCACCTCGATCGCAGTGTTCATGTTCAACTGGTGGAACAGCAAGCGTCGTGGTGAGGCGTCCGGCTTGGACCCCTGGGACGCTCGCACCATCGAGTGGATGTCACCCAACCCCACTCCCGAGTACAACTTCGCGGTGCCGCCGGTGGTCACCAGTCTCGACCATTTCTGGCATCTCAAGTATGACCAGGACGACGAGGGCCGCGCCGTTCGCAAACCCGACGGAGACGAGATCGTGGCGGCCATAGAGCACCAGCAGCTCAACCCGACGAGCCCGATACACCTCCCCAACCCCTCGTATTTCCCGGTGATGTTCGCCTTGGGGATCCCGATCATCTTCTACGGGATCATCTATCACCAGAACCTGTGGGCCAAGGCGATGATCCTGGTCGGTGCCGTCATCGCGCTGGTCGCCGTCATCGGATGGGCGATGGAGCCACTCGAGGAGCCACACGGCCATGGACATGCCGGTGACGACTCCGGGTATTCCGGATCGCGGCCGGGAGCGGAGGGCATGTCGGATGGCTGACGTCACACACGAGGCCCTGATCGAGCCGGATCATCCGGAGCACGAGTCGACCGGCATCGACAATCGAAAGCTGGGGATGTGGCTGTTCCTCAGCTCCGAGTTCCTCTTCTTCGGGGCTCTCATCTCCAACTATCTCCTCTACTCACATCGGGGAGGCTTCGAGGGTGTCTACCCGGCGGAGATCTACGACATCCCGTTCACCTCGGTGAGCTCATTCGTGCTGCTGATGAGCTCTCTGACCATGGTGCTGGCTCACAATGCCCTGAGCCGGAACGATCAGGACGGGACACGGACCTGGCTGTTCGCCACGGCCGGGTTGGGTGCCGTCTTCCTCGGTGGCCAGGTCTTCGAATTCACCGAGTTCATCACACAGGAGGGAATGAAGCTCTCCACCAACCCGGCGGCATCGTCCTTCTATCTCCTCACCGGGTTTCACGGGACACACGTCGCCATCGGGGTGATCATGCTGCTCTCACTCTGGGGTATCTCCCGGCAACAGGGCGGCCTCAGTGAGAAGCACGGGCTGAACCTGGAGTTGGTCGGCCTCTACTGGCACTTCGTGGACATCATCTGGATCGTGATTTTCACCGTCGTCTACCTACTCTCGGTTCCCCCGGCATGAGCAGCCCAGAGCACACCGAGCCCACACCGGCGCAATACTGGAAGATCGCCGTCGCATTGGCGGTCCTGACGGGCATCGAGGTCAGTCTCTACTACCTCAACAACTCCCTGGACCTCGGGGCTATCAATGCGGCGCTCCTGATAGTCCTGGCTGCCCTCAAATTCGTCATCGTGGTCGGCTGGTACATGCACCTGCGATTCGAGAACTCGACCCTCACCCGGTTCTTCACGGGCGGATTCATCCTCGCCGTGTCCCTCTACACGGTGGTATTGACCGCCATGGGGATCATCGCCTTCAGGGGAGGCTGATCGTGCTGCCTCCGTGGCACCCTCATTACGACGTCTACGCACTCGTGTTCCTGCTGATCTACGGCTATTGGTATGCCGACCATCGTCTGAGGCCCGTCATGGCTCGGGACGCGCCACCGGCGACGAAGGGCCAGAAGTGGGCGTGGTACCTCGGTGTCGCCTTCATTTGGTTCGTCTCGGGCTGGCCGATTCACGACATCGGCGAGACCGCCCTGTTCTCCGTGCACATGGTCGAGCACATGGTGATCGGGCTCATCGTCCCACCGCTTCTCCTGTTGGGGACGCCACGGTGGCTGGCCGACGCGACCTTGGGCCATCCAAAGGTGGCCCGAATGATTCGCCCGCTGGCCAGACCGGTCCCGGCCTTCGTCATATTCAACACGACATTCATCGTCATCCACTGGCCCGACCTGGTCGATTGGATGCTCACCGATCCCTGGGCTCACTTCGGGGTCCACACCTGGCTGTTCTTCTCGTCGATCCTCATGTGGCTGCCGGTGTTGTCGCCGACACCGGCAGTCCCCAGGTTGTCTCCACCGGGTCAGATGCTCTATCTGTTCTTCCAGTCGCTGCTGCCCACGATCCCGGCATCGTTCCTCACCTTCTCATCGGCGCCGCTTTACTCGGTGTACGGGGACGCTGCGGTGGCATGGGGACTGACCGCGGTGAGCGACCAGACCATCGCGGGTGTCGTCATGAAGCTGGGCGGTGGATTCCTCATCTGGGGGACGATCGCCGTCATATGGTTCAAATGGACGAAGCAAGAGCGGGAGTGGGAGGAGCTCGAGGCTTCGCTTCGGGCCTCCTGACCGAGCCGCCGTCCGTGAGACGCTCCGTGGCTCTCTGTTTGCTCATCCTCGTGATCATGCCCGCGGCGTTGATCGCATGTGCCCAGACCTCGGGCACGGTCAAGGGCGTCGTCATCTCGGTCGACGGCACCCTCGACGAGGTGGACTCGTTCACACTCCTCGTCGAGGGCGATCAGCTGACCTTCGTCCCGGTTCCCGACGGTGACTACCAGTTCCCGCTGCCCCACCTCCGGGAGCACGAGCGGAGCGGGTCCCCGGTTCTTGTTGGATGGGAGTTGGTGGGTACGGTGCGGTACGCATTGACGCTCGCAGACGGGTGAGCGTCCGGATCATTCCATCGAAACCAATGACTCAGCGCAGCCAAATCCCCCCAGGACACTTCTTCCTACCCGGCCCGACCGAGGTCGACCCGACGGTTGCCGAGGCACAGACGGCTCCGATGATCGGGCACCGCGGGCCTGAGATAAAGGAGTTGGTGGCCGAATTGCAGACCGGCCTCAGGCTGGTCTTCCAGACCGAGCGACCGGTCGTCATCTCGACTTCGTCTGCCACCGGGCTGATGGAGGCGGCGGTCAGGAACGGTGTGGCCGGGGGCAGGGTCCTCAGCCTGGTCAATGGGGCATTCTCCTCGCGGTTCGCCGACATCTCGCAGGCGTGTGGGCATCAGACCGACCGTTGGGAGGTCGAATGGGGGGATTTCCACGATCCCGTCGAATTGGAGAGGCGTCTCGAGGGCGGTGACTACCAGGCCGTCACCGTGACCCATTCAGAGACGTCGACGGGTGTGCTGCAAGATCTGGAGGCCCTGGCCACGGTCGTGGGCAGACATGACGACGTCCTGCTCCTCGTCGATTCGGTGACGGGTGTGGCCGGGGCACCGGTCCTCACCGACCGCTGGGGTCTCGACTTCGTGTTGACCGGCTCCCAGAAGGCTCTTGCCCTGCCACCGGGTCTGTCCTTCGGGGCTACGTCCCAGGCGATGCTGGACCGCTCTGCCCTGGCCTTGAACAAGGGCTACTACTTCGACCTGCTGCCCATGATGAAGTCGCTAGAGGCCGATCAGACTCCATCGACACCTGCGGTCTCCTTGCTCTACAGCCTCCGGGCCCAGCTTCGGCGTGTGAGGGCCGAGGGGATGGAGAAGAGGTGGGCTCGTCACGAGGCGATGCGAAAGA
>JBAULI010000172.1:0-1637 GCA_049578105.1 Acidimicrobiia bacterium | reverse complement strand
GCGGTATGGATGGCGCTCGATCACGCGAGCCATGGTGAGAAGTGTGTCGCCGCCCTCGATCTCGAGGTTGATCAAAGCGTTCGAGCCTGCCTCGGTGTGAAGGGCGACCTGGAGATCGTGTGCATCGACGGCGACATTGATCGGCTCCATCGATTTGCCATACACGATTCCCGGCACCCGACCGGTTCGGCGAAGACGCCGCGACTCCCTCGAGCCGGTCTCCCGGCCCGACTCGGCGCGCAGTGTCACTTCAGACATTCAAAGACTCCTTGGAAAGGTGTGGTGGAGGTCCAATTATGGTCGGGAGTGATCGCTTCTGCCAGATCGGAGACCGTCGATCCACTGAGCAGACACTTCGGTGAGACGCCGGACGATGCCCTCTCGATCCCATCCACCGCCTCGGAACGAATGATCGGCGCCCTCGAGCAACTCGACGGTGGCATTCGGCAATGACCGGATGTGTCGATCGAACAGCTCCATCTTGCTGAGCGCATCCCTGGTCCCCTGGAAGAACAGCAACGGGACCGTCACCCGGGGAAAGTGGTCGACTCGCAGCCGATCGGTGCGCCCGGCAGGGTGGAGGGGGTAGGCGTAGAGGATGACACCGGTCGCCGGGAAGCCATCTGCAACGAGATATGTCGCCATACGGCCCCCCATCGAACGCCCCGCCAGCACGAGCGTGTCGACTTTGGGGGCGAGAAACTCCCCAGCGGCGCGGTGAGCCTCGATGAGTCTCTCCGTGCGATCGGGTCGTTTGCTGCCGCGCTCCGTATAGGGATAGTTGAAGGTCATCACCAGATGGCCGGCAGCGGCGAGTGAGTCGCGCAAGGCGATCATGAAAGGATGATCCTGATTCGTGCCGGCCCCATGGGCGAGCAGGATCCCCACATCTCCGGACCCTGCGATTCGCCCGGTCACGCTCGCGTCACCCCAGGTGATCGTGGTTTTCTTGGTCATCAAAACCAAGGTAGACCAGTTACCGTGGCCGGATGGAAGCGCGGACCGAAGTTTCGGTGAATGAGACACCCGACGCAGTTGCCGAGGCTACGTCGCGTCGGATCGCAGAGATGGTCTCATCGGCCCAGGGGAGATTCTCATTGGGAATCGCCGGCGGGACGACGCCCCGGGCCACTTATCGCGCACTCCGCGGAAGGGCCTCGGGATGGCAGAACGTGGACGCATGGCTCTCCGACGAGCGATGGGTCCCACCCGACGACGAGCGATCCAATGGGATGATGGCGGCCCAGGCGTTGTTCGATCACGTCGACGCCGAGTTCTACCGCCCGCGATGGAGCGAGTACATGACGCCGGAGGACTCCGCGGCGCATTACGAAGCCACACTCCGATCGATTCACGCCGACCGGAGACCCGATCTGATCCTTCTCGGCCTGGGTGAGGACGGTCACACCGCATCGCTCTTCCCCGACACCATGGCCTTGGCGGAAGGGCACCGGTGGTTCGTGGCGAATGAGGTGGGGCAACTCGGCGAAGACCGTCTGACCGCCACATATCCCCTTCTGTGGAGATCCCAACGGATCATGATGATCGTGGTGGGTGAATCGAAGGCCGAGGCGGTGAAGGCGAGCTTCGAAGGAGAGACCCCAGCCGGACAGCTGGACCAGGGGGAGGCCGTGGTC
>JBAULI010000171.1:0-30199 GCA_049578105.1 Acidimicrobiia bacterium | reverse complement strand
GGGATGTTGAAGGGGATCTCGACGTGGATGCGCCCCTCGGTCCCAACCAGATGCACGTATTGGTTGTCCTCGACCTGAGTGGACACTGTGAATGTGGCATGACGACCGCCGAAATCCAGTGTCGCCGACGTGACCACGTCCGTCCCGAAGACGGGATCCCGGTGGATGGCCGACCGGACTGTCGTCGGTTCGGAGCCGAACATCATCCGGGCCATGTTCACCGGATAACACCCGATGTCGTAGAGAGCGCCACCCCCGAACTCGGCGATGTTGCGAATGTTCTCCGGATCGGTGTTCCGGTAGGAGAAGAAGGATTGGATGGCCAGGAGCTCCCCTATCGAACCTCCACTCACCAACTCCCTGATTCGCTGCCACAGCGGGTGGAGCCGATACATGAATGCCTCCATCAGCTTCACCCCCGCCCGTTCACAGCCGGCGATCATGTTGCGAGCCTGCTCACTCGTCAGAGCAAGCGGCTTCTCACAGAGGACGTGCTTGCCCGCCGCCGCGGCGGCCAGGGTCCACTCCTCATGGAGGTTGTTGGGCAAGGGGATGTAGACCGCCTCTATGTCTCGATCGGCGAGAAGGTCCTCGTATGAGCCGTAGGGTCTGGCGATACCGAGGTGCGCCGCGGTCTCACGCGCTCGGACCGCCGAGCGTGATGCCATGGCCAACACGTCGCTCAGCTCGGCGCCCTTCATGGCAGGTATCACCTTGTGCACCGCGATGTCGGCGCAACCGAGGATTCCCCATCGAACGGGCTCCATCAGACTTCCTCTCCTGTCTCGCTCGGCTTGGCTCCAGGCAACCTACGCCACCGCGGCGTGGCTCTCCAACCCAGCGCCGAGTCCCCACGGCGGTGACGATGGGTCGGGGCGGGCCAGGGGGCACAGCCCTAGGCGACTAGCCGGCGGCCGTTGTCTACCTTGTGGTGGTGAGCGAGCCCGGAGACACCACGGTTCAGGGAGAGGTGAAGGCGAATCGGAGACTCGCCGTCAGAGCCGTCCTCCTCATCACAGGTGTCGTCGCCGGGATCGGTATCACCTTCGGACTCGTGATGACGGCAAAAGCCCTGCTCGACCCCCGACTCCCTGAGGCAACGGGAGCCCCCTACTTCGTCGAGGAGACGGCAACGGCAGGGATCGACCAGGCATACGACGGCGATCTGGCGTTCTTCGTGGGAGGCGGCGTTGCCGTCTTCGACTGCAATGGAGACGAGAAACCCGACCTGTATCTGGCCGGAGGGGCGAACCCGGCCGGGCTCTTCGTCAACGAGAGCGTGCTTGGCGGCCAACTCTCGTTCAGCCGAGTAGACGACCGGGCATCTGCCCTGACCGAGGTCACCGGTGCTTATCCAATCGACATCGACTCGGATGGCTTCGTCGACCTGGCCGTCCTCCGCCTCGGCGAGAACACCATCCTCCGCGGGTTGGGAGACTGTCGCTTCGAGGAGGCGAACCAAACCTGGAACGTCGACGGTGGCGCCGAGATGACCGTTGCCTTCAGTGCCGAGTGGGAAGGCGGCGAAAGCCTGCCCACCCTCGCCTTTGGGAATTACTACAACGTGTCGTCGAGCGGGCGGCAAACGGGAGGGTGCTCCGACAACTACCTGATCCGGCCCTCTGGGCCCAGTGCCTATGGATCACCTCAGCCCCTGTCACCGGGATGGTGCACGCTCTCGATTCTCTTCAGCGACTGGGACCGATCCGGACAACGCGACCTGCGGATGACCAACGATCGGCACTACTACCGCGACGGAGAGGAGCAGCTGTGGAGGGTCGAGACCGGGATGGAACCACAGCTGTACACGGAAGAGGACGGGTGGCAGCCGATGCAGATCTGGGGAATGGGCATCGCCAGCCAGGATCTGACAGGTGATGGTCGTCCTGAGGTTTTCCTCACCAGCCAGGGCGACAACAAGCTCCAGACCCTTAGTGACGACGGTGGAAGACCCGACTACGTCGATATCGGCTTGGCCAGGGGCGTGACCGCCCCCCGACCCTTCATCGGGGACACCGTGCACCCATCCACGGCCTGGCACGCCGAGTTCGAAGATGTGAACAACGACGGGTACATGGACCTGTATGTGACCAAGGGGAACGTCGAGGCCATGCCCGAGTTCGCCGCCGAAGACCCCAACAACCTCCTCCTCGGCCAGACAGACGGCACCTTCGAGGAGAACGCCGACACGGCCGGTGTGCTCGACGTCGGTCGCACCCGGGGTGCGGCCCTGGTCGACCTCAATCTCGATGGCTGGCTCGATCTGGTCGACGTGAATCGCCGGGAGAACGTGAAAGTCTGGCGAAACACAGGTCTGGCGTCGGGAGATGGAACGGCGACGGGAAACTGGCTGGCGATCGAGCTCTCCCAGGACGGTCCCAATCGAGACGCCGTCGGGTCGTGGGTCGAAGTCGACATCGGAAACGGGAGGACGATCCAACGGGAGGTGACGATCGGGGGCGGGCACGCCGGTGGGCAACTGGGTTGGATCCATTTTGGAATCGGTGATACCGACACCGCTCGGATCCGGGTCCAATGGCCTGACGGGGAGGTGGGGCCTTGGATGAGGGTCGACGCCAACCAATTCTTCGTCGTGAACAGAGACGAGGCGCACCCGAGCAGCTGGTCGCCGGTGTCAGACTGAGCAGACGATGAGTGCAGCCGCTCGTGCCCGCGTAACAGAGATCGACCTGCCCGATTTTGGCTCACCGAGCGAAAGCCCTCGGATCACGCCGGAGATCTATGAGAGCCGACTCGCCAGGCTGACCGAGAGGGCAGCCGACGGCTACGACAGGATCGTGGTCTATGCCGATCGTGAGCACAGCGCCAACATCTCCTACCTCACCGGCTTCGACCCGAGGTTCGAGGAGGCGATCCTCGTCATCGGAGGCACCCAAAGACCGATGATCCTGACCGGCAACGAGTGTGTCGGGATGGCGAAGGCGGCCCCGCTGGGGATGGATGTGCGTCTCTTCCAAGAGCTCAGCCTCCCCTCCCAGCCCCGGCACGACTCTCCCCCGCTCAGGGATCTCTTCTCTAATGCGGGAATCACTGCCGGCAGTCGGGTCGGGATAGTGGGCTGGAAGACATTCGCCGACGATGGTCTCACCGATGTTCCCGCCTACATCGTCGACACATTGCGCTCCCTGACCGGTGCAACAGGATCGGTCGAGAACGCCACCGGAATCTTGATCGACCCCCAGGACGGCCTCAGGGTGATCAACGAAGTCGAGCAACTGGCATATTTCGAGTACGCCGCCTGTCACACCTCGACAGGAGTCAGGAACCTCATCTCGGGGATCGAGCCCGGAATGAGCGAACAGGAGGCCGTCGCTCTGCTCGGGTGGAACGGCAGCCCCCTCTCCTGTCACCTGATGCTCACCGCCGGCGAGCGGGCCAGATTGGGTTTGCTCAGCCCTTCGGACAGACGTGTCGCACGGGGTGATCCCCTCACGGTGGCCTACGGGATCTGGGGAGCCCTCAACTGTCGGGCCGGATTCGTGGTCGAGTCCGCATCCGACCTTCCCGGGGATATCCAGGATTATGTGGACCGGCTCGTCGCCCCGTACTTCGAGACGGTGGCGGAGTGGTACCAGGCGATCCGGATCGGCCAGACAGGTGGTGCCCTCTACGAAATAGTCGAAAGGCGACTCGGGGACCCGTTCTTCGGGATCTTTCTCAACCCGGGGCACCAAATCCATCTGGACGAATGGGTCAACTCACCTGTTTGGCCCGAATCGGAGGTCGAGCTCCGGTCGGGCATGGCGTTGCAGGTGGACATAATCCCCGCAACCGGGACGCCGTATTTCACGACCAACATCGAAGATGGCATCGCCCTTGGTGACGAAGGGATGCGTTCCGAGCTCGCTCGGCTCTACCCGGGCACATGGCAGAGGATCCAGGGCCGCCGGGCATTCATGGGTGACGTGCTCGGAATCGACCTACATCCCGATGTCCTCCCGTTGTCGAACATTCCGGCATATCTGCCGCCGTATCTCCTTCGACCTGACATGGCAATGAGCCTGGCTTGAAGCATCGTCAGGAGCCGTCCAACACTTTCACGATCAACCACCTGTCACCGGCTATCTGACGCAGCACGAAAGTGGCCTGGAAGTCCTCCTCGACTCGCCCCTTCTCAGCGCCCAGGGCGTCGTAGGTGACCGTCTCGACGGTCCCGGTGCCGGTGAACCCGAGCGCCGCCCCGGTCTGACCGGTCTCACTACCGGCAATTCCGAGATGAAGCGTCTCGAACGTATATCCCGAAACCGGTCTCTCGCCCGTGGCCACCGCATCGTTGATGAGACTCTGCATCTCGGTGAGACGCTCGCCGGCGTCGCCCGAGACCAAGAGACTCGCGTCGACTTGGCGCATTGCCTCGCCTTCGATGGCCAGGTCCTCGGCGAGGGTGACAGCGAGGTCCTGAGCGTCGTTGACATCGATGTCGGCATTGAGCCTTGCGATGTCCGGGTCGACCGTGACAGTGGGCAGATCCGCCGGATCGATCTGGCCGATCGCTCCCGGTTGGCCGCCGAGGGAAGGTGTCGGCTCCCGAGCCGGGCTTCCGGCGAAGACGATCAACAGAGTCATGAGCGTCAACAGCCCACCGACGAATGCCCCCCGAGTGAAGATGAGAGAGCTACGGCCGGATACCAGGCGATTGCCCAGCCCACGAAGGAAGTCCCCGATGGGGATCCCCGGCACATGGTCATAGAGGCCCCGAATCGGGCTGAGGATGACCAACCCGGAGAGCAGGGCCACCTTGGCGCCGAACTCGACGGTCTGCGGCGCCATGAGAACGGTGCACAACAATCCCAGGCTGACCGCGAACAGCACCCTGGCGGCGCGGCCCGAAGGCACAGTCTTGGGATCGGTGATCATGAAGAAGAGAAAGATGAGGATCTCCGGAGAGGTCATCACCACCCACCAGAAGCGGAAGCCACAGACGGGGGTGAGCGACCAGGCAGTCGTCATGCAGTGACCGGAGGCGGAGAGAATCCCCAAACCCAACGAAAGCGTGAGCCAAAACGTGGCGGCGAGCGCGAACAGACCGAGACGTCTCGTAATCAGGGTCCCTCCGAGGATGATCACCGCATAGGCGATCACCATCCACACATTCAGAGGCGACCACCAGAAGTCGAGTGGCTCCACAACGGCACTGCCCAACACAAGAAATACGACGACCAGGCCGAGATTCGATGGATTGAACAAGTGAGTGCCCCGGTACTTGATGACGTGCTTGCTCAAAACGGAGGCGCCGGCCACGATCGCGAACCAGTACCACCCCTCGAAACTCCAAAACTCGCCACGCCCCATGCCGGTCAATCGAAGGATGAGAGCGACCCCGCTGCCGGTCAGCATGCCGCTTGCCGGCCACACCAGGGCACCGGTCCGCCTGAAAGTGAGCACGAGGTCGATCAGGGCGCTGACCAGCACCGCGCTGAGTATCTGTGGCACCGAGACACGAAAGCCGAGAGCCGTGATCCCCAAGATGTGCACCGAGATGATCACCGCGGCCGTGTGGAGCCTCGGGTCGCGACGATTGGGCAGCACGATCGGATAGCGCTTCGCCCCAACTCCGATGGTCGGTGTCCTGGTGGCAGTCATTAGCACGCCGGAGCCTAGGACCGCCCTTCAGGTTGCCTCTTTTCCAGGCGCGAGCCGAGGCTTGCCCGAGGTGCCCCGTTTCACGCCCCTGGAGCCGGCCGGGGCTCAATACTGTGCAGTGATCGAGAGGTCGATCCTCCCGTAGCGAATGAGAGGTTGGGCGCCGTGTGTGATGTGAGGGAGCGGACATTCCGATGCCGGGGATCTGTCCATTGGCGAATGGGCCTGCGACTCGATGGCTGAGCTCATTTCGCTCGAGGAGGCAATTCGAGACCTGGTGCAGGATGGCTCCCAAGTTGCGCTGGAAGGATTCACCCACCTGATCCCGTTCGCCGCCGGTCACGAGATCATGCGTCAACGCAAACGGGACCTGACCGTCGTCCGAATGACACCGGACCTCGTCTATGACCAGATGATCGGGGCCGGATGCGTCTCCAAGATGGTCTTCTCGTGGGGTGGGAACCCCGGTGTCGGATCTCTTCATCGTTTTCGAGATGCCGTCGAACACGGCTTCCCCCAACCACTCGAGATCGAGGAGCACAGTCACGCCGGGATGGCCGCCAGATACGTGGCCGGGGCCTCACGCCTCCCGTTCGGGATCCTCCGCGGATACATCGGCAGCGACCTGGCGGAGCGTTCGAAGGTGGCCACCGTCTCCTGCCCTTTCACCGGAGAGCATCTCGCGGCCGTTCCGGCACTCAACCCCGACGTCACGATCATCCACGCTCAGCAGGCAGACACGAAGGGAAACATCGGGTTGTGGGGCATCACAGGCGTGCAGAAGGAGGCCGTGCTGGCGGCCCGCACCGTCATCGTGACGGTCGAAGAGATCGTCGACCAGCTCGCGACTCAGGGGCCGAATCCCATTCTCATCCCGGGGTGGACGGTGGATGCCGTGGCTTGTGTCTCCAGAGGGTCGTACCCCTCTTACGCCATGGGCTATACCGATCGTGACAACTCGTTCTATCGGAGTTGGGACGCCATATCCCGCGACCGCGGCGTCTTCGAGCGTTGGCTCGAGGTGTTTGTCTATGAGCAAGCAGACCATGCCGCCTATCTGGACGCCCTCGAGGACCCGGCGAATCTGGCGGGTGTTCTCGGTGAGTGAATCTCTCGGGTCGTACACCCAGGACGAGATGATGACCGTCATCGCCTCACGCCATCTCGTCGATGGGGAGGTTTGCTTCGTTGGGATCGGGTTGCCCAGCGAGGCGGCCAATCTCGCACGGTTGACTCACGCCCCCAACGTCGTCCTCATCTACGAGTCGGGCACCATCGGGTCGAGACCCGCAGTGCTGCCTCTGTCCATCGGTGACGGTGAGCTCGCCGAGACGGCCGACCTTGTCGTGGGCGTGCCCGAGATCTTCTCCTACTGGCTACAGGGCGGAAGAGTCGACGTCGGCTTCCTCTCCGCTGCTCAGATTGACCGCCGTGCCAATCTCAACAGCACCGTCATCGGCTCATATGAGAGCCCGGTGACTCGACTCCCGGGATCCGGCGGAGCTCCGGAGATTGCGACCAATGCCGGTCGGGTCATCGTGATGCTGAGACAGACGAGGAGGTCGTTCGTCGATCGCGTGGACTTCGTGACCTCGCCAGGCCTGGGGTCGGTCGAGAGTGAGAGAAACACCCATTGGGGAAAGGGGCCTTCGGTCGTGATAACCGACCTCGGTGTGTTGAAGCCGGACCCCGCCCTTGGTGAGTTGACCCTGGTATCGACCCATCCCGGAGTCGATCCTCAGATGGTCCAGGACCAGACTGGCTGGGATCTGGCCATGTCGCCCTCGCTGTCGATCACCGATGAGCCGACGACACGAGAGTTGACGGTGCTTCGCGACCTCAAGAGCCGCACTGCGGAAGCACACACATGAGATCAGGCGCGAGGGAGCCCTGGGAGCAAGATTCGGCTCCCAGGGCCCCGGATGCGACAGCCGATCAGAACAGCAACACGAACCCGATGACCAGCGCCGCCAAACCGGCGAGGGCGATCAGTGACTCGGCTGCCACAACCCAGCGATTCGTATCGTCATCCATCCCGCGTAGCGACTCGATCCCCATCGTGAGGGCGGCTACGAAACCCCCACCCATCATCAGAAACGGAGCCCACATGTCGGAGAGCTCACTTACGTTCCACGTCCAGGCGAAGACGGTGAGCGTGCCGGCATTCGGCCCATAGGCCAGCAGGGCGCCGACCGCCGCTGCGACCACGCCAAGCACCGCTGCGATCGCGCCGATGACATGCCAGGTGCCTTCCGAGATGCGGTGTGTGGTTCCTGGATGCGCGGTGTAGCTCATCACAGAACCTCCTTTCGACCCGAGCATGACTCGATATCGACGGATCGGATAGAGGCTTATTGCCCGATCTCCCAGGTCGGTGCCACCGGCCCCATCGAGGTGGTACGACCCGCAGGTTGTCGACAAACGCCGGTCGAGTTATCCACATCTTTGGGCCGTTGGGCCTATGGCGAATTGCCGCCGATCTTGCCAATCATCCTGCTATGGCGGAGATTGCATTGGGAGGCATCCAAGTCACGGTCGGGCCTCGCCCTACGAGCAAGGACTGTCCCCACCCCAGCACACTGTCCACGACAACGGCCGGGCTGGAGCGAATCGTCTGTGAGTCATGCGGGCACCTGAGTGTTCGCTATCTCGACGGTCTCGATCATCCGGTGGACCGAAGACAGTTCGCACGACCGGCTGACAGATTCCAGAGGGATCAACCGACCGCCACGAGAGGTGATCACATCGTCTCCGATCTCACCATGGGGCCGACCGTGAACCAGGCAGAGGAGGATGACCTCTTCGCCACAGCGGTATTTGCCATCCAAGAGCGTCTGCACATAAGAAGTCGGTACGAAACCCACCCCCAAACCTCGATGGCGATGGCCTGATACCGACCCACCTGGTCTAGATCAAAATCAGGCGACTCTCCCACCGGTCCGAAGGTCCCTCGGACGCGATACGACCCGCTCGGCCGAGTTCTCCGATACTCTTGACAGATGGAAACCGAGAGAGTCACGTGGAAGGGCCGCTTTGGACCGTTTGATCTCGCGGTTGGACCGGCCACTTTCCGACCATCGACGATTTCCGTCCTGTTGGCTTCGGCACTCGAAGTCGAGAAAGACAGCGTCGTCGTCGACGCCGGCTGCGGCTCCGGGGTCCTGGCCATCGTCGCCGCCAAACTCGGCGCCCGGAAGGTGTACGGGGTCGACGCGGCTGCCGGCACGGTCGAAGTGGCGACAGCAAATGCGAGGGAGCAAGGAGTCGGCGACGTGACCGAGTTCTTCGAGGGGGACCTCTTCGAGCCGTTGCCCGAAGGACTGCAGGCTGACGTCGTCATCGGGGATGTCTCCGGTATACCCGACGAGCTGGCCGAGGCCTCAGGATGGTTCCCATCCGGACTGGCGGGAGGCGCAAGCGGCGCGGAGTTACCGATGCGGATGCTGGATGAGGCGAAACGTCTGCTCCGGCTCGGCGGCAAGCTGTTTCTCCCCACCGGAACCCTTCAGGACGAGCAGTCGATATTGGACAAGGCCAAGTCGGTCTTCGGATCCATAAGACAGCTGGCAGAACGACCGATCCCTCTCCCAACTTCCCTCGGGCAACACCCCGCCCTTCTCGATCTGATGCGGGCGAAGGTCGTCGACCTGACCGAACGCGGCAGCAGGTTGCTCTGGACCGCCCGGATCTGGGAGATCAGCGCCTGAAGCACCACAGGTGCGATGGAGATGCCATCTCCGTGGACTCCGATGATTGACCATCCAACTTTCGATGTCATTGTCATCGGTGTGGGAGGCATGGGCAGTGCGGCCACGTTCCACCTGGCGCAAAGGGGGCTCGAGGTCCTCGGTTTGGAACAATTCGACATCCCGAACGACCAGGGATCCTCCCACGGAGTCAACCGGATCTTCCGTCTCGCCTACTACGAGGACCCCGGCTACGTCCCTCTGATGATGCGTGCTCGCGATCTGTGGCTCGAATTGGAGAGGCGTCATGGTTCCAAGCTCGTCCATGTCACCGGGACGATCGATGCCGGGCTCCCCGACAGCGAGGTCTTCGAGGGCTCTCTCGAATCGTGCCGAATCCATGGGCTCGATCACGAAGTCTTGGACAGCGCCGAGCTCTCCCAGCGTTATCCCGGCTACCGGCTCCCTCGGGAGATGATGAGTGTCTATCAACCCGATGGGGGCTTCCTGCTCTCCGAGCAGTCGATCGTTGCCCACGTCAACGGTGCCATCGCCGCGGGGGCAGACATCCGTGGACGCGAAAGAGTGACCGGTTGGGAGCTGGGCGGGCTGGCCCCGGTGACGGTCCATACCGACCGTGGGACCTATCTGGCCGAACAGCTCGTGGTGACGGCGGGTGCATGGGTGAGCAGTCTCGTGCCGATGCTGGCCGACCTCGCCACCCCGGAGCGTCAGGTCCTCGGGTGGTTTCAGCCCCTGCGACCAGAGATCTTCGCCGAAGGCCGCTTTCCGGTGTTCAACCTCGCGGCCGAGGAAGGGCGTTTCTACGGGTTTCCCGTGTTCGGGATCCCAGGTGTCAAGATCGGGCGCTATCACCACCTCGAGGAGACCACTGCACCGGATGAGATCGACAGACGAGTCTCCGCAGCCGATGAGAAGGTGCTTCGCACAGCCATCGCTCGCTACTTTCCCGAGGCGGACGGCCCGCTCATGACATTGAAGACCTGCATGTTCACCAACACCCCGGACGAGCACTTTCTCATCGACACGATGGCGGGGAGCCCAAACGTGCACATCGCAGCGGGGTTCTCCGGACATGGTTTCAAGTTCTGCTCGGTGGTCGGTGAGATCCTTGGCGAGCTGGTGGCGTCGGGGACCACCACCCACGACATCTCGAGATTTGCACTCAGTCGATTCGACTGATCCGGGACCGCCGGGCCGTCCAGCGGCAACGGTGTCCGTGACTTTCGGCCCTATCTGAACACTGATCATTGGGCCATCGTCGAGCCATGGCGTTCCAGACCATCATCGAGCCGTTTCGGATCCATTCGGTGGAGGCGATCTCCTTGCCGGACCGGGGCGAACGTGAGTCCGCATTGTCACGCACCCGTTACAACCTCTTCGGATTGCATGCCGATGAGGTGATCATCGATCTCTTGACCGACTCGGGGACGGGGGCGATGTCATCGAAGCAGTGGGCCGGGATGATGTTGGGCGACGAATCGTACGCCGGCAGCCGCTCCTTCTTCCGCTTTCAAAGTGCCGTCGAAGAGCTGACCGGCATGTCGCAGGTCATCCCTACCCATCAAGGCAGAGCGGCGGAGAGGATCCTGTTCACCGAGATCCTCGAACCAGGCGGGATCGTCCCCAACAACACACACTTCGACACCACCCGGGCGAATGTCGAGTATCAAGGAGCCATAGCCGTCGATTTGGTGATCGCCGAGGGCTTGGATCCCGCATCCACATACCCCTTCAAGGGCAACATGGACCTAGATCGGCTCGAGCAGTTGCTCCGAGATCCCGAGGCGAGAGTCCCTCTGGTCATGGTCACCGTGACCAACAACTCGGGGGGCGGACAGCCGGTATCCATGGCCAACCTGCACGCAGTCAGCGAGCTGTGCCGGTCGAGCGGGGTCCCCTTCTTCCTGGACGCCTGCCGCTTCGCCGAGAACGCCTGGTTCATCAAGACCAGGGAGAAGGGCTATGCGATGGCCTCACCCCAGGCGATCGCACAGGAGATGTTCTCCCTTGCCGACGGATGCACCTTCTCGGCCAAGAAGGATGGGATGGCCAACATCGGCGGCTTCCTGGCAATGCGGGACACCGAGCTCGCCGACCGATGCCGCAACCTTCTCATCCTCACCGAGGGCTTCCCGACGTACGGTGGCCTGGCCGGCTACGACCTCGAGGCAATCGCCCAGGGGCTGGCGGAGGTGGTGGACGAGAACTACTTGCGCTATCGGATCCGGTCGACGGCTTACCTGGCAGAGAAGCTGAACGATGCTGGTGTGCCCACGGTCCAGCCGGCCGGGGGCCACGCCGTCTACATAGACGCGAAGCAAGTGCTCCCCACCATCCGACAAGACCAGTTCCCCGCCCAGGCTCTGGCAATCGAGATATATCGAGTTGGTGGAGTCCGGGGTGTGGAGATCGGGTCGGTCATGTTTGGAGGGACCAACGATGACGGCTCCGTCCGCCTGGCTCCGATGGAGCTGGTTCGGCTGGCCATACCAAGACGCACCTACACCCAGAGCCATATCGATTACGTGGCCGAGGTCGTCATCGAGACGGCCGGGAAAGCCGCAGAGATACCGGGATATCGGATCGTGAGTGAACCGGCTTGGCTGCGGCACTTCACCGCCGAATTCGAGCCCTTGTGACCGAAGACGTCAGGGAACCTCGACCTGTTCGACGATCCCGAAATCAGGCTCATGCCGACCTACGTCCGCCTCGGATGCTCGGGCGAAGTCCGATCTCTTGACTTCGTTCAGCGCATCCGCTCTGGCCTCGAAGCTCACGTGGCCACAAGACTCACACACCGTGCGTTCCATGCCGGCCGTTCGGACCACGACCCTGTGCGAATGCTTGCAGTGAGCCCTGCGCCAAGCGCGTATACGACCACCCAGTTGCAATTGGATACCTCCCCATCGAATGTCTCCCGTGCAAAGCCTGTCGAACATGCCGGGCGATTCCATAGGCCAGACGACCCAATGTCGGATGGCGATTGCCTGATCGATCACACACATGGCACGATTCGGAGATGGATCGCCAGTCGTGGTGGCTCGACGAGGAGGCACATGCAGGTGCCGAGCACCTCGACGCGGATTACGTAGCCACCTACGAGGCCAAAGCCCAATACGACCCTGCCGAGGACGTGGAACGACTGAGTGCCCTCGGGTTGGACGCCGCTTCGACCGTCCTCGACATCGGTGCCGGAACGGGAGTCTTTGCCATGGCGGTGGCGGCTCGAGCCGGGACGGTGATCGCAGTGGACGTGTCGCCCGCCATGTGCCGGGTGATCGGTGAGCGCGCCACCAAGAGTGAGGTCTCCAATGTCATCGTCCAGAAGGCAGGATTCCTCACCTACGCCGGGGATCCCCATTCAGTTGATTTCGTCTTCACCCGCAACGCGATGCATCAGATTCCGGACTTCTGGAAAGTGGTCGCCCTGAGGCGGATCCATGACCTCCTGAAACCTGGTGGCGTGCTCCTCCTCCACGACCTCGTATACGACATAGACACCTTCCGCGTCGCCGATTCGATCGATAGGTGGGTGAGCGGTGGTGTGGACGACCCGGCACTCGGCTATACGCCCAACGACCTGGCCGAGCACGTGCGAAGCGAATACAGCACATTCAGCTGGCTGTTCGACCGGATGCTCGACAAGACAGGTTTCGAAGTCATGGAACGCCATTTCCGGAGAGACGTCTACGCGACCTACACCTGCCGGGCGCTCTGACTCGTGGCTGGGATGAGGTCCACCACAACGGCCGAGTGATCCGAGCCGCGAATCTCCTCTACCCAGGCGGCGAGGCCGACGACACCCCTCCCCATCACGTGATCGACTCTGAGCACCTTCGGCCAGCCTGGGCGCCAGCCCCAGGTGGGAGCGGGACGACGCCCCGAAGCCAGCGACGACTCCAAGACCAGGTCACGCCATGTCGAGGTGAGACGGCGATAGACGGGCCAGATCGGCGTGGCGTTCATATCGCCGGCCACCACCGACATCTCTCCGCTCATCGCGGTTGCCCAGCCCTCTAGCGAGTCCAGCTGTCGGGTGCGGAGCGAAGCCGAGGTCCACCACGGGAAGTCGATCGGATTGACCATGTGCATACCGGCCACGGCGAGCTCGCCGTCTCCGAGCTCGAGTCGGGCCCAGGATCCCGGCCGCCCCGGAAGATCGAGATCACCGAATTCCGCCGGTCGCTGTGAGGCGATTCCCCGCCCGGTCTTTACCAGATCCGGTTGCAGATGCACATGTGAGAAGAAGCCGGCGATCACCTCGGCGCCGTTCGGCCCCAACTCCTGAGTCACCAGGACATCGGGTCGAACTCGACCCAGAACCTCCCCAACCTGGACGGGGTCGGCACGGTCGTTGAGCAGATTGGCCGTCATGAGGCGGAGGTGAGCCACGGATAGGGCACGCTAATGCAGACCCTGTCCAGGCCACAGAGACTTGTTTGCCCAGCGGTCAATGGAGGTATTGGAGGATGTCCGAGCAATGAAAGGAAATCAAATGTCACGCGGAGGAATCGGAGTGAGTCTGCTGCTCATCGCAGTCGGAGCGATTCTCACCTGGGCGGTGAGTGTCGATGCAGAGGGCTTCAACATCAACACGATCGGCTTGATTCTCCTCGTCGTAGGAGTCGTGGGCCTGCTGATCAGCCTCTTGGCCAACTTCAGCGGACGCGACAACGACCGCGATGTGACCATCGTCGAACGCTGAAACCGGTTCGACCACGATCCGACCCCGATCGCCGGCAAACGTCGCGGGGTCAGACGCCCTTGCGGGTGGCTTCCACCTTCTTCGATTTCTTGTCGAGACGTTTCTGCTTGAGGTCCTTCGCAGCCACCTTCTTGCTGCTTCTGCCGCCCTTGTCTTTGCTCGCCATGGTTTCCTCCAGGCATGTCGCCACATTGACGATCATCCCCCATCGTCCCATCCCCCGGGCGTTACGCGACGTAAAGAGCCCCCGATCCTGAGATCGGAGGCTCCCCTGGGTGGGCCGAACCTCGTGGGTCCGACCCGTTGATTTTGAGTCGCCGGTCAGCTCGAGCGGGGCTTGGCCATGTTGACCGTGACCTGGCGACCACCGAGGTCTCGCCCATTCAGGGCCGAGATCGCTTGCAGCGCCTCGTCCTTGGATGACATCTCAACGAAGCCGAAGCCCCTCGACCTACCGCTTTCGCGATCGGTGATGACTTGGGCCTTCGTGACCTGGCCGTGTTGGGAGAACAGGTTCTCCAGTTGGCTCGAGTCGGTCTCGAACGCGAGATTCCCGACGTAGATATTTGCGGACATTGCTTGCTCCTTCCGAAGCTGGACCGTCGAAATTGGCTACCCCCCGCGTGATGCCAGGGTTCTCTCTCGAGGGTGTCTCTGGCAGGGCCACGCGGCGACTCCACCCGACGGAACGAAAGAAGCGAAGAAAGGCGTAACACGCTCTTGGGCGTGTCCTGTTTTCTTCATGGTAGGTGACGGCCGGGACTACCACGAAGTCGATCGATAGTGCGTAGCATCGTCCAATGGAGCGGATGGCATTGGGCCCGATGCAAAACCCGGTTCGAGGGTTCCTCCACGGCACCGCCGGGCTGTTGTCCGTCGTAGGTCTGGTCGCTTTGGTGTCGCACGCCAGCGGGCGTCTGATGGTCTTCGCCTGTGCCGTCTACGGGCTGACGCTGATCGGCATGTACATGACGAGTGCCGCCTATCACTCGGTGCCGTGGCGCCCGATTTGGAAGTCGAGACTGCAGAAGCTGGACCACACCATGATCTATGTGCTGGTCGCGGGCACGGCCACTCCGTTGCTCGTCGCCCTCAGCCCTGACCTGTGGAGGGGCCTCGGGCTCTTCAGCATATGGGCCCTCGTCGGGTGCGGCATGGCCCGGGAGCTGTCTCCGGGCAAATCGGGTCGGATATGGCTGAGACTCGAATTCGTGGCCGCCGCCATGGCCGTGGTCCCATTCGCCATAGCCCTGACCCACACCGAGTATCGGACGGCGATCCTGATCATCGCCGGTGGCGTGACATACCTCACCGGCGTCGCCCTGTTCGTCAACGACCGGCCGCGTCTCGCTCCCCGGGTCTTCTCACACCACGAGTTCTTCCATGTGATGGTGATACTGGCCAGCGTCGCCCACTTCTGGGCTGTGTGGCGGGTTGTGGCCTGAAGTCGATCAACGATCGCCCTGGCGGTCGGCGGCCATCTCCCTCAAGACCCTGCGCATCGTCTTCCCGGTGGTCGTCTGGGGCATCTCGTCGATGAAGTAGACGGTTCGCGGCACCTCGTGAGCCGCCAGCCTGGTCCGAACATGTTCCTGCAACTCGGCAGCAAGCATCTCACTGGGCTCGTATCCGGGTCTGGTCACCACGAACGCCACCGGCACCTGCCCTTTGATCTCGTCCGGCACGGCGACAACGGCGCAGGCGGCGACCGAACCGTTGCCCAACAACGACTCCTCGATCTCCCCCGGGCCGATCCGATAACCCATCGAATTGATCACGTCGTCCTTGCGGGACACGAACCACAGGTAACCGGCATCGTCTCGAACCCCGAGATCGCCGGTGAGGAGCCAACCATCGCGATACTTGGCCGCCGTGGCTTCGGGTTGGTTCCAATAGCGAAGCATGAAGACGGGATCGGGCCCTCGGACTACGATCTCACCGGTGGCATTCCTGACCGGGTGCCCGTCGTCGTCGATCACCTCCACCGTGTGCCCGGGCATCGCCCGACCCATTGAGCCGGGTTGGATCGGCCAGACAGATGCGCAGTTGCCAACCGTGAGGTTGGCCTCCGTCTGCCCGTAGCCCTCGTTGATCACGGTCCCCAGAGACTCCTGGCCCCATGCGAGCATCTCCTCACCCAACGTCTCACCCCCGGTGAAGACCGCCCGCAACGTGAGCTCCGGTGCCGTGACCTCGGCAGCTCTCATCATCTTGAGGGCAGCCGGTGGGAGAAAGGCACAGGTGATTCGCTCGCTTCTCATCAGGTCGAGCGCCCATTGCGGGTCGAAGTCGTGATCGGCCGTCACCACCGGGCGACCGTGATACCAGGAGGGCATGAGCGAATCCATCAGACCGCCAATCCACGCCCAATCGGCCGGCGTCCAGTGGATGTCGGTCTGCTTCGGGTAGAACTCGTAATAGAGCTCGAACGCCGGGAGATGGCCGATCAGGGAGCGGTGGGCATGAAGAGCGCCCTTTGGTGGGCCGGTCGTCCCCGAGGTGTAGACGAGGAAGGCCGGGTGCTCTGCCGGGGTCTCTACCGGCTCCAGCTTCGAACTGCCGGAGGAAACGAGGCTCTCGAAGCTGATGAGCCCCGTTGCCCCGGTACCCGTGACGATGACGGTGACGTCGAGACCCAGGACCGCCTCTGCGACCTTGGGAAGATTCTCCGGGGTGGTCACCACCGCCCGAGCATCGCTGTCTCCCAACCTGAAGGCGAGGGCATCGGGGCCAAACAGCGAAGCAAGGGGCAGTGCTATCGCCCCGATTTTGTAGAGGGCCAGATGAGTCACGCCGGTCTCTAGCGACTGGGGCACAACGATCCCAACCCGATCGCCCAGTTGGACCCCGAGGCCTCTTAGCCCGTTGGCGAGCCGATTGGATGTCTCGGCGAGTTGTCCGAATGTGTGGGTCGTCCGCTCTCCGGATGCCGAGACGGTGATCAGGCCGGGGAGACGCGAGGGATGGGAGTCACTGCAAGCGACGCCGATGTTGAAACGCTCCGGGACTTGCCACCGAAAGTCTTGGCGCAGCGACTCATATGTCGGATGTAAACCGGCGATGATTGCTCGGGGATTGGCCCTGCAGTGCACCAGCCTCTAGCTCGCACATCGAGATTAGAGAACTGGAGTGTCGAAAACCCGACCCAGGCAGCATGTTCCTGGGAATGTGCCAAGATCCCGCCCCCACGTCAGCCGGCCGACTGGAGCTCCAACCGAAAGCGGCTGAGCCCGGATGCGTAGTCGTAACCCAGTGCCCCGCCCATTCGCTCGGCGAGTGAGCGAGAGATCGCCAACCCGATGCCCACCGACCCGGGTTGACCAGGGTGCTCATGCACCCGGTGATATGGCTCGAATATCCGCTCCCATTGCCCACGTGGAACGCCGGGGCCGTCGTCGGTCACGTCGACGGCGACGACATGTGAGCTCGTCGAGACCCGCACGACGACAGAGGAGCCACCATAGCGCTCGGCATTTGTGAGCAGGTTTCTGACGATCTGACGTGTGCGCGCCGGGTCACCCATGACCCGAATCGGTGAGGTCTCGAACTGGAAGCTGACATCGCTTGTGAACGATCCCCCGGCATCGAGCGTCTGTCGTATCTGGTCGACGACGTCGAATCCGATCCGCGCCACCTCGACCTGGCCCATGTCGGCGCGAGCGGCCACGAGCAGGTCTTCGACCAGGTTCGCCACCTCTTGTGAGTGCTGGACGATCGAGGAGACCATCAGCCTCCGGTCGTCGTCGGTCAGGGTCCGATCCTCGTCCAGGACCCGCGCGAAGCCGAGAATGGCCGTGAGTGGGGTGCGGATCTCATGGCTCACGGAGGCGAGGAAGCGGTTCTTGGCCTCCATGAGCTCCTGCATTCGGCGTTCCTCGTTTCTCTGGTCGGTCACGTCGATCAAGGTGAACACCGCTCGTGAGAAGTCCGGTTCTCCGCCGACCAATGGCGCGGCCAGGATCGACTTGGCGTCATACCCCACGCCTCCCGCGGTCGCGGCCGTGTAGGCAGCGTGGGCCTCTGGCTCGCCTGTCCAGACGGCTTCGAACTGGGTGAGCCATCCGGACTCCGAGCCCTCGTTGACGATCTGGGGGTCGATCGGGCCGATCAGCTCTTCGAGAGGGATCCCCACGGCGCTCACTGCCGCCGGGTTGGCGGCAACGATCCGGATCAATGGGACGACGGCGCGAATCGCGTCGATGTCGTCGCCCAGATGATCGCGGAGGCTGGTCACCCCCTGATCGCGGAGCTGTTGCATCCATTCCTCGAGGTGGGTGTAGTCCTGCTCCATGATCGGGATGGGTGAGATCCGGAATAGATTCTCGAAACTCGACCACCCGCGCATCGAATCGGTCAACTCTCGCCTGAGCCTGTCGGACTCCCGATAGTGCCGGTCTACGGTGCCGAGCAACCTCTCCCACGCCTCCTGGTCGGGGGGGCCTTCGACAGTGAGACCCATCGACTTCAGCTCCGAGCTCAGGTTGGGGTGGAAGCTGTGCCGCGCACGCTTCGAGCTTCGCCCCGTTGCCGCGGTGGGCAGGGGCGAGTTGTTCTGGGACTTCGGCACAGAGTCAGTGTCGGCAGGACGGCCGGATTTGTTGAGTGGGGCGAAGCCTTTCGCCGACTCCGAGACCGACCACCACTCCGAACCAAGAGCCTCCAATCCAACGGATAGGGCCGATCGGCCCTATCGCCTTAGGGGCCTTTTGGCCCTATCGGTCAGGGACGAGCGGACCTAACTGTCGTGTGTCAGGCCAACAGCAGGGAGAAGGACACGGATGAGAAGACTCGGAACGACCGTCGTTGCGGTGTCACTGCTACTCGTGGCGTGTTCGAGCGACACGACCTCGACTACCACTCCACCGGGTGCCACCACGACGACCGCGGCTTCTCAGACACCGGGCACCATCGTCGTAACGCTTGCAGACGTCGACGCAAACACGATGCTCCTGACACCATCGCCGGCAACTGCGCCGGCTGGCGAGGTCACGTTCGAAGTCACCAACAGTGGGACACAGGAGCATGAGTTCGTCGTCATTCAGTCCGACCTCGCCCTGGATGACCTGCCGTTTGACGATGCCGCCGACGAGGTGATCGAAGACGAGCTGACCGTCGTCGACGAGATCGAGGGAGTCATGCCCGGGGAGACCAAGACACTCACCGTCACGCTTGCTGAGGGAACCTATGCGTTGATCTGCAACTTGGAGGGTCACTTCCGGATGGGAATGCGTTCGGCATTCACCGTCGGATAGGATCGGCGCACGAAGGAAACGAGGCAATCTCATCGCCGACTCAACTTCGAGAACTTGGGCCGAAGCGGCCCTAAAGAGTCTTGGGATCCTTCTCTACTTCGTGCTCTTCACCGTGTGGCTGCCATCGTGGACTCTCCATTTGTCGCCGGTTGAAAACGCTCCAACCTTGGCCCGTGACCTGATCGGTCTCGGAGTCTGGCTGGTCTTCCTCCTCGGAGGCATGTGGGGGCTGAGACGGTCGCAGAAGGCGGGCTGGATCTGATGGAGCCGCTGACCTTCTACGACCAGAACATCCCATGTCTCGCCGCCTGTCCGGTCCATACCAACGCAGGCGTGTACGTAGCGGCCATTGCCGACGGTCATGACGAGCACTCCTATCTCACCGCCAGGCTTCCCAACCCGTTCGCCTCCGTCTGCGGCAGGGTTTGCGCGGCGCCCTGCGAAGACGCTTGCCGACGTGGCGAGATCGACAGCCCAATCGCGATCCGCGCCCTGAAACGATTCGTCACGGAACAATACGGAGTGGAGGCCGGTCCGGACTCGGAGTGGTCCACAGCGATCCACACGCCCGAAGTCGAGCGGAACGAGAAGGTCGCCATCGTCGGTGGTGGTCCCGCCGGCCTGTCGGCGGCTCATGACCTTCGGCGGCTCGGATATCAGGTGACGGTATTCGAGGCGGCCGGCGTGCTGGGTGGGATGATGGTTTTGGGTATCCCCGAATATCGACTCGATCGGCGGCTCCTGCACGCCGAGATCGAAGCGGTCGTCGACCTCGGCGTCGTTGTGCATCTCAACACCCGTCTTGGCGCCGATGTGAGTCTGGACGAGCTCCGCAACGACTACGACGCCGTGTTCCTGGCCCTGGGTGCGACGCGGGGACGCGACCTGGATATCGAAGGTCACGAAGCGGATGGTGTCCTGCGAGCTCTGGAGTTCCTGATCAATATCAATCAGGGCTTTCGGGTCGACGTTGGCGAACGCGTCGTCGTGATCGGTGGGGGCAACGTAGCCATGGACGCTGCGAGGACAGCCCTCCGGGCGGAGGATTACATCAGTGCCGTTTCGTCGGTAGATCGCAATGCACAGCGCGAGGAGCGCGAGCTCATCACACAAGCGATGGATGCCGCACGCACCGCCGTACGGGCCGGCGCGCATGAGGTGACCGTTGTGTCTCTCGAGTCAGCGGTGGAAATGCCGGCCGACCGATTCGAGGTCGACGAGGCGAAACTGGAGGGCATCGAATTCCTTCACAGGCGCGGCCCGGCCCGAATACTGACCGACGGTGGCAGGGTGGTTGGCCTTGAGACGATCGGCGTCACGGCGGTTTTCGATGATGAAGGCAGATTCGCGCCCCAATTCGACAACGAGGACAGAGCCGTCATCGACTGTGACACCGTCATACTGGCCATCGGCCAGGCAGTCGATCTCGAGGCAATGGGCACCCATGGTCCGGCCATCTCGCCCCGACGCACGATTGAGACAGATGAGCGCCTGCAAACCTCACTTCCGCGGGTTTGGGCCGGTGGGGATGCAGCCGCCGGGCCTCGCAACCTGATCGATGCCATAGCGGACGGGAGACGTACTGCTGCCGCCATCGATCGGGAATTCACTCACATCGACTCGGGGCCCCATACGACGGGCCAGATGATCGTCCTCGATCAATTTCATCGCACCGAGGACCTTTACGATCGACGTCAGCGAGTGACAGTGCGCTCGCTACCCACCGGGAGACGGGTTGGTCTGCGCGAAGTCGAGCTCGGCTTCAATGAAGAAGAGGCTCGCTGCGAGGCATCGCGCTGCCTGCGTTGCTTCGCCAATGTGTTGCTCGACGTCGATCGCTGCGTCCTGTGCGGTCTGTGCGTCGACGTGTGTCCGGTCGATGTCCTATCGATCGTCCCTGCGTCCGAGATCTCCACTCAGTTCGAGTCAGGCACGGCCTTGATGCTGGATGAGCGTGCCTGTATCCGCTGCGCCCTGTGTCTCGACCGATGTCCCACTGATGCTCTCTCGATGGGGATGTGGGCGGGAGTCGGAGTACCGGCATGAGCTGGGGCAGACGGTTCCGCGAAAGCACCGTAGGCAGGTCGATGATACGCAACCCGGATCGTGTCACAACGCGTGATCGCGCCGCCGGGCACTGGTCGAACTTCTTCCTTCACATCTACCCCGTCAAGATCCGGCGGAAGGAGCTGTATTTCCGATACTCCTGGTACCTCGGCGTCATCTCTCTGACCCTCTTCGTCTCGCTGGTCGTATCCGGTATCTATCTGATGTTCGTCTATGTCCCCTCTCCCACGACCGCATACGGGGACATCCAGTACCTGCAGACTCAAGTCGCATTTGGCCAATACATACGGAACGTCCATCGCTGGTCCGCCCACCTGATGGTGATAGCGGTGGCCGCCCACATGGCAAGGGTCTTCTATCGCGGCGCCTATAAGTCACCGAGAGAGTTCAACTGGGTCATAGGGGTGGTCCTCTTGGTCCTGACCCTCCTGTTTTCGTTCACCGGATATCTGCTCCCCTGGGACCAGTTGGCCTACTGGGCCGTGACAGTGGGGACGTCGATGGCCGCATATGTGCCTTTGATCGGAGGCTGGGTCTCCGACATGCTCTTGGGTGGATCCCAGGTCGGCTCGGCAACCTTGCTGCGGTTCTACGTCCTGCATGTGGCGCTGCTGCCGACCTTGGTGGTGGTTCTGATCGCAGTGCACCTGTGGCGATGGCGAAAGGATTCGATGCTCGACCTCGACAACCAAGGGAAGGGGCCACGATGACGGACGAGCAGCCGGTGGTGATCGGCGGCAAGCGAGTCCTGGGGGTGGTGCCGGGAAAGCCGGTGGCCGGCGACCGCAAAGTCCCCGAGGAGCAAGAACCGGTCATGGTGTGGCCACATCTACTGGTTCGTCATGCCGTCGTCGCCCTTGCGGTGTTGTTCTTGGTGCTTCTGCTGGCCCTCGCCTTCGACGCGCCGCTTCGATCCATCGCCGATCCCAATCTGACTCCCAACCCGGAAAAGGCACCCTGGTACTTCGCCGCACTCCAGGAGCTCCTGAGCCACTTCCATCCGATGGTTGCCGGAGTTCTGGTGCCTGCGGGGATCGTCATTGGCGCCATGGCGCTGCCCTATCTAGACAGGAGCCCCGAGACGAGACCCGGCCTCAGGAAGGTCGCCGTCCTCACCTTCACGTTCTTCTTGGTCACCTGGATCGTCCTCACTTTGATCGGCTTCGCATTTCGAGGTCCGGACTGGAGCTGGGTCTGGCCATGGCAGGACTGGTACGGAGAGCTATGAGCAACGGAGACGACGTCACCCGCAGAGCTTTCTTGTCCCGACTGTGGAAAGGGGGTGCCTCCTTGATGGCGGTGGCTGGTGCTTGGACGACTTGGGACATCCTCAAACCGCCACCCAATTCAGCTGACACCGGTCCGGTGCGCACCATTCCGGAGGCCGCGGTGCCAGAAGGCGGTGTAGTCGAGGTCAAGGCCGCGCGCGGCTATCTGACACGTAGCGGTGGCGAGGTGGTCGCCCTGTCGTGGAAGTGCCCTCATCTCGGCTGCAGGGTCGCGTGGTGCGACACATCCAAAGAGTTCGAGTGTCCTTGCCATGGCTCGGTCTTCAACAGGGTCGGTGAGTATCGGGAAGGCCCGGCACCGAGAGGGATGTCCCATTACTCGGTTGATGTTGTCGACGGCGTGCTCGTGGTCGATCCTGGGCGGGTCACCAACGGGTCTCCTCCGGGGCCGGAGACCATCGACGAACCGCCAGCCGGTCCGCGATGTGTTGGGGAGGGGGCTTGATGCCCGAACACACCGATTCCGAGCTGGCGGAGTCGACCCGCCGGTGGATGAGCGCCGGGGCGATACTGATGTTCCTTTTCGTCCTTGCCTTCCCCCTCTATCGGCTCTACGAACCGGAAGCACGCGCCGCGGCCAGGGAGCAGCAGCTCTCCGATCTCCGTGACGAGGGTCAGAACGTGTATCTGGACAACTGCAGCTCTTGTCATGGCCAAGAGGGTGAGGGTGTCGATGCGCCGGCACTCAACTCGAGACAGTTCCTGTTCAACGCCACGCTCGATCAGATCGCGTCCATCGTCGGACACGGCATTCCTGGATCCGAGATGGTTGCCTGGAGTGTGGACTTCAATGGCCCGCTCACATCTGAACAGATCAATGCCGTTGCGACATATGTCGATTCTTGGAGGTCCGGCGCTCCTGACCGCCCCGACTGGCGCACACCACAAGGTTGACCTTGCAATGAAGATCCGAGCCGGTGCTCCCTCGGCCGTTGCCGGTTGCTAACGTTGCGCCATGGGATTCTTGCTCAGCTTTCTGGCGACGGCTGCATCTCTGGGGGCTGCCGTATGGATCGTCGGTGGTCTCGAATTCACCGGTAGTTGGTGGGAATTCGTCATCCTCGCCGCCATCTTCGGCCTGGCCAACGCGATCGTTAAGCCCATCATCAAGTTCTTCAGCATCCCCTTGATCATTCTCACCATGGGATTGTTCCTGCTGGTCGTGAACGCCCTGGTATTCCAACTGGTCATTTGGTTGGCCGGGCCCAGTGTCTGGGATCTGGGTCTCACATCCACTGGCTTCTTCTGGGCCACGTTCCTCGGCGCGATCGTGATCTCTATTGTCGGCTGGATCATCGGGATCATCCTTCCCGACGCCGACTAACAGCCGAAAACGCCCTCAGCCGGCACCGACCCACACCGCGTCGCTGAGGCGGAGAACCATGCCGCAAAGAGACGATGCAAGACCCGGCGAACGCAGCGAATACTGGGCCGCGTTGCTCGAGGGCGAAGATGGCGGGTTGGAGCTTTTTCAGCGGATGATGCGGAAGATCCCGACAGCGCCTCGCTGCAAGCTCTGTCAGGCGCCCTTCGCCGGACCGGTGGCGCCTCTTCTCCGACTCGCAGGGTTCCGCCGCTGGAGTCTCAACCAGCAGATCTGCAAGATGTGCGTCCGTGACCTCGAAAAGCACCAAGGGGGTGCGGAGATCCCGGTCTCTCTTCTCTATGTCGACGTTCGGGGGTCGACGGCCCTGGCCGAGACCATGTCCGCAATGGAGTTCACCGACTCTCTCAATCGTTTCTATGCAGTGACATCGAAGGCCATCGACTCAGAGCTCGGCGTCATCGATCACATCGCCGGGGACGGCGTGATGGCCCTGTGGATACCGGCGTTCGTCGGGAAGAGCCATCCCCTCCATGCCGTGACAGCTGGAAGGCGGATCACCGAAGAGCTGGCACACCCGAGCGAAGGGGCAAAGGTCCCGGCCGGAGTGGCCGTTCACACCGGCCAGGCCTATGTCGGCGTCGTCGGGGAGCCTGGGGCGAGAGATTTCACCGTGCTCGGCGACACCGCCAACACGGTGGCTCGACTCAGCTCATCGGCAGCAGCCGGTGAACTGGTCATCAGTGATGCGATCGCGCTGGCGGCCGAGATGGACACCACCGGCTTGGATCATCACACATTCGATCTCAAGGGCAAGGCCGAGCCTTTCCCGGCTTGGGTTTGGAGAGTTGATGACGGACCACCGGCGACTCAGCTGTTCGCCGACTAAGCGTTCCTCGTCTCCACCCGAAAGTCCCACTGGGGGTCGCGTTCGGGCAGGTCGCTCTCCAAATCAGAATCCTGGGCTTCCGCCAGGTGCCTGCGCGTTCGGTCGGCCTCACGGGCGAACCGGGAACGGTCGACACTCCCCGAGAGCGCCGAGAGGTAACGGACGGTGACATGGCCGCACCGCTCGCATACCACGCGTTCGAGGCCCGACATGCGGACCGACACCGTCACTTCGTGTGAGCAGCGCTGACTCTTACGGTCTTCGGAGGCCAATCCCTTCCCGCCCTGTCTGTTGGTACTCCCTTTCGATTTCAGGCTCCGTAGATCGGGCGGTCAAGGCAAGACTCAATGTCAGAACGCTGGATTGGACTAGTCCGCAGATTCGGGATTGTCACCCCTCCGATTCTTCAGTCGAGAGACAGCAGATCGAGAAGCTGGTCGCCGTATGCATCGAGTTTGGCCGGCCCGATGCCGGGAATCTGGAGGAGAGCCTCCTCCGTGCCCGGGCGAGCCGAGGCGAGAGACTCGAGGGTTCGATCGTTGAAAACGACGTAGGCGGGCACACCCTGTCGTCTCGCCTGCTCGAGCCGCCATGCGCGAAGTCGCTCGACGGTTGCCGGGCTGGCGTCGGCGAGGCCCGGTGTCAGACGCCCTGAGACGCCCGCCTTGATCACCTTTTCTCCCCACGGAACCGCCATGGTGGCTGCGCCCAGCTTGACCAAGACTCCGGTGACCAAGATCTCGTCGACACTCCCCTCATACCCTCCACCCACCGTGATCACATCCCCGGGAGAAACATGGATGGAATCCTTCGAAGGGAAGTCCGCCGCCGGCAGGTCTCGATGTGATTCGCTTGGCCTCGGCACCGGCGCCGACCCGTCGATCTCGGTGAGAAATCGCGACGGTCTCTTCACGTCGGCGAAGATCGAGACGGTCTTGCGACCCCGTGTGATAGCCACGTGGAAGACCCGACGCTCCTCTTCGACATCAGCGGAGAGGTCGTGTGGCATGGTGCCCTCGTCAACCCCAAACACCAGGACGTGATCCCATTCCAACCCCTTCACGCGATGCACGGTGGAGAGGGTGACCCCGGATTCGTCTTTGGGGGCACGAAGCGATGATCTCAGCCATCCCTCGAACTGTTCGGGAACGGGACCGAATGCCGAAGCCCGACGCAATGCGATCAGGTCGTCGCCTTGAGCGGCCCGGTCGGCGCGACCACGGCCGGCGTCGAGAGCCGAGGCGGCCTTGTCGAGACCGATATCGTCTATGAGGACTTCGAGCAGGTGTGCGCTGGACCGAGTCGAGGCGGAGACCGTCACGATGTCATCGCAGAATCGGTTCCACCGAGCGGAGCGCCCGCCGTCCAGCGCCCCGCCCAACTCCGACAGGTCTGCGACGGAGAAAGGCCCTCGCCGCCGTCCGATCATCTCCGTGAAGAGTCTGGTGATGCCCCGACCCGGGCGGCGTATCGCCTCGAAGAGATCGCTTCGGCTCATGGCCTCGGGATCCAATGCGATCCTTATCCAGGCAAGTGCCGACCGTAGGACCGTGCGATCGAGGAGGCTCTCCTCCAACGGTGTGTCGTATGGGATCCCGGCCTCGTTCAGGCAGAGCTGGGCCGGGAGGAGGCTCGAATTCACACGAGCCAAAACGGAGATCGAGGATGGAGACCGGCCAATCTCGATCAACTGGCGTACGTGCTCCACAGTTGCCGGGGCAAGCGCGTCTCCCGGTCGTGTGATGACCTGCAGCCCATGCTCCGCATTCGCGGCGCGGATCGTCTTGGTCACCCTCCTCGAGTTGTAGCCGACCAGGTTCCTGGCCGCGTCGACCACGTCGGTGGGACAGCGATAGTTCACCTCCAATGCATGAGAGACAGCCCCGGGAAAGAGACTCTCGTAGTCGATGAGAAACTCGGGATTCGCCCCTGCGTACCCGTAGATGACCTGGTCGTCGTCTCCGACGCCGAACACATTCAAACCGGGCGACGAGATCAGACGAATCAGCAGGAGATAGGCCGGAGTCAAGTCCTGGAACTCGTCAACGAGAAGGTGACGGCAACGGTCTTGCCAATGGGCCCTGAGCCCGGGCAGACGGCAGAGGGCCTCGATGGCGCCGTAGATCTGTTCCGAGTGATCCGCTTCACCCCGACGTTCCAGGGCCGCTCGATAACGATGGAAGGTCTCGGCAAAGGCAGGCACGTCGTCGCGCCCGATTTCGACATCGTCCGGGTGACGAAGCCCGATCCTCACCTCGTCCAGCGCCTCGAGATAGGGACCGATCACGTCGGTGTTGGCGCGCGGGGGCGCAGGGGCGATCGGCTCGAGAAGACGCCGCTGCTCGCTCTCGCCGATCAGCCTGAGAGTTGGCTTCGCCATGCGAAGGATCTCCCAACCGAGCGAGTGGATGGTCCGGACGTCGGGTCTCACCGTTGAGGGAAGCCGCAGGGCCATGTCCTCGGCCGCCCTTCGGTTGTAGGCCAGGGCGGTGAGCAACTCGGGCTCCACGAGGCGGTCCTGGATCAGATGGCGGATACGCGAGGTGAGGACGAGGGTCTTTCCCGAGCCGGCAGGAGCCACCACTCGGGCCGGTCCGGCCCGATGGCGCACCGCCTTTGCCTGATCGTCCGCTAGCCCCTCCATCGACCAGCGTCGCGTGGGAACCGGTGTGGCCCGTCCGAGATCAACCGACTCGTGGTGGATGACGATGCCCTCGAGTGTCAGCGGTTGACGGGGGCCGCCATCGATCCACACGGGTCTGCCGTCTTCATCGATCACGTCCGCTGGTCCGCCGATGCGCATCCCGAGACGGTCCTCTGCCTTGTGAGCCCACCACCAGATCGGGGTGTCGGCACGAGCGTCGTAGGAGTTGTGCCACAAAGCCTTCATCAGACGCTCTCGGAGGAAGCTGAAGGTCGCACCGAGCTCGTAGGGCGGGAGGCTCGTTGCCTCTGATCGCGACAACTCCTCCGGCTCGACCTCGAGCACGAAGACCGTGGGGAGACGTCCAACGTATCGACGCTGCGCCCGAGAAGTCAGCTCCGCCAGAGCTCTCTGGTCGCCCAGCACTCTCTCATCGATGATGATCGGCTCGACGTCCGCCCACGGGGCAGGAGGGGATGCCCCGGCGCCCACGACGACCGAGCGACCTAGCTCGACGGGCCCGGGTGCAGTCACTGCGGAAAGGCTAAGGGGCGGCGCATGTGACCAATAACATCAAGACTTGCATCATCGTCGCAGGAAGCTGCGAACGGTGGCGATGGTGTCGGCATCATCCGGGCCCTTGTCGTCCCGGTATCGCTTCACCCGGGCGAAGCGGAGAGCCACCCCACCTGGATATCGACTGCTTCGCTGTACCCCGTCGAATGCGATCTCATAGACCAATTCGGGCTTCAGATACACGACATGGGCACTCCGATGATCCTCGATTTCGAGGAATCGTCCCGTTTGCCACTGCAACATCTCGTCGCTCAGGCCTTTGAAAGTCTTGCCCAGCATGACGACTTCGCCGTTCTCGCCTCTGGCACCGAGATGGAGGTTGGAGAGCCATCCGCTCCTCCGGCCTGAGCCCCACTCGGCGGCGATGACCACGAGATCCAGGGTGTGAGTGGGCTTCACCTTGAGCCAGCCCGCACCCCTGCGGCCCGCCTGATACGGCTGATCGCGCGCTTTGACGACCACCCCTTCGAACCCGAGTGCGACGGTCTGATCGAAGAATTCGTCCGCGCTCTTCGGATCGTCGGTCAGCAAGCACCCGACCACTGCCTTCATCGGCAATCGGCCGGGCCACCGATTGCGCCGGACGCCGAGAGGCAGGTCGATCAGGTCTTCGCCGTCGAGATGAAGACAATCGAAATAGAACGCCCTGAGCCCGGGGCCGTCGACGGCCTCACCCGACCCGAACCGACTCATCGAGTCCTGAAAAGCCCGTGGCAGACCGTCCCGGTCCATCAGGAGAGCCTCACCGTCCAGAATGAACGAGCTCGCTTCGAAGCTCAATGCATCGGCGACGATCTCGGGGACGCGACTCGTGATGTCATTGAGATTCCTGGTGAAGACGGCGACACGGCCACCAGCACGATGCACCTGGATCCTGGCGCCGTCGAGCTTCCATTCGATCACGGCCTCACCCAGAGACTGCACCGCCTCCCCGGCACTCGCGGCGGTCTTGGCCAGCATCGGCTGTATCGGTGTGAACACCGCCAGCTCGGAGCGCGCCAGGGTTGCAGCGCCGTGCGCCAGGGCGCGGGTAGCCACCGCCGTCAGGTCTCCCTCGAGCATCGCAGAGCGACGTACCTCCTCGGCGGGCACTTCGAGGGCCTGGGCCACCGCATCGGCCATCACACCCTCGAGTGCGCCTTGTCTGAGGTTGCGCAAGATCAGACCTCGGAGAAAGTCCTGCTCATCTGTGGTGGCGCGCTCCATGAGATCGTTGAGCAATGACTCCTTCCTGCCCTTCGACCCGGGGCCGGATGCCTCCGAGATCCGCTCCAACGCCACATCGACGTCGACGATGGTGAGACTGGGCTGCTTGGCCGGGATCGGTCTCACGGCGCCAACGGTGGCGTATCCGATCCCGAGACGATCTTGACGTGGGCTGCCACTGAGAAAGGACACCGCCGGCGCAGCCTCCTCAGAGGAGAGGCCCGCCAGCATCGAGGCGAGGTGCTTCACCTTCTGAGTGCGGGAACGCGTCGAAGCCACCGCCCTGGACACATCGACGAGCTCGGCGAATTGCACCATTCGAGCGTATTGGGGACGTCTCAGGATCGGAAGCGATCGAAAGGCTCCAGCTCGATGCCGGCCTCATCGAGAGCCTGGGCCACCCGCGTGGCGGCGGGCTCCAGATCGACAGGCTCGAGACTCGCCCACGGGCTCTGGGCCAACCTGGCGTCCACGTTCCTCAGTGTCACGCCATCGGGTGCGACGTCGTCGAGCTCGTCCCAAGTCAGTGGCGATGCGACCGGTGCCGTCGGGCGCGGCCTGAGCGACCAAGGCGCCACGGCCGTGGAGCGGGGAGTGTTCCTCATCCAATCGACGAATACCCGCTCCCCCCGCTCCGACTTGCGAAAGGCGACGGTCATCAGGTCGTCGTGCCGCACAGCAGCCAGTTCTGCAGTGCCGCGCACCATGTCGGACAGCCGGTCGATCGTGATTCCCGGCGCCACCCGGGCTCGATGGTGATATCCCTTCGAGCCCGAGGCGAGGGGCATGGTGCGGATGTCGAGACCTTCCAGGAGCGCTCTCATCCTTCGCGCCGCCTCACGCACCAGGTCGAACCGACCAGGGGGTGGGTCCAGATCCCAGACAACCCAATCGGGGTGGGCCTCGTCCTCCACCCTCACCGGTGGCACATGG
>JBAULI010000170.1:0-4799 GCA_049578105.1 Acidimicrobiia bacterium | reverse complement strand
GTACTACGAATCGCGGCCTCCGTCTCTCGATGGCGGAAGCGAGATAAGCCTGCGTGACCTGGTCAAGGTGACACTGGCGATGCGGCCCGACCTCATCGTGGTTGGCGAGGTGCGTGGGGCCGAGGCCTTCGAGTTGACGAGGGCGGTGAATGCGGGTTGCGGATTGGCATGCACCATTCATGCCAACTCCGCCAGCGATGCGCTCCATGCTCTGGTGAATGCTGCGTTGATGGCCGGGGAGAACGTTCCCGAGTCGGTCGTTCGCCGCGTCTTTGCATCCTCGATCGATCTCGTGGTGCACCTGGATCGTGACATGGACCAAGGCTCGGGAGCGATCAGGCGCCAGATGCTGGAGATCCGGGCGCTGGTGCCTTCGCTCCACGATGACTTCTCCACCGAGCCCATATTCGTCAGGGATCGGATTGGGGCACCGCTGACATGGACCGGGACCCATCCGCCTCCGGCATTGCGTCGACGATTGGAGCGTGTGATGGCGGCCGGCACCGATCTCGGCTCACTCCTGGGTGGTGTTCGATGATCTGGTTGGCGTCGGCCCTCACCGGTCTCACCATCGCACTGGTCCTGGCGAGTGTCGCCGGGTCCCGCCAAATGCGAACGAGACATGTGGCGTCGAGTGGAACATGGTTGGTAGAGGCCGGGCTCGATGTCACCCCAGGTCAGTTCTGGCTGACCTCTATCGGAGCCGCCGGAATCACGTATCTGTTCGTGTATGCGCTCACCTCGCTGCCCGTGGTGTCGGTGATGCCGGCGCTCGTCGTCGCGGCGCTGCCCAAGGCGTATTTCGCGCGACGACGATCTCGAAACCTCGATGAGGTGACAAGGGCATGGCCGGATGGCCTTCGAGATCTGGTGTCGAGCGTTCGGTCGGGCTCGTCGCTGCCCAACGCGATCGAGAACCTCGCCGAGTTCGGGCCTATGCCCCTTCGGACGGCTTTTCGAGGCTTCGGCGTCTACTCAAGAAGTCTCGGTGTCGTTCGTGCCCTGGAGATGGTTCGGTCGAACCTCTCCGACCCGACCTCTGACCGCGTCATCGATGTCCTCATCCTCGCCTATGAGCGAGGGGGCGTCGTCGTCCCGGAGATCCTCAACGATCTGGCGGAGGCGACGACGAGAGACATCTGGACACTCGAGGAGGTTCGAACCGAGGCCCTGGAACAGAAGATCAATGCCCGAATCGTGTTCGTCCTGCCTTGGCTGGTCATGGTGGCGATGACCGCTCGCCCGGGTCCTTTTCGCGAGTTCTATTCGTCGAGAGCTGGAATCCTCGTTGCCGTAGTCGGCGCCGTCCTCAGTTTGACCGGCTTGGTCATTGCATCACGTCTCGGTCGCCAGGAGACAGAGCCTCGAGTTCTCGTCTCGGCGGGAGGTGGCCGATGATCTCACCGCTCGCATTGCTGGCGGCGCTAGCAACTGCCGTGACGGTCGCCCTGTGCGTTCGCCTTCTCCTACCCCCGCCGCGTTCGCTCGCATCTCGGATCGATCCCTACTTGCGGCCCGTGGCAACTTCGGGCGTTCGTCACGCCGGCTACTCCGCAGGCCCTTTGGGAGAGATCCTCGGCCCGATCATCAGATCGTTGGCGGACTGGGTCGGAACACGTCTCGAGAGGTCGACCGGCGAGGTGACGGTCCTCCGACTCCGCCAGGCAGGCTGGTATCGGGAACTGAATGAGGAGGCCATGGTTGCCGCCTATCGAGTGGCGCAGCTCCGCTCGATTGCGGTAGGCATCACGGTTGCCATATCACTGGCGTGGGCGACCCAGATGTCGGCCGCCCGCATCGTGATGCTCGGAATGCTCGGGTTGGTGATCGGGGCATCACGGCAACGCTCGCTGCTCAACAAGGCAGTTCAGAAACGCGTGGAGAAGATGAAGATCGAGATCTACACGGTCAATCAGCTCCTCGCAATGCGGATACGAGCCGGTGGCGGTGTGGTCAATGCCGTCGGGCAGCTGGTGGCCCGTGGCAGTGGCGAGGTGATCTCGGAGCTCAGCGATGCCTTGCGGCTCCATCGCTCGGGTTGGCGTGCCGGAGATGCCTTCCGACGGATCGCCGAGCTCACTCCCGAGCCATTCTGTGGCCGCACGTATCGCCAACTGGCGGCCGCCGAGGAACGAGGGGCGGATCTCGCCGGCGCTCTCCTTCAACTCTCAGAAGACGTCCGCGAGACGCGTCGAGAGTCGATCCGCCGGTCGGCCACGAAACGCCGGGCGGCGATGCTCATCCCAACGATTGCGATCCTCGCCCCTGTCCTCATCCTGTTCGTCGCTGCACCACTTCCGTATCTGATAACTGGCTGGCAATGAGAGGAGGCTATGAATGCTGGCTCTGAGCACGAAGTTCCGCGAATTGTGGAACGACGACCGCGGTCTGAACACCGCCGAGCTGATGGGCAATGCGGCGCTCGCGATCGCCGCATTGGTCGTGATCTGGGGTGCACTGCAGACCCTCGGCGTGGACATAGTCGGGTGGATTCGAGCCGAGTTGCTCGGGGGCTGAGCGACCGGGGCGTCACGTCGGTTCAGTTCTTGCTGGCGAGCGCGCTCGGTCTCGTGATGTTCCTGACATTGGCCAACCTCGCGGTCGTCCAATACGGCCGGGGTGCCGTGCGCTCGGCTCTCGAGCAGGGTGCCCGGGTTGGAGCCGTGACCGGATCGGTGGGCGAGTGTGAGGACCGGGTCGATCGAGTATTGGGTGAGTTGCTGGGTGGGCGTATGGGTGAGGGCGTCGTCCCGGCTTGCGTCATCGGGGGCGGCGTCGTCACGGTGAGGGCAGTCGGGCGATTCGCTTCCTGGACACCGCTCTCACCCGACTTCTCATTCGATCTCCAGGCGCGGGCGACGAGCGGGGGTCTGCCGTGAACGGAGACAGAGGCCATGCTGCCGTCGAGTTGTCCCTGACCATCGCCTTACTGCTGATACCGGTCGCCATTGCCTTGCTCGCCTTTGGCCCATGGGCGGAGAGGCGGGTCTTTGCCCGGGCGGCCGCTGCTGAAGCATCACGGGCAGCTGTCGTCGGCCTGAGCGTCGATGCGGGGAACATCGTCCTGAGAGACATGGCCGGTGATCAGGGTCTGACGAGCAACGAGATACGAGTCTCCTGGTGCGGTGGCGAAGCCATCGAATTGGATGCGTCAACGAACGCCTGCAGCTTTACACGTGGTGGCGTTGTCGACCTCGAGGTCGAAGTGTTGGTACCGCTGGTCACGACGCCGTGGGGCGATGTCGGTGGGCTCTGGTCGAGTGCGTCGCATGGAGAGCCGGTCGACCTGTATCGAAGCCTCCCATGACGGCACCTTCGAGGAGGCGAGAGCGCGGCTCGATCACGGTGTGGATGCTTGGCCTGTCGCTGCTGTTGCTCACCTTTGGAGGCTTGTCGATCGACTTCTGGAGGGCATTGGCCCTCCAGCGTCAGCTTGCCGCTGTCGCCGACTCCGCTGCCATCGCGGCCGCAGCCGGCATCGATGAGGCCGAGTACCGAGCGAGTGGGCTGCTGACGCTCGACCCGTCGCGGGCAGTCGATCTGGGAACTGCTTATGTCTCGACGCGGGACGTCGACTTGACCTATCTCCAGATAGACACATCTGCCAACGGGGAAGAGGTCTCGGTCGAGGTGGCCGGCGATTTGGACCTGGGCTTGATGGGGCTCTTCGTGGCGGGTGACGAGCCGCTCGTCGTTCGGGCCAGGGCCACGGCAGTGCCGGTACTGGTCCCCTGAGCGACTTCGCACTGGTGGGGGCTTCGATTATTCTCCTGCTTCATCCCGCGTTGTCTTCGGACATGCGCGTTCGGGGGTGGTGTAATAGGTAACACGGCAGGTTCTGGCCCTGTTATTGAGGGTTCGAGTCCTTCCCCCCGAGCCAGGTCGATTACCGTCGACCTTCGTCAAGGTCCCGTCGTCTAGCGGCCTAGGACGCCGGCCTCTCAAGCCGGTAACGCCGGTTCAAATCCGGTCGGGACTACCAACCTCACCATTCGTGCTCCAAATCTCCGAACTGCCTCAGATCAGCCAGTTGTCGGCCCAGCGATAAACGGTGTCCGGCCGTCCCGGGTAGGTGTGGTAGATGCCTTGGCCCAATGCTCGGGCGCAGACGATGCCGTCGTCATTGCCGCCGAATTCGGGGTTATCCACCTCGTAGGGGACACGACGGTCTGCCTCGCCTTCGCCGACGACCATCGATTCGAATCCCTGGGGGCACCCGTTGTTCTCTGCCGGCGGTCGCGCCGAAGCTGGAGTGGCTAGGAGAGTCGTAGCCAGGGCAGCGATTGTGCATGCCGTGATAATCCTTCTGCGAATCATGGTTCTTCCTTCCACCTTCCTTGGTCTCTTCGCTTGAGAGCTGCAAGAGCTCCTACTCGGCGATAGAGCACTTGTGCCCGACGGGTGGCCGAGGTCGACAGGATTTCTCATGAGTCGAGCGTCTGCGAGTGGAGGACCTTGTCCGTTTGCCTACGAGTTGGTCTCGGGGAGGATCGGGTTGGTGCACGCAGGGTGTACCGCTAGGTGGGTGGGACCAGTCGTATTCGGGATGGTCCGAGTTTTTGGACTTGGAGTCCTTGTTGGTGGATGGCGATCTGATGGTGATACCAGCAGAGTGTGATCAGATTCTGTTCGACGGTTAGTCCGCCTTGTGAGATGGGGATGATGTGGTGGATTTGGAGTCGGTAGGTGGAGGGGCATCCGTCGCTGGTGCATCCTTGGTCTCGGCTGAGGATGTGTTTTCGTAGTTTTCGGGGGATGACCCGGGTGTTTCTGCCGAGGGCGAGTGGTCTTCCTTCTTC
>JBAULI010000169.1:0-3165 GCA_049578105.1 Acidimicrobiia bacterium | reverse complement strand
GTACGGATCCTCGCCACGTTGTCCTTCGCCGACACGGGGACGGCCCGGGTGGCCGGCATCGACGTTTCCGACAATCCTGCCGAGGTGCGTCGCGTCGCCGGGTACGTGGCGCAAAAGTCGGGCGTGGACGCCCAGGCCACCGGGACGGAGAACCTGATGCTTCAGGCGAGAGTCCACGGTATCGGCCGGGCCGATGCCCGGGCGATCTCGGCTCGTCTCACGAAACGTTTCGGCTTGGGGGAAGCAGCGGATCGCATCGTGAAGACCTGGTCGGGCGGGATGCGGAGACGTCTTGACGTCGCCCTTGCGATGGTGCACTCGCCGCGAGTTCTGTTCCTCGATGAGCCAACCACCGGGCTCGACCCCGAGGTCCGGGCCGACCTGTGGGACGAGATCCGACGTCTGCGCGACGACGACGGAGTAACCGTGCTCCTCACCACGCACTATCTGGAAGAGGCCGATCAGCTGGCAGACCGACTGGCCATCATCGACCAGGGGAGGATCGTCGCCGAGGGAACACCGGGTGAGCTCAAGGACGGCATGCGCGGCGACGGGATCCACATCGAGCTGACAGACCCGGGAACAGGCAGCGCGGCAGCGGCCATCCTCGATCGAACGGTGCGGGAGATCCTGGTCGATGGTCGCCTCATTCACGCCCGGGTCGACCGCGGTGCCGAAGCGGTCCCCAGGGTCGTCGCCGCCCTCAACGATGCGGGAATCGAGGCGGTGGCGGTCACCGTGAGCCGTCCCTCGCTGGACGACGTGTTTCTCCGCTATGCGGGACTTGCCTACAGCCGAAGGGAGGAGGTCGGCCAATGACCGCCATATCGCACTCGTTCTCGATCGCTGGACGCCACACGCGGGCGTTGATACGCCAACCCTGGTTCATCGTCGCTTCGTTGATCCAGCCACTCATATGGCTGTTGCTGTTCGGGGCCCTCTTTCAACAGGTGGCGACGTTGCCGGGGTTTCCGGTGGACGACTACATCGCGTACCTGACTCCGGGTGTCGTGGTCATGACGGCGATGTTTGCGAACAGTTGGAACGGTATGGGTCTTCTCGAGGATATGGACGATGGAGTGCTCGACCGCTTCCTTGCCTCTCCTTTGCGACGCAGCGCGATCCTCACCGGGGTCAGCATTCAGCAGACGATCTCCGTTGCGATCCAGGCGTTGGTCCTGATCGCCCTCGCCATGCTGCTCGGGGCCCGCTTTCGGGGCGGGATCTCGGGAATCGTCGCGCTGCTCGTGGTAATCAGCCTCCTCGGTGCCGGGTTTGGGGGCATTTCGATGGCGACGGCTTTGACCGTCCGACAACGCGAGTCGGTGATCGGGATGAATCAACTCCTGGTCCTTCCCGGGATGTTTCTCTCCGTCGCCTTCATGCCGGCCTCGTTCCTTCCGAAGTGGATTGCAGCCGTGGCCCGGTACAACCCGGTGAATTGGGCAGCCCGAGCGGCGCAAGAGGCAATGCTCTCCACCACACCGAACCTCGCCGTGGTGCTTGAGCGAACCGGACTCGTAGCCGCCTTCGCAGTAGTGATGGTTCTGCTCGGCACGCTGTCCTTTCGCAGCTACCAGCGATCCCTCTGATTCTTACTAGGACGGTCCGAGCAAGGTGGTGATGTAATGGAGGTGCGTCATCGGTCAGAGGTTCGCGGATCTCACCACGTCTCACGTCGCTAGACCCACAGCCGCCCCACAAACCTCGTGGAGCTCGCTATCACCCCTGGTCAGAGGGTTTTGACTGCATCGTTCGCAACGAGGGGGTCACGGGTTCAAATCCCGTCAGCTCCACCATTTGCCCCTGGTCAGAGCTGTCTTTGACAACGGCCGGCCCGTCGACTGAGGCGATGTCCGGGGCTTGAGCCCCTCGGAGGGCCTACCGGATTCATCGGCGCCGCTACAGCGACGCGCAGCGCGCCCAATGTGAGAGCTCAGACTCAAGCCGAAGCGAAAATACTCTCAACACGAACTGCGAACGCGGGAGGACCCAACTGCATATGGCGAGACCTGTGTCGCAAGGGAGACCACTACCACGTCGACAGGAAGCACGGCAACACCACCGTCGATCTCATCTCTGACACTCGGGACATCAAAGCCCAAATGAGACTCACCCCGATTCGCCCGGCAATCCGTTGCCCCTTCGATGCACGAGACGATTAACGATCCGCGCGCTGTGAGACGACGAGCGAGAGCATGATCCTGCGAAATCCGGTTGCCGCCCTTCCTACGACCGCCACGGACCCGAGAATGCACTCCGAAAGCGGCGTCGTCGAAGCTGCGATTGCGGTTGGGCCACGACATTTGGATTTGCTGTCGATTTGTGGGCGGCTCTTTCGTCTTAGGGTAGAAGGCGCATGTGGCGCGGAGAGACGGAGGGTCAAGCATGGGAAAACTAGTGATTACCGAGTTCGTGTCTCTGGACGGAGTGATGCAGTCACCGGGTGGTGAGAAGTTCAAGTACGAGGGGTGGACGTTCGAGTTCGATCGTGGCGAGGACGGCAACCAGTTCAAGCTCGACGAGATCATGTCCGCGGATGCCCATTTGCTGGGCCGGGTGACTTACGAGAGTTTCGCCGGCGCCTGGCCTACTCGTGAGGGCCCGTTCGCTGAGAGGCTGAACCAGGATCCGAAGTATGTCGTGTCGACGACGCTCAGGGACCCCGAATGGACCAACGTGACGGTCCTGGACAGCGGCGACGCTCCCGCCCAGGTGGCAAAGCTGAAGGACGAGATCGACGGCACCATCCTCCTCGCCGGCAGCCGTCGGCTGGCCCAAGAGCTCCTGGACGCCGATCTGGTCGACCAGATCAACTTGATGGTCTTCCCAGTTATCCTCGGGACGGGCGACCGGCTGTTCGGGGAGATGAATGAGAAGACGACATGGAAGCTCGTTGAGTCGCGTCAAGTCGGACCCGACGGCGTTCTAGTGCTGAGCTACCAGCGCAGCTGAGCATACGACGTTCAGCCACTCGACGAGTCGGAAGAATGGGCCGACCTCGCGTCGTTTCATGAGGCTGCAGCTTCATCTTGAGCGATCTGCCGGCCAGGGGAGAGTGTGGTGGTGCGAGCTGCCGGAGCTCAGTCGACGCCCCATCGTGCTGCTGGCTCGGGACGCGGCAATCCCCAGACTTCGACCGGTGGTGATCGCTCCGTGCACGAC
>JBAULI010000168.1:0-5174 GCA_049578105.1 Acidimicrobiia bacterium | reverse complement strand
ACCCAAACCAGATATCACGGAGAATCGACTCGGCCTCCGCGACGGTTTCCACCACGTGTGTGTCGCTCGATGTGTTGCTCGTTGTGGTTGTAGACAAGAGGATGGTGGTGGTTGTGGGCATGGGACTTGTCGTTGTGGTGCTCGAGGCAGCTTCGGGGAGGGTGGTTGGCGCCGGATCCGAGCCCTCCCGCGGCCATAGCGCCCAGATACCGACTGCCAGACCCACCAAGATCAGACCGGCGATCAGCCGTCGAATCACTGCGCTGGCCAACCTACGCCATCGGGCTACCCGGGTGAAGGGTCATGGGCCACACCGCGAAAACTGATCTCTGCGGCTCGGTATCCTCCTGGGAGATACAGATGGAGTTGTGATGGCAAGAGAATCAGATCGACACTTCTTTCGGGGCCTCTTCAAGTTTCTCCTGCTGGCGGGTCTAGTCGCCGGGGTGGGAGCTGCGTTGAAGGCAAAGAAGGCCGAGTACATGGGTCTGACCGAGTCGGAGGCCCGTGCCAGGTTCGAGCCGAAGCTCGCCTCACGCGTTGGCCCGGAGAAGGCGGCGGAGATCGCCGATCAGGTGATTCCCAAACTCAAGGAGAGCGGGTTTCTCAAGGCCGATGACCCTGTCGAGCAGGCAATGCACGATGCCAAGCATGCGGCAACCGATGCTGCAGACCGCATCGAGGAGGCCGCATCCGAGACGGCCGACAAGATTGGCGAGGCGGCGTCGGACGCCGTCGAGAAAATCGAAAAGGCGGCAGAAAAATCTGACTGAGTTGGTCTGAACCGGGCGTTTTTGTCCCACCCCTCCCTTACGTTCGAGGTATGAGGGGATTGACACCGGATCAGATCGAGCAGGCTCTCCTCCGCGAAGAGGAGAACATCGCCCGGTCACGTGCAAGGCAGATGGCGCTTCTACATCTGGCCGATCGTGCACAGGTCCACACCGCAGATGGGTGTCGAAGCCTTCGTGAGTGGACCGCCAGTCGTCTTGACGTTTCCGTCGAAACCGCCGGGATGCTCACTTCCACCGCCCATCGATTGCTCGACGCTCCTGAGTTGGCCCGCCAACTCATCGACGGCGAGATCACATTCGATCGGGCGGTGGCGACTTCACGGATCCCTACCGAGTCCCATGACGACAATCTGCGTTTCCATGACATTGCCGGATTACGCCGAATCGCAGCCCGTCACAAGAGGCTGAGCAGGTCATCCGACCACGTGGCCCACCAAAGCCAGAATCTGGCCCTCCAGCCGAATCTCGACCAGTCGAGTTGGTCGGTGTGGGGCCAGTTGGACGGATATGCGGGCTCGGTGGTCGACAAGGTTCTCGGCGAGGCGGCCGATCAGCTTCCGCCCCTTCCCGATGGGAAACGCCCCGGGATCGGCTATCGCCGGGCGGTCGCCCTGACTCAATTGTGCGAGGGCTCGCGTCCCGACAGCGACACGACCCCGATCATCACCGTTTTCGTCGACGGCCAGGGTGTCGAGGTTGCCGGTGGGCCCAGTGTCGGTCCCGAGATACTGGACAAGGTCGCATGCGCCGGGAGTCTCGAGGTCATCGGCACCAAAGACGGCAAGCCACTCGGAATGGGTCGTCGGAGCCGGGTCATCCCGAAGAAGTTGCGTCGGTTCGTCCTCCATCGTGACGGGGGATGCACGGCGGACTCGTGTGTCAGCCGGTATCGGCTTCAGGTGCATCACAAGATCCCATGGTCCGAAGGTGGACCGACCGATGCCGACAATCTCGTGACACTGTGTTGGTTCCATCATCAAGTCGTGATCCACGGATGGGGATATCGCATCGATGACAGCCTCGGAGCCGGTCGGCTCAGATTCACAAGACCGGACAAGCTCACTCATCCGGGTACCGGTCCTCCCTGAACGAGGCTTTGCTAGGGCGTCTTGCCTCTTACCCTGACATGCCGATGACACCCGGCCCGACGATCGAAACCGAGCGACTGCTACTCCGGAGATGGAAGGACAAGGATCTGGCGCGTTTTGCCGCGCTCAATGCCGATCCGGAGGTGATGGAGCATTTCCCGGGAGTCCTGACTCGGGAGCAGTCCGATCTACTCGTTGGTCGGATCGAGACCCAGTTCGAGGAATACGGCTACGGCCTCTGGGCGGTCGAGATCAAGTGGGCGCACCGGTTCATCGGTTTCTGCGGGTTGGCCGTGCCCGGTTTCGAGACGCACTTCACACCCGCCGTCGAGATCGGCTGGCGCTTCGCCCGGGACCACTGGGGAAGTGGGTTCGCCACTGAAGCGGCAAAGGCGGCGATGGGTTTCGGCTTCACCGAAGTGGGCCTCGACCGCATCCTCAGCTGGACGATCCCCGACAACACTCGCTCCCAAACGGTGATGGACCGTCTCGGTATGCGGAGAGCACCCGATCTCGACTTCGATCATCCCCGATTCCTCGATGACGATCGGTTGCGACGTCACTGGGTTTGGTCGATCACCCGCGAGCAGTGGGAGTCGGAAAACACCGATTGACCGGGGCTCCGCATTTAGCCTCCGCGCCACGACCAAGGAGGGCCCCCTGAAATCGGAGTTCAATTCGGAGCGTGAGCCACGACCCGTGATGCGTGGCCTCGTGATCGTCTTCATCGTGTTTGTCGCCTATTTGGCGTCGACCGGGGGAGTGGCCGGGCTTTTCGTCGGCTAGTCCCAATTCGCTGACATCGCCGCCTCGGGCGTTCCTACGCTCCTGTGGCCATGAGCTCCCAGATCGAAGAGATCGACACCAGGCGCGCCGCTGAGAGCACGCTCCTGGCCCTGCATGAGCTCTACCTTCTCCGCGATGAAGAGAACCTGCCCGGTGATCCACCGATGCCCCAGGCGCAACGTCTGGCGGACTGGCGACACTTCGTAACCACGGATGCCATTCCTCGCTGGGTGATGTGGGAAGACGGCGCTGTCATCGGCACCAGCCTTGCCCACATGGATCTCGAGCAGAACCTCGAAAATGCGTTCGGCTGGGTCTATCTGCATCCTGAGCACCGTGGGCGAGGTCTCATGCGACCCCTAACGACGCCAATGCTCGACACGCTCGAGCAATACGGTCGTACCCGGTTCGCCACCGTGGTCATCGGGGAGCGCCCGGAGGGGGAACTGGCCAAGCGAGCCGGTCTCGAGCACGCGCTCACCGAGAAGAGGAGCCGTCTCGAGTTCCGAGATGTCGATTGGGATCTGATGGGTGCCTGGGTGGATCGGGCCGCCGACAGGGCTTCCGATTACGAGCTGCTATTCCTTCCCAGCCCCATACCCGACGAGCACGTTGCGGCCTTCTGTGACGTCTTTGCCGTGATGAACACCGCTCCTCTCGAAGACTTCGAGCAAGAAGACGAAGTGCTGACGCCGGAGGTCTTGCGGGACTATGAGACGACCGACCTGGCGAGAGGGGTCCAGAACCTGACTTATGTGGCTGTGCACAAGCCAACCGGGCGATTCGCCGGCTTCACGAACGTGAAGTACCAGCATCTCCATCCTGAGCAGGTTTGGCAGGATGACACCGGTGTAGATCCGGCGCACCGCAATCGGGGTCTGGGCCGGTGGCTAAAGGCCGCCATGGCTCTCGAGCTCAGGTCGACCTATCCCGAAGTCCGGCGGATCGACACCCACAACGCCGGCTCGAACGTGCCAATGCTCAACATCAACGTCGAGATGGGATTCAGGCCGATACTCGTGGAAAACGTCTGGCAGGGCAGTCTGGCAACCCTTCGGGAACGGCTCTCCGTCTAGTCCTCGCCCCATCCCTGAGGGGCGTCTGCGCTCTCGTGCTCTGCCTCGAGACGTGCCACATAGGCGGCCGCCTCACTTCGCCGGCTCATCCCCATCTTGGTGAGGAGGTTGGAGACATAGTTCTTCACGGTCTTTTCGGCCAGGAACATCTCCTCGGCTATCTGCTTGTTGGTGAGCCCGTCGGCGATGTGCCCGACGATCGTTCGCTCCTGCTTGCTGAGACGACCGAGCAGCGGGTCCTCCTTGGAGCCCTGGCGGAGCCGGTCGAAGAGCTTCTCGGTCATGTCCGAGTCGAGCAGGGACTCACCCGCCCCCACCTTGCGGATGTCGCCGACCAGATCAGTGCTCTTGACACGTTTCAACACATATCCGGAGGCGCCGGCGAGGATCGCCGACATCAGGGCCTCTTCGTCGGCAAATGAGGTCAGCATCAACACTTTCACATCGGGAAACCGCTCCCTGATGTCGCGGCAGGCCTCGACTCCACTTCGATCCGGGAGACGGACGTCGAGCACTACCACGTCGGGCTCGTCGTATCCGACGCGGCGGATCCCTTCTTCGGCCGTGCCGGCCTCACCGACCACCACCATGTCTTCCTGCGCGTCGAGCAAGGCCCTGATCCCGGCCCGCACCACTTCGTGGTCGTCGACAAGCAGCACTTTCAGCTCGGCCATGGCCTGGACGGTAGCCGGTTATCGTCCTGCTCCAATGCCCATTGACTACTCGCTGGACAAGCTTCCCTCGTTGATAGACGCAGCCGCCGCCGTGGTCGGAGAGGTCGATCTGGAGCGGGTCTTGCGACGTCTGGTGGCCGAGGCGCGTGCGGCGACGGGTGCCAAATACGCCGCACTCGGTGTGATCGGGGCCCATGGGGTGCTTTCCGAGTTCCTCCATGAGGGTATGAGCGACGAAGAGGTGATCCGCATCGGCCATTTGCCCATTGGGCGGGGTGTCCTCGGCACGGTGGTTAGGCAGAATCAGACCCTGCGTCTCGACGACATCGCCGAGCATCCCGACTCGTATGGCTTCCCCGAGCATCACCCGAAGATGAAGACCTTCCTCGGCGTTCCGGTCTCGGTCGGCGGGGTGGCATTCGGGAACCTGTATCTGTCCGAGAAGGAGGGAGGGTTCACGGACAACGACGTCGTCGTGGCGGAGGCGTTGAGCCGGGTAGCCGGCGCCGCGGTGAACACGGCGCGGCTCCACGAGCGTCTGCAGTCGCTGGCAGTTCTCGAGGATCGGGCAAGGATCGCCCGCGACCTGCACGACTCGGTGATCCAGGATCTATTCGCCGTTGGCCTGGGGCTCCAGGGCATCTCGGAGACCATCGCCGACAGTGGTGCGGCGGAAACGCTGGAGGAATCGGTGGATCGTCTCGACCAGGCCGTCGAGGCGCTCCGCAGCTACATCTTCCAGCTTCGCTCGGACAC
>JBAULI010000167.1:0-16531 GCA_049578105.1 Acidimicrobiia bacterium | reverse complement strand
AATCGAGTTGGGGTGGTCTGGCTTCTCGGCGAGACGACCGAGAAGGTGCAGGGCGACGCCGAGAAGCTGACCGGCCAGGGTGTGGCGGCGGAGGCCATCGGTCCCGAAGAGTTGGTCGAGCTGTACCCGGCGATATCGGCTTGTGCCGAGCCCTTCGATCTCACCGGCGAGGTAGAGCACGTGTGCAAGCCGGGAGACGCATTCCTCTTCGAAAAGGGGGGTGGCTACGCCGATCCGACCTCGGCCAACCAAGATCTGATCGAGGCGACACGTCGTCTTGGCGCCAAGGTGGAGTTCAACACCCGGGTCGTCGACGTGATCCGGGTTGGTTCCCGGGTCATCGGGGTCGGCCTCGATGATGGCGATGAGATACATGCTCCTTTGGTCATCAATGCTGCGGGGCCATGGTGCAACCAGCTCAACCTCATGGCCGGGGCGGATCTGAAGTGGACCCTGACTCCGACCAGGATCCAGACCGTCTATCGGAGTTGGCCGGCCGAGCTGGGCCCGCTCCCGGTTGCCGCCGACGGATCGACCGGCATCTATTTTCGCCCCGAATCCGGTGGCCAGCAGTTGTTGATCGGGTCGGTTCTCGCCGAGGACGAGGAGGAGATCGTTTCCGACCCGGACGAGTTCAAACGATTCCCCGACGCCGAATTCACCGAGATGAAGCTTGCGGCGGTTCACCATCGGGTTCCGGATCTCGATCCGCGGGGTGCGATTTCGGGCATCGCCGGCCTCTACACGATCAACCGGGAGGACGTTCACCCGGTGGTCGGGATGACCGGTGTGGACGGATTCTGGGTCGCAAACGGGTTCTCCGGCCATGGGTTCAAATTGGCGCCGGCGATCGGGTCGATGATCGCCCAGTCCGTCACGCGGACGACGATGGAGTTCGATACCGACGTGCCCATCGACTTCTTCTCTGTCGAACGCCAACCGATCGAGCTTTCGGTCAAGCACGTTCTGGCCTGATGCGCTATCTCGACGCAGCCGAGACTCGCCGGGCCTTGCCGATGGCCGATGCCATCGATGCGATGGTGCGGGCGTTCAGCGGGGAGGAGGAGACTCCGCTCCGCTCTTTGTTGGGCAACTCATTCGTCATGCCCGGGCGTCTCGACGACATCGTCGCGGTGAAGGTGGTCTCGACCGTGCCGGGGAACCCGGCAGGCATGGTTGTCGTGTTCGGACCGGACGGGAGCCCGTTGGGGATGGTCCATGGCCCGACGCTCACCGCGATTCGAACCGGTGCCGTTTGCGGACTTGCCACCCGTCTCTTGGCGTCGCGCTCTGCGACGACGCTGGCCATGCTCGGCTCGGGCGCCATGGCCTACGACCAGGTCGAGGCGATCCGGGCGATCCGACCGATCGAGAAGGTGATCGTGTGGTCCCGCGACTCGAACAACGCCAGAAGCCTGGCGGACAGGGTTCGTGGTGAGGTCGCTTCCGACGCCGATGCCGCTGTGTCCTGGGCCGAAATCATCTCTTGTGCCACACCCTCGCGCTCACCCCTGTTCTCCGCCGATTCGGTGAGAGAAGGGACGCATGTGAATGCGGTGGGGGCGTTCACCCCGGAGATGGCCGAGATCCCGCCCGACCTCCTGGAGCGGGCCTATGTGGTGGTCGACGACATCGAGGCCGCGGCGGCCGAAGCTGGTGACCTGATCCAGGCGGGCCGCCATCCCAACACCACGCTTCGTGACTTGCTGGCCGGCACCAACCCCGAGATCGGCGAGGACGTGACGGTTTTCAAGAGCGTCGGAATCGCCGCCCAGGATGTCGCCGCCGCCCACCTCGCCCTCCTCAACGCGGAGGCCGAGGGCATCGGCACCCTTCTGTCGGCCTGATCACGCGTCCGGACTGATCGCCCGTCCGTGCCTGATCGCGGGTTGCACTTCTGCTGTGAACGCTTTTGGCCGGAATACGGCCAAAAGCGTTCACAGAAAGACCTAACTCGCCTTGGCCCCGCGGATCTCGAGACCGTCGAGGAGACGCATCGAGGCCTGGCTGATCTCGGCAACCGCCTGGTTGAAGACGTCCTCGTTGTGTGAGGCCGGCTTGGTGAAGCCGGAGATCTTCCGGACGAACTGACGGGCGGCGGCCTCTATCTCGGCCGGAGGGGCGGGGGTGGCACCTTCGCGAAGCACCTTGATTGATCTGCACATGGGGCCAACGCTATCGGAGGGGCCGGCGAATGCGCTCCACTTCGGACGAGATCATCCCGAAGCCGAGGGTCATCGCCATCGGGACAACGATGGGCGCATCGCCCGCACTCAGGATCGCTCCCACGAAGATGGCCAGACCAACCAGGGCTCTCGCCGCCCAGAGACGCTCCTGTCTCAGGAACCGGTCACCCCTCGCATCGATGAAGCTGATCGGATGTGGTGGCTCGCGGCCCACCGCGATGAGCGCCAGGACGCCTACCGCGGCTGAGAGAAGGGGGTGCACCGCGGTCAGGTCATCAGGCACGGCACCACTGATCGTCGCCACGAGCGATGAGACCGCCGCCGCACCGATGGCGGCGTATAGGCCGATGCGGTCGTGCTCTTCCGCCATGCGCTCGTCGACATAGATCGCCACCGCCAATGCGGACCCCATCACCCATCCGAGAGGCGTGAAGGAGATCGCACCGGCCAGGATCACCACGAAGGCAAGGTCGGTCGGCAGTGGACGCAACCCGATCGTGTTGATCACGAGCCGGGCGCCGATCAGCAGCCCGGCCAATGGGAGCAAGGCCGACGCACCTCCTGCCAGCACCCAGGCGCCCCCTGCGACCGCGGCGATGATGCCAGTCACCTGCCGATCGGGATCGATCTCCCGGGCCAGGGCCCAGGCCAGGAACGTGGTGCCGCCTGCCTGAATCGCCAGCCAGAGGTCCCGGTCGAGGGCGATCGTCAACGCCGCTCCGGTCATCCCCGCCAGCAGTGAGAGGACGACTATGGCGCGGTTCCACTTGCTCTCCGGATCCAACCCTCTCCCGAGATGTGTGCGATAGCGCATTGGGCTCCATTCTGTACGAGACCAAGTGTTTGTCCGTTGCGCGATACCCTGCTCCGGTGGCCAAGCCGATGGAGAGCCTTCGTCGCCTGCCCGCGGTCGGGGTGCTTGCCGAGCGCCAGATGGGCGGGTTTCTCTTCATATCCGCATTGGTCGGTGTCGGAGTGGGTCTGGGCGCTTCGGCGCTGATCTTCATCGTGCGCTGGCTGGAAGACTTCTTCGTCCCCCTGGCCATCGAACAGGGCCATGTCTGGATCTTCATCGCCCTTCCGACCGGCTTGTTGGTCGCCTGGTTCATCGCCAGGCAATTCGCCCCCGAGGTGGCCGGCGACGGTGTGCCCGAGGCCACGGCCGCCCTCGAGGTGCACGGGGGTCGGATGCGAGCCCGGGTCATCCCGCTGAAACTGCTGGCCACGGCGGCGACGATCGGTGTCGGTGGGTCGGCGGGGCGGGAGGGGCCGATCGTCCAGATCGGGGCGGCCATCGGCTCGCAACTCTCCCGAAGATTCCACCTCGGGGAAGATCAGGTCAGGTCGCTGGTCGCCGCCGGGGCAGGTGCGGGCATCGGAGCTTCCTTCAACGCTCCCATCGCCGGGATGCTCTTCGCCCTCGAGGTGATCCTGTCCTCGTTTGCGGCGCGACACATGTCCGCCATCGTCATCGCTTCGATCGCCGCCGCCGTGACCACCCGTTCCATCGTTGGCTCCGAGTTGGCCATCCGGGCGGGTACATATCAGATGAACTCCCCGAGTGAGCTGATCCTCTATGCCGGGCTCGCCATCGTGGTGGTGGCCGTGGGTGTGGCCTTTCTCAAGTTTCTCGACCGCATGGAAACCTTCACCACTGCCCACGAGCACAGGCTCGGCGCCCTTCGCCCGCTCATCGCCGGTCTCATGGTGGCTGCGCTCATCTTCGTCGAGCCGAGACTCTTCGGCACCGGTCAGTCGGTCACCAACGATCTCCTCCTGGGTGAGCGCATCTCGTCACTCACCGGCCAGGCGACTGAGCTGTGGTGGGTCTTCATCCTCCTCGGTCTCGGCAAGGCCCTGGCCACCAGCCTCACCATGTCCTCCGGTGCTTCCGGTGGGGCGTTCATGCCGTCGTTGTTCATGGGGGCGGCCGTCGGCACCGGGTTCGCCCGGCTGGTCGAACCGTTCTGGCCGGCTTCCGCTATCCATGCCATCGATCCCGGGGCATTCGCAGTGGTGGGAATGGCCGCCATGTTCGCCGTGGTGGCCCGGGCCCCCCTCACTGCGATCCTCATCGTGTTCGAGGTGACCGGAGCAAGCGACTACAAGCTGATCTTGCCACTGATGCTCACCGCCACCCTCGGCACCTTTCTCGCCGAGCGGTTCAGTCGAGACTCGGTGTACACCATGGCCCTGAAACACAGGGGCATAACCATTCGCCATACGGGTGAGGTGGATCTGCTCGACACCATCCAGGTGGGGACGGTCATGGCGCGTACCCCGCGTGTCTGCACCCGTGATGAGTATCTGAGTGAGGTGGAGCGGCGGCTGCACCAGAGTCGATCTCACGGGCTTCCGGTGGTGGAGGGGGACCGGTTGGTCGGGGTCATCACCATGTCGGACATCTCACGCGCCGGCCCGGCCGAGAAGACGACGGTGGGAGAGGCGATGTCGACCAGACCGGTGACAGTGGTGCCCAGCACACCGGTGTCGACCGCCCTGGAGAGGATGGCGGCGCTCGGCTTCGGCCGACTGCCCGTGGTCGACGAGGAGAACCCTGAGCGTCTCGTCGGCATGTTCCGACGTGAGGACGCCGTTCGTGCCTATCACGAGGCGCTCACCTCCAACACCGACGCCGAGCTGAGACGAGCCCGCCTGGCACAGAGGACGGATCCTGGAGCCGGCTATTACGAGTTCCGGGTCCCACCGGGCTCGATGGCAGACGGGAAGACGATCCGGGAGGTCGCCTGGCCGGAAGGTTCCACGCTCGTGTCGATCCGCCGCGGCCGGGAGGTCATGGTGCCCACCGGTGACACGGTGGTCGGCAAGGACGACGTCATCACCGCTTTCGGCACCGCGGCATCCAAGGCAAGGATGATCGAGCGGCTCAATGCGGGGGCGGACGAGCCGACCGCCGAGATCTCACTTGCGGACATCGAGGCCGAGGGACAGAACCCCGAGCCCTGACCATCCCTTAGAATCCCCGGCGTCCGCTACGAGAGGAACGGTCAATTGGAAGGTCTCGGCGTTGCATTGATCGCTCTTGCCGCCCTGGCAGCCATAGCGGTCGCTCTGAGCCGGCAGCGAAAGCGGGCAGCGGAGGTGGATCTCGAAGACACGTCCTGGCTCAGGACCACTGCGGCGGCCCCGATCTTCGAGGAGGCCCGAAGGACCGCCCCGGTCAAGGACTTCCACGTTCACGGATCCGAAGCGCGTGTCACATTCGACGTCCCATTGCCCGAGGTCGAAGACCCGGTCCTGAACGAGCTCCTGGTGGACGAGGCGACCGAGGTGGTCAGGGAGAAGAGGCACACACTCCCCATCTCAGACGTTCACGAGATCGTCGTGTTCGCCGGCCGGGGAGAGGCGAAGGAAGTGGGTCGGACCAGGCTTCCCTCACCGGGGGAGTTGCCACCACCGATCGATGCCGATGTGTTCAACCTGACGCACGTCGCCCGTGATCCGTTCACCGCCCAGTTCGACAATGAGCCGGAGCTGATGGTTGAAACCAAGACCGTCATCCCGTCTGACGAGCTGGGATCGATCCAGGACGAGCTGAAGATCCCGGTTGGCATGTCGCGGGGTCTCCGGGCCAAAGGTGTCGATCCGGACTCGGTGAGTGGGCCTGAGCTCTTGCTCGCCCTTCTCGAGTTGTTCGGTTATCAGCTGATCCCACAAGGTGAGCCAGACGTGTTCATGGCCTCCCGCGACAACGCGCACACCTTCATCCGGACCGTGACCCACCACGAAGGCGGGTATCCCGAGCTCGATGAGGCCGTGGTGAGGAAGTTCGTGGTCGAGGTGGAGACCTCCGGGGCCCAGCGCGGCATGTTGATCACCGACAAGTACGGCCCCTTCATGGTCCATGAGCTGGAGGCGAGAAATCTCAAGGTGCGCTTCATCACCCGGGAGAGGTTTCAGGGATTCATCGACTCGATGGCTCTCGGTTGATCCCGCGGTCGACGTGCAGCGCGGCAGGAGCTCGTTTGCGGTCTAATTCGACAGGCGGGGTTATGATGCCAGGAGAAGGAGGACCCGTTTGTTCGGATTAAGAGGACAAGAGCTGCTCATTGTCCTTCTCATCGTTCTCCTCGTGTTTGGAGCGAGGAAGCTTCCTGATTTGGCCCGCTCCTTGGGCGCTTCTGCCAAGGAGTTCCGCAAAGGGATCGAAGAGGGCTCCGAGAAGGATGCCGACACCTCGGCCAAAGACACGCAAAACCCGGATTCCTAGGAACCCGACGCCAATCATCGGCGTTGTTGGTTTAGGTCTCCCATGACGGAGTCCGTCCCACTCACATGGGAAGAGGTTGCGCGTGTACATGGACGGAAGATCTACAACTTCGCCTATCGCCTCACCGGTAACGGTGACGACGCAGCCGATCTCGTCCAAGAAGTCCTGCTCCGTGTCCGCAAAGGTCTGGCGTCCTACCAACCCGGCTCCTTCGAGGGCTGGTTGTGGAGAATCACGAGGAACGCCTTTCTCGACGACGTCAGGAGGAGGAACCGTCGGCCGACCGCCCCGTTGCCCGATGAGGTCGACCGGTGGGATCTCGCCAGCTCCCCTTCAGCCGACATCGAATACTCCCGAATCACCCTTGGTGATGACGTCCAGAAGGCATTGCTCGAGCTGCCGTTCGAATTTCGCGAAGCGGTCGTTCTCTGTGACATCGTCGGGCTCTCCTATGAGGAGATCGCCCAGGCTGTCGCGGTGCCGGTGGGAACTGTCCGAAGCCGGATCCATCGTGGGCGTCGGCAACTCAGGGAGTCGTTGACATGAGTCATGCCGGCGAGTTGATCAGCGCCTATCTGGACGGTGAGCTGAACCGATCTGAGGTCGACCAACTCTTCGCCCACCTCGCAAGTTGCGGCAAATGCGCCGCCGAGTTGGAGGACACGCAGTCCGTCAGGTCGGCAGTCAGATCACTCCCGCTGCTCGAGCTGCCGCCGGGTCTGGTTCCCGAGGCCGATGCCGAGGTGATCCCGCTACGTCGCAACCGCGGATTCCTCGTTGGCGCTGCGGCGGCCATCGTCGCTCTGGTCATAGCCGTCGCCTCGTTGGTGACGCCCCCGGCCAGACCGATCTCGATCGACGACCTGAACAGCCGTTTCGGAGCGAGAGTCTCGCTCGACCCGGCCTTCGGTCCGGCCAAGGTGGTTGCCCCGTCGACGGGAATGGGTGCCGAGTGAGACGTGGACTGCTCCTGGTCGTCGTCGCCGTGATGCTCATACCGGCCGGCCCGGCCCTGGCTGCGGATCTCGGGGAGCTGCTCAAACAGAGCCGTGATGCCTCCTACTCGGCAGAGCAGGTGATCAGCTGCTCCACGCCAAACGGTGTCCAGAACGCCGTGGTCGATATTGCCCAGACAGGCGGAGAGCTCCAGGTGACCAGCCCGGTTGGGCCTGATGTCGAGGTTGCTTCGGGATCGGGCGGCTGGACCCTGGTGAGGGACGGCGCCGTCGTCAGCAGCGCCTCCGTCGTCGGGACCGACAAGACCGCCGAGCCCCGCTACAGCCTGGACGAGGGCCGGCCCACACAGGTTCTGGGGCGACCGGCAACCTCATACCGAATGGTCGGCGACGGCGTTGTCCGGGCCGAGCTCGTCTTCGATTCCGATTCGGGTGTCTTGGTCCGAGCGGTGACGTATGGCGACGACGGGAGTGTCTACTGCGAGCGGAGGTTCATTGAATTCGATCCGCAGGGGCCGACGCTCGAAATCTCACAGACCGTGCCAGACCCCGACGTCTCACCAGCCGACGTCGAGACCGACCTACCCGATGAGCTCGCCGGGTTCCAGCGTTTGGACGTCTATGAAGACGAAGAGGGTTTCGTATTCGCCTATTACTCCGACGGCTTCTTCTCCTTTGCCGTCTTCCAGACCCCGACACCTGTCGTTCTGGACGACCCCGGCCAGGTCACCTATTCGGGTCACAGCTACGACCGGATCTTCAGCCCGGGTCAGGCAACGTACTCGTGGGAGATCGCCCACGGTGGCATGGCGCTGGTCGGGGACATGCCACCAGACATGCACGAAGCGGTGCTCGAGGGGTTGCCGGCGCCTCACGATCCGGGTCTGCTGCGTCGGTTGTGGCGGAGCCTCTTCGGCTGACCTTCTCGACTGTCAGGTCCACCCGTCGAGAAGCACCCTAGCCGCCCATGCGGTGGGATCCCTGAGCTCCCGGGCGGTGGGCATACGGCTCGGATCGACCCACAGTGTCTCCAGGGCGTCGTCGCCGTACCTCCTCTCCACCTCCTGGTTGAACTCGTCTCCGAGCTGGGTCGCCTGCGCGGGAACAGGCCCGACCCCGAGCCCGGGTGTGGGCTCGCCCTCACGCTCTCGGTCCCTCATCTCCGATATGCGGTTGAAGTTCGGCGAGAGCTCTGCGACTGCCCGCCGTGCCAGCAGTCGGGCACAGCCCGTGATCGTGCCCAAGAACGCCTCCAACTCGAGACGCGGGCCTTCGGCCTCGTCTCCCCCGATCAGGTTCTCGATGCCACCCGCCTCCTCGATTGCCCTTTCGATCGACGCCGGATCGCTGCCACCGGCCATTAGACCGCTGAGCATGGTCGGGTCGATTCGCACGGCCTCGGCATAGGCGGTGGCGAGTTGATGGAGATGATCGTGGATCCAGGGCAGCTGTGAGACCGCTCGAAACGCCACCTCGTTCGCCACGACCCAAAGATGGACCTCCTTCGCATCGACACCGCTGACGCCGGCCAGCTCGTCGATGTTGGGGACGATCAGGGTGAGTGGCCCTGGGTGGTCCTGAGGGAGCCCTGCGTCGAATGAGGCGCACACCCATCCAGACAGGGCGCCGACCAACGATCCTGCCTGTAGGCCGATGATGGCCGGGGCGAGCTGGGCCATGAGCGGGGCGGCCGGGCCGTCTCCGGCCACCGAAGCGGCGAATGGCTCCACCAGAGATCCATATGTCTCGAGATTTCGCTCTGCCCAGTCTCTCCCGTCCACGGGAAGCACGTCTGCTGCCGGAATGACACGAAAGGGCGCCACTTGCTCGACCCGATAATCGGCGAGTCGCACCAGGTCCCGGAACTCCTCGGCCGCCCAGGGCTCGACCGGCGTCGAGTCACCGGCGAGGTGGCGTGCGACCTCGGCGGCGAGCTTCCAGTTGATCGGGCCCGGCTGGTCGAAGAGCTCGAAGAGTCGAGAGAAGAGGTCATCGGCCACTGGTGCCACCTCCCGTGTAGTTGATCGGGGACCTCATGGCTCCAGTTTCCCCAAGGTGACCGCCAGCTCCAACTCCTGATCGGCCCGGGTGAACGTGACATCGACCGATTGTCCGGCGCGATGGGAGCGAAGCAGTGTCAGAAGACGATCGAGAGTCGTCACGGCCTTGCCGTCGAGAGCGGTGATCACATCGTTGACGTGCCCGCCCGCCGCTTCGTAGGCCGAGTCGTTCAGTAGGTCGTCGACGATCACACCGACCGGGTATTGGGCCCCGTCCTGCTCGGCGAGCGCCGTCTGGCCCGAGATGCCGAGAAGTGCGTGGTTGACCACGCCGTTGTCGATCAGATCGTTCGCGACGCCGATCGCCAGGTCGATGGGTATGGCGAAGCCGAGACCCTCCGCACCGACATCGGAGACGGCGATGGCGGTCGTGATCCCGATGAGACGCGACGACGCGTCGAGCAAAGCCCCACCAGAAGATCCTCTCGTGATGGGTGCGTCGGTCTGGACCAGCCCGTAGAGCATGGTCCCGGCCTCGAGTGTGAGGCTCCGATCCAGTGCACTGATGATCCCCGCCGTGACCGACGGGCCACCCTCGAGCGCCAGCGGATTGCCGACTGCCACCGCTCCCTGGCCTATGACCAGCTGTGCCGAGCTGCCGACGTCGATCGGAGTCAGGTCTTGCCTCTCGATGCGCAATACGGCGATATCGGTGAGCCGGTCCGAGCCGACGATCTCCGCCGGCCATCTGCCCCCGTCGGCGAAGACGACAGCCACGTCGCCGGCGCCATCGATCACATGATGATTGGTGAGCAGATACCCGTCGGTGCTGTAGACCACGCCGCTCCCGCCTGCTTCGCCGAGCAGCGTCGAAACCTCGACGGCCACGATCGAGGGGATTGCTCGCTGTGCCACGTCGGCCGCTGACCCCGTCTCGAGCGCAACGGTTGGTGCGGTCGTCGGCGGTGGCAGGGTGAGGGTCGGGGCCGGGGGGAGAGTCGGGGTTGTCGGCTCTTCGAACACACCGGCGAACCCGAGGACGGCCAAAGTGACGCCTGTGCCGAGCAATGCCCCCCCGATGAGCCCTATGACTACGGTCCAAGCATCGACCTTGGTCCTGGTCGGAGGCGCTTCACTGACAACCGGAGTCTCGTAGGTGATCTCCGCCTCTCGAGGGGCGTCGACCGGATCCGCTCCCTCCGGGCCTTGATCTGTCATAGGCTTTGGATTCTATGGACGACGCCCCGCAACATCTCGAGGTCCGTGTCGGAGAGGACCCGATCGATCCGGCCGCGCTCGTGGAGAGAGTGGGGCGGGACGACTCCGGGGCGACGGTGTTGTTCCTGGGGACGGTGCGTGACCACTCGGGCGAGAACCAGGGAGTGACCCACCTCGACTACGAGGTCTATCCCGAGCTCGTGGAATCCAAGATCCTCGAGATCGTCGAGGAAGCTGCTTCCAAATGGCCGATTCTCGACGCCGTGGTGGTTCATCGATCCGGTCGGGTCGACCTGGGAGAGGCGTCGGTTGGGGTGATTGTCTCCACCGAGCACCGTGGGGACGCCTTCGCCGCCGCTCAGTTCGTGATCGACCAGTTGAAGGAGCGCGCTCCCATATGGAAGAAGGAGCACTGGCCCGGTGGCTCGGAGTGGAGTCAGGGGTCCTGAGCGGAGAGCTGCTCGGCATCAGTCGGGCAAAGACCGTGTGTGTCGAATAGTGTGCCGGTGTCCGTGAGGAGGTCAGCCGAGTGACGAGTGTCTTGGAGCGTGCCGACGCCCCATCCGCCGATGTCGGGTTCAGGACGCCACCTGCTCGCGTTCGAGAATGGGCCAGGACGATGCCCGATCGCGTCGCGATGCGAGAGAAGGACTTCGGCATCTGGCAGGAGATCACCTGGTCGCAGCTGTGGGACACGGTGCTCGATGCCGCCTACGGATTGCTGGCCCTGGGCGTGGAGCCGGGCGATCGTGTCTCGATCCAATCGGAGGACCGGCCGGAGTGGGTGATATTGGACATGGCCGCGGTGGCGGTTCGGGCCATGACCGTCGGTCTCTACCCGACCAACCCCTCCGCCGAGATCCAGTATCTGCTCTCTGACTCGGGAGCAACGGTGCATCTCGCCGAAGATCAGGAGCAGGCCGACAAGGTGATGGAAGTGATCGCATCGCTCCCGAACCTCTCGAAGATCCTCCATGTCGAGCCGAGGGGCTTTCGCAAGTGGCGTGATGACGATCGCTTCCTGTTTTGGGACGACTTCCTGGAGGGAGGCCGCCGGCATCGGCAGTCTGATCCGGGGAGGGTGGAGCAGCTGATGGCCGAAGCCACCGGTGACGACGTCATCACTCTCGTGTACACGTCAGGCACCACCGGCCCGCCGAAGGGTGCGATGCTCACCAATGACAATTTCGCCTATTGCACCGACACCCTGATCGGGTTGCCCCAGCGCCTTCCCGGCAACAAGCCACCCAACCCGGACGATCTGATCCTCACCTATCTGCCCCTGTGCCATGTGGCCGAGCGGATCTTCTCCACCTGGCACATGACCGGATACGGTTGCTCACTCAACTTCGCCGAATCGATCGAGACGGTGCAACAGAACCTGCGTGAGATCCAGCCCACGCTCTTCTTCGCCGTTCCCCGCATCTGGGAGCGAATACACGCTTCGATCGCCATCAAGGGCCGTGATGCCACGTGGTTCAAGAAGATCTGGTTCGTGCTCGGTATGAGGATGGCCCGGTACATCGGTGACCAGCGGGTGGCCAACGACGGTGAGCACACCATCGTGAGCCGCATCCTGTATGGGTTCGGCTATCCCATCGTGTTCCGGGCCCTCAAGGAGCGGATCGGGCTGAGAAGGGTTCGCTACTCGGCTTCCGGGGCCGCCCCGATCGCCCCTGAGGTGATCAGGGACTTCCTGGGCATGGGCGTCCCCCTGTTCGAGCTCTACGGGATGACCGAGAACGCCGCCGTCGCCACCTGCAACTTCCCGGGGAGCAACAAGGTGGGAACGGTCGGGATGCCCTATCCAGACATCGGCTTGCGCATCGACGAGGATTCGGGCGAGATCCAAACCAAGCATCCCGGCGTCTTCAAGGGTTACTGGAACAAGCCGGAGAAGACGGCCGAGGCGTTCACCGAGGATGGATGGCTGAAGACCGGTGACGTGGGGGAGTGGGTCGACGGGACCCACGTGAAGGTCGTCGATCGGATCAAGGACATCATCGTCACCTCGGGCGGGAAGAACATCTCGCCGTCCGAGATCGAGAACTCGCTAAAGACCTCTCCCTATGTCAAAGAGGCAATGGTCGTTGGCGACCGGAGGAAGTTCGTCAGCGCCCTGATCGCCATCGAGTCAGACGTCGTCGGTGACTGGGCGACGAGGCGTCAGATCCCCTACACCACCTATCGGGATCTCACCGAGAAGCCCGAGGTGGTCGAGTTGATCCAGGGTGTCGTCGACGAGACCAACAAGAAGTTCGCCCGTGTCGAGAATGTCAGGGAGTTCCGTCTCATCCCCAAAGAGCTCGACCATGAGGACGGGGAATTGACCGCCACGCAGAAGCTGAAGAGGAATGCGATGAGGGACATGTTCGGTGACCTCATCGAGGGCATGTATCGGTGATCGCCGGGGTCGTCCTCCTGGCACAGGTCGCGACCACGAGTCTCGACAAGTTCCTCCTCATGTTGGTCTCCGGGCTGTCGCTTGGGACGATCTACGCCCTGCTCGCGATGGGCTTCGTCCTGATCTTCAAAGCCACCCAGGTCGTGAACTTCGCCCATGGCTCCCTCGTGGCAGTGGGGGCCTTCTTCGTGGCCATAGTCGCGGTCGATCTCCAGATCCCCGGAAGATGGATGCCGGGGGCGCCGGCGTGGGTGACCTGGGGTCTGGCCGCCTTCTTGGGCATCTTGCTCGGTGGCCTCGTTGGCCTGCTGCTGGAGCGCCTTTTCATTCGCCCCATGATCGGCGAGCCGCTCTTCCAGATCGCAATCCTCACCGTCGGCCTCGACATCGTCCTTCGAACGATCATCGACGACGTGGCGGGTCTGGACGGTCGCCCCCTCAGTGACCCATGGGGGGTGTCGTCTTCCAAGATCGGCAACATCAACATCCCTCATACCGAATTGATTCAGTTCGCGGTCGTGGGCGTCTTGCTGGTCGCCGTGGCGTTGTTCTTCCGAACTCGAACCGGCGTGGCCATGCGCGCCACGGCGTGGGATCAAGAGGCCGCCCGCGCCCAGGGGATCAAGGTGGGCCGGATCTTTGGACTTTCATGGTTTCTAGGCGCGGTTCTCGCTGGTGTCGCGGGTGTCTTTGCCTCGGTGTTTCCCCGTGCGGCCGGAGTGAGCAGCGCCACCGCGTTCGTCGCGTTTGGCGCCTTCCCCGCCATCATTCTCGGCGGCCTCGACTCCATCGTCGGGGCGGTGGTCGGCGGTCTGATCATCGGGCTCGCCGAGTCGGCGGCCAGCGTCTACCTGGTCGAATACAACAACATTCTCGGCTCGGGCTTCTCGGCGATCGTCGGCTACGTGATCATGCTGCTCGTTCTCTTGATACGGCCCTACGGGCTGTTCGGAACCGAGGAGATCAGACGGGTATGAGAGGTCGGCCCCTCCTCTTCACCTCGTATGAGGCCGATCAGGCGATATTCAACACGCGTGCCAAGAAGGTCATGCTCGGGCTCTTGCTCATCGTGTTGGCCCTCCTCCCGTTGGGTGTCGTCCCCGGGCTCCACTGGGCGGCGTCCAGCAACTGGATGAAAGTCTTCGCGCAGGTCGCCATCTTCTTGATCGCCGCTCTCGGATTGAATCTCCTGACCGGGTTGGCCGGCCAGGTCTCTCTGGGCCATGCATTCTTCATGGGCATCGGCGCATACACGGCGGCTGCGCTCGGGGCGCCGGAAGGCCCACTTTGGGGACTCGGTCTTCCGATCTGGATATGGCTACCGGCCAGCGGCCTCGTGGCGGCGCTGATCGGGATCCTGGTCGCTCCCACATCGCTGCGTGTTCGCGGCCTTTATCTGGCGATTGTGACACTGGGTCTGGTCTTCATCGGTCAGCATCTGTTTCGAAATCTGGACTTCATCACGGGTGGCTCTCAATCGGGGCGGAACTTCCCGCCCCTCGAGCTCAAGCTATGGAAGGAGGCCACGCCCCTTGTCGATTTCCAGAGTGACGGTTCCTGGTTCGGAGTCGAGTTGTCTGGGGCGGCCAAGACCTTCTATCTGATGCTGTTCCTGGCAGTTGTCTTTGCGCTGGTCGCCAAGAACATCCAGAGGACGAGGATCGGGCGGGCATTCCAGTCGATCAGAGACCGTGACATCGCCGCCGAGATCACCGGCGTCGATGAGTTCCGATACAAGACCCTGGCATTTGCACTGTCGTCGTTCTTCGCCGGAGTTGGCGGGGCTCTGTTCGCATCGTTCGTGACTCGGACCATCCCCGAGGCATTCGGGCTTTCCCTCTCGGTGGAGATCATTGCCATCGTTCTAATCGGGGGAGCGGGTGTGGTGAGTGGGATGGCGTTGGGCTCGCTCTTCGTCATCGTTCTGCCTCTCGTCGTCCTGAACGTGACCGACTGGCTGACCACCCTGGCGATGACCGGTGACGGCGTGTCTCAGAAGATCGCCGACTTCATCGTGGCCACAAACGCATTCGACTTCGGTCTGATGAGCTCACTTCCTGGAGCCAGCCCTGGGCTCAACGTGTTCCAGGTCAATCAGGTCCTATATGGTTTGCTAATCGTTGGATTCATCATTTTCGAGCCCCTGGGCCTCTATGGCATCTGGGTTCGCATCCGCAACTACTGGAAGGGTTGGCCGTTCACCTATTGAACGGTCGCAATGGGGCGCCCTCGACGGGTGCCAGACAACAAAGAGGAGGAAGGAATCGAATGAGGAACAAGCGGAAATGGCTTGCCATCCTGCTCGTCCTTGGCCTGGTCCTCGTCGCATGTGGTGACAGCGGCGGTGGCGAGACGACGACGACGGCTGCGGCCAACGAGGAGACGACCACAACGGCGGCTCCGGCGGAAACGACCACAACGGCCGAGATGATGGAAATGGCCACCGATGTTGGTGTGGACGTCGAAAACCATGTCATCAAGGTCGGCTACCTGTCCGACCTGAGCGGTCCTTTTGCGGCGCTGGTGGGAGCCATCAATGCCGGAGCACAGCTCTACTACACCCAGCTGAACGAGTCGGGTGGCCTCGACGGTTGGACCATCGAGATGGAAGTTCGCGACACCGGATATGACGCAGAGGCAACGGTTCAGTTCTACGAGGAGCTCTCAACCCAAGTCGCGATGATCGGTCAGAGCACCGGCTCGCCGCAGACGGTCGGCATCCTCGACCAGCTGGCACGAGACAACATGCTGGCGATCCCGTTGACCTGGTACTCGGGTTGGACCGACGAGACGCTCAACGCCAATCTGCTCCATCACGGGATGCCATATTGCGAGGAGGCACACAACCTCCTCGGCTATATCGCCGAGAACAACGATGTGTCGACGATCGCGATCGTGTCGATCCCTGGTGACTTCGGTCTCGACGCCGCAGCAGGAGCCACGCAGGCTGCAGCCGCCCTCGGGCTGGATGTGGTCTATGACGGCACCGGGGCAATCGTGCCCGAGGCGGATGGTCCGGCAAATCCGGACGAGATCGCCAATGCCATCGTGGCTGCCGATCCCGACGTCGTGTTCTTGACCGGGCGCTCACAGGACACCGAAGCGATCTACAGCCTCGTCGTTGGACAGGGGCTGGAAGCGATCTGGACCGGGGCGTTCCCCACGTACAGCCCTCGCTTCATCGCTCCCGGGTCACCGATCGCCGAGCAGGCAGCGCGTGACTTCGTCCTGAGCTTCTACGCCACTCCGTGGGCCGACGGGAATCCCGGGATCACTGCATTCAGCGAGGCCGTCCTGGCCGCAGGCCTTCCTGCGTCTGAGTTCTTCACCGAAGGTGCGGTCGAGGCGTCCATCGTGGCCAAAGTCCTCGAAGCGGCGATCGCCAATGGTGATCTGACTCGTGCGGGGATCCTCGCCGCAGGCAAGTCACTCTCGGACGTCGATCTTGGTGGTCTCGGCCCGAACGAGACCTACTCGGGGACGATGAACGAGCAGTTGCAGCGCGTGTCCACCATTGTGGCTCCCGACCCTGAAGG
>JBAULI010000166.1:0-39204 GCA_049578105.1 Acidimicrobiia bacterium | reverse complement strand
TAGATGACGAGTGAGCTCCTCAAGAGGTGAAAACCGGGTCAGCGCACTCGATCAGTTCGCCTCCACCTACCTGCACGCGAGATGGTTTCTGGGATTCGGGCTGATCGCACTCACCCTGCTCATCTGGATCGGCGGCCTGGGTCATCCATACCTGTGGGTCGTCACTCTCGCCGGGACGATCATCGTCGCCCACGCATATGGGATGACCGTGTGGAAGACAGAAGAGACTTCGGTTGCCCTCTTCGTCGATGCAAGTGCCGTTCACGGCGCAGTGTTGATCTTTGCCACGGCCAACAGTGATCGGGCTGCCCCCCTCCTCACCATCGTCGGGTCGGTCGTCCTCATCGGTCTCTTTGCCACGGGATGGCGTCGAATCGCACTCGTGGTCTACACCATGAGCTTCGGTCTCCTGACACTCGCTCTCGTCGCGAAGGGAGACCTGTCCCTCGTGGTCGTCGACCTCATGAGCACGATCTTCGTCGTCGGGATCGTCCTGGGCATCATCAACGCCGTGCGGAGGCGCCTCGCCGAGCTCGAGGCATCTCGGGCCCAGACCATCGGCGTGGTGAGTCATGAGTTGCGCAACTATCTGACCGGCGTGATCGGCGTCACCGAGCTCCTCACCGAGGAAGGCGCCCGCATCGATGAAAGTGATATGGCGGAGCTGCTGGGCATGGCACACCAGCAGGCAAGCGAGGCAGGCGAAGTCATCGAGGACCTGCTCATCGCCAGCCGGGCCGAGAGAGGCGTCCTGGACACCCTTCCCGAGCCGGTCGATCTCGGCCCGCTGACCGCGACCATGATTCGCCGCGCCGGCGCCGATGGGACAGAGATCGCCTTCGAGGAACCGGGTGAGCCAATCTGGGCCATGGTGGATCCACTCCGCTACAGCCAGATCCTGCGCAATCTCCTGACCAATGCCGAGCGATATGGCGGGCCGAAGATAAGCGTGTCGATCGAGCCACTGGGAGCCCTCGTGTCTCTCGTTGTCGCCGACAACGGGTCTGGAGTCAGCCCTGCCGATGCCATCCCGATCTTTCAGCCCTATCACCGTGCTCGGGACCGTGCGGCGGCTCCGGGCTCGACCGGGCTTGGCCTATGGATCGCCAGAAGCCTCGCACAGCGCATGGGTGGGACTCTCACTTACAGCCGCCACGACCACAACACGATCTTCGAGCTGTTGGTCCCATCCGCCGAGGCGCCGATGTACCCGGCGGGCGAGAATCTCGAGACCCACGGCGAGAGTCAACCGGCCGAGGCTGCAACAACGAGCACCGGCTGACCGCCGGGCGCCCGGCAGACGCCTCTCAGTCGAGAAGCATGCCCGCAAGCGTCCGATAGGCCGGAAGGGGATCGTCGCCGATCACCTGGATCGCGACATGATCGGCACCGGCTTCCAAGTGCGCAACAAGCCTCCCCGCCACGGTCTCGGCCCCACCATGCAGGACGAGCGAGTCGACGAGCTCGTCACTCCCCCCATTCCCGAGGTCGGCTTCGCTCCAGCCCTCGCGGATCAGGTTGGTGCGGTAGTTGGACAGACGCAGGTAGCGGGCCAGGATCGATCGCCCCAAGTCACGGGCACGATCCCGGCCTACACCGAGGATCACCTTTTGTTCCGGAGCCAATAGGGGCCCATTGCCCAGGACCTCACGAGCGTAGGCAGTGTGCCTCGGTGTGGTGAGATAGGGATGGGCACCGGCAGTCCTCTCTGCCGAGAGCCGCAAAGCCCGCGGGCCAAGGGCCGCCAGCACGATTTGGTCGGCCGACACCGATGCCTGGTCGAGACGATCGAGATACTCGTTCATCTTCTCCATCGGCCTGCGAAATTCCTGGGTCGACTCGCGATGACCGATACCGAGACCGAGGAGGAATCGTCCAGGGTGCCGCTCGCTCAGGCGGCGTGTTGCCCCGGCGACCGTCTCGGCGTCTTCGCGCCACATGTTCACGATGCCGGTTGCGATCACGATTCGACCGGTGGCGTCCAAGAGCTCGCCGATCTGACCGAGGTCGCCTGCCGGCGACCCTCCCACCCAGATGGCCCCGAAACCCATGACTTCGAGCTCACGTGCCATGTCGGTGTCTATCTCGCCCCGTCGGCGCCACGCTCCAAATCTTCCGGTTTCAGGGGTCAACACATTCTCCGGTCTCTACGACGACGTTGTAGCCCATACCCCGCGGACCGCCAAGTCAAGAATGCCCGGACGTATAGATAGTCAGTTCGTGAGTGAGTGCTCACTCAGTTAGTGTGGTGATATGACCAGGAAGTCAGGGCGTGCCATGCCCCTTTCACCCGAGGAGCGGCGGAAGTCGATCATCACCGCCGTGATCCCCCTTCTCATCGAGCACGGGGCATCGGTCACGACCAAGCAGATCGCAGAGGCCGCCGGCATCGCAGAAGGGACCATCTTCGGTGTCTTCCCCGACAAGCGCGCCCTGATCGTCGAGGCGGTCAGGTTCAGCATGGACCCCGAGCCCACGCGAGAAGCGCTCGCCGAGATCTACCCGGAGGCACCTTTCGAAGTGAAGATGGCCGAGGCAGGTCGGATTCTGATGGACAGATACGACAGGGTCATCGCACTCGCTTCGATCTTGCGTACCCTTCCCCCGCCGGCAGGGCACGATCATCGGGCCGCCTCACCTGATTTCGTGGAAGAGTCGAACATTGCGATCAACGATTCGCTGGCGCGGATCTTCACCGAAAGTGATGTGACCCTCCGCATCGCGCCCAAACGAGCGGCGGCGGCCTTCAGGAGCATGGTTCTCTCCAGCCGCCACCCTTACCTGGGTGGCAAGGATCGACTCACGATCCCGGAGATCGTGAGCGTGCTCACCCGTGGGATCATCGATCGAGAAACGATTCCGGTGCCCTGATGCTGGTACGAATACTCAAAGATCACCTTCGTCTCTACAAGAGACCCATCTCCATCGTGGTCGGCCTCCAATTGATCGCCACCATCGCCTCCCTCTATCTGCCCAGTCTCAATGCCGACATCATCGACAACGGTGTGGTGATGGGCGACACCGCCTACATCACGAGGACGGGCATCCTGATGCTCGGCGTCTCGTTGGTGCAGGTGGCATGCTCGATCTCGGCCGTCTACTTCGCGGCACGGACCGCCATGGGCTTCGGACGCGATCTCCGATCCTCGATCTTCCGGCGGGTCGCCGAGTTCTCGAGCAAGGAGATGGCTCATTTCGGGGCACCCTCCCTCATCACCCGAAATACCAACGACGTACAACAGGTCCAGATGTTGGTGCTCATGAGCCTGACCATGATGGTGATGGCCCCGATCATGATGGTCGGCGGGATCATCATGGCGTTGCGAGAGGATGTCGGGTTGTCATGGCTCGTCGTCGTGGCCGTGCCGGTCCTCGCTGCAGCGGTCGGATTCATCGTCTCGCACATGATTCCCGCATTCAGGCTGATGCAGAAGCGGATCGACACCGTCAACCGAGTTCTGAGAGAGCAGGCAACCGGCATCCGGGTCCTGAGGGCGTTCGTCAGGGAGAAGTACGAGGCCGAGAGGTTTGCCGAGGCCAACGCCGAGCTGACGGACGTCTCCCTGACCGTTGGACGGTGGATGGCGGCCATGTTCCCGATCGTGATGCTGGTACTCAACGCCTCGACCGTCGCCGTGCTCTGGTTCGGGGGGCACCGCGTCGACATCGGAGCCATGGAGATCGGCTCACTCACCGCGTTCCTGACCTATCTGATACAGATCCTGATGTCGGTGATGATGGCCACGTTCATGCTCGTGATGATCCCCAGGGCCTCGGTCAGCGCCGACAGGATCGGTGAGGTGCTGGGCACAGATTCCAGCGTGGTACCCCCGATCAATGGTGTGACCAGGCTCGAGGGCAGGGCTCGCCTCGACCTCGATCATGTCGGCTTCACCTACCCGGGTGCGAGTCATCCCGTGCTCAGCGACATCTCCTTCACCGCCCTCCCGGGACAAACGACTGCGATCGTCGGGTCGACCGGCGCGGGCAAGACGACCCTTTTGCATCTCATCCCACGACTCTTCGACGCCACCAGTGGCACGGTCTCGGTCGATGGTGTCGACGTGCGTCGTCTCGACCCCGACACTCTCTGGTCGAAGATCGGCCTGGTGCCGCAGAGCCCCTACCTGTTCTCGGGGACCGTGGCTTCCAATCTCCGGTACGGCAGCCCCGACGCCACCGATGATGAAATGTGGGCTGCCCTGGAGATCGCCCAGGCGCGGGACTTCGTGGAGGCGATGCCAGAGGGTCTCGAGTCCCCCATCTCCCAGGGAGGCACCAATGTCTCCGGCGGGCAGCGACAGCGTCTCGCCATTGCGAGGGCCGTGATCCGAGATCCGGAATTGTATTTGTTCGACGACTCGTTCTCGGCGCTCGACCTGGCCACCGATGCCCGGTTGCGCCGTGCCCTCAAACCGGTGACGAAGAACGCCACGGTGTTGATCGTCGCTCAGCGTGTGTCGACGATCTCGGATGCCGACCAGATCCTCGTGCTCGAGGATGGGAGGATCGTCGGATCCGGCAAGCACGATCAGCTGCTCGCCACCTGTCAGACGTATGTCGAGATAGTCGAGTCCCAACTCAAGGCGGAGGTGGCGTCATGAGCGGACCCACCATGAAAGCCACGGAGCGCATCCAGGGCCAGGGTGGCCCCGGCCGCGGCCATTTCGGCGGTGGCATGATCGGTCAGAAGCCGATGAACTTCGCCGAGTCGGGGAAGAGACTGCTACGCATGCTCCGACCCCAGCGAGCCAAGGCAATCGGCGTGTTGGGCGCGGCCGTCGTCAGCGTTGGGTTGGCTGCCATCGGTCCCAAGGTCCTCGGCAAGGCGACCGACCTGATCTTCGCCGGGGTGATCGGCGGTCGACTTCCCGCCGGCATGACCAAGGAGCAGGCGATCGAGGCCGCCCGCGCCGCCGGCCACGCCCAGATCGCCGATCTCCTCACGGGCGTGAACGTGATACCCGGTCAGGGAATCGACTTCTCCGCCGTGGGCATGGTGCTCTTGATCGTTCTGGCCCTGTATCTCGGCTCGTCCCTCATCGGTTTCCTCCAGGGATATCTGCTCAACGACGTGGTCCAGCGGACCATCTACCGGTTGCGTCAGGACGTGGAAGACAAGTTGAACCGGCTTCCTCTGAGCTATTTCGATCGTCAGCCCCGCGGCGAGCTGCTGAGCCGGGTCACCAACGACATCGACAATGTCTCCACCAGTCTCCAGCAGACGATGAGCCAGCTGCTGACGTCGGTGCTGACGATCGTGTTCGTCGTCGGGATGATGGTGTACATCTCGGCAACCCTCGCCCTGATCGCCCTGGTGACGATCCCGGTGACGATCGTGGTCGCCGGGCTGGTGATGAAACGGTCCCAGACCCAGTTCATCAGTCAATGGCGTCGCACCGGAGCCCTGAACTCGCAGATCGAGGAGGCGTTCACCGGTCATTCACTCGTCAAGGTGTTTGGGCGACAGCGCGAGGTCCAGGAGTCCTTCGACGACGAGAACGAGGAGCTGTTCCAGGCGAGCTTCAAGGCCCAATTCCTCTCCGGGCTGATCATGCCGATCATGATGTTCATCGGGAACCTGAACTACGTGATCATCGCTGTGATCGGCGGGTTGCGCGTGGCGAGCGGGACCATGAGCCTCGGTGATGTCCAGGCTTTCATCCAGTACTCCCGACAGTTCACCCAGCCCGTAACCCAGGTTGCGTCGATGATCAACTTGCTCCAATCGGGTGTGGCCTCCGCCGAGCGTGTCTTCGAGCTCCTCGACGCGGACGAGGAGGTCTCCGATGAACACCATGCCCGGGTCCCCCGGGCCGCACATGGCCGGGTCATATTCGAAGACGTGTCCTTCAGCTATGAAGAGGACCGGCCGCTGATCGAGCACCTGTCACTCACCGTGGAACCGGGCCACACCATCGCCATCGTCGGCCCAACGGGAGCGGGCAAGACCACCCTGGTGAACCTGATCATGAGGTTCTACGAGCTCGATGGTGGTCGGATCACGCTGGATGGTGTCGACATCGCCCAGATGCAGCGCTCCGATCTGCGCTCACAGATCGGGATGGTTCTTCAAGATCCGTGGCTCTTCAAGGGCACGATTCGGGAAAACATCGCGTATGGCCGCCCTGACGCGACGGAGGAAGAGATCCTCGAGGCGGCGAAGGCGACATTCGTCGACCGCTTCGTTCACAGCCTCCCCGATGGGTATGACACGATGATCGACGACGAGGGCAGCAATGTCAGCGCCGGCGAGAAGCAGCTGATCACGATCGCCAGGGCGTTCCTGACCAATCCCGCCCTGCTGATCCTCGATGAGGCCACCAGCTCCGTGGACACCCGCACCGAGTTGCTGGTGCAGCACGCAATGGCCGCTTTGAGAACCGATCGGACCAGCTTCGTCATCGCTCATCGACTCTCGACCATTCGTGATGCCGACCTCATTCTGGTGATGGAGGAAGGCCGGATCGTCGAGAGTGGCAACCACGATCAACTGATCGCCCGGGACGGGGCGTATGCAGCCCTGTACAACTCTCAGTTCGCTGGCCCCGACGTCCCCGTGGACGGCCAGGGTGTGCCAAGCATCAGCCGCACCTGACCGGCCGACCCTTCGCCCTCGGCCCATCGCAGTACGTGGCGCACGTCGATACGCGTAGAGTCGATTCGCCGTCAGGAAGGGGTGAGTGATGAGCCATCGTGTTTGGTTGGTTGCAGTCTTGGTGATGGCGTTGGCTGTGACCTCCTGCGGGGGTGGGAACGGCGACGCATCGGGTGATCGGAGCCTGGACCGTTGCTCCCTCATCACCGCTACCGAGGCCGAGCAGTGGATAGGTGGATCGGTGGAAGAACCGGTCCCCGCCGACGGCATCGACGGCAAACCCGATCCGGTCACGTGCGAGTACCGCAGCGACGACGCGGGCACCCATGTCCTGGTACAGGTCTACGACGGTGACATCTATTTCGCCAAGCCGGGCAGCTCGAGTCGCATCGGTGAGACCCTCGACGGTCTCGGCGAGGATGCCTTCGTCGGAGACGGGAGCGTCCGGTTCCTTCAGAATGGTTGGGCGGTGAGCGTGGCCAGGATCAGCGGTCAGGTTCCCGATGGGAGTCTGATAGAGATGGCGCGGCTCATCTCAACCAGATTGCCCTAGAACCTCGGCCGCCCGACACGACTCGGTTCTGCAGCGCGTGTATAATTCGGTGATTGGCGAAAGACCGAAACCACATGAGCATCAATGAGGTTCTCAAGGCGCTGGCCGACCCGACCCGTCGTGAGATCCTTCGCTTACTGAGACACGGTGACATGACAGCCGGCGACCTCGCCGAAGAGTTCGATCTGGCGAAGTCGACGATGTCGGGTCATTTCAACGTGCTCAAGCACGCCGGGTTGATCGTCTCGGAGAAGAGCAAGACCAAGGTGGTCTACTCGATCAACACGTCGGCGTTCGACGACGCCGCCGGTGCCGTCATGTCGTTCTTTGCCGACCGGCGACACCCAAAGGGGGGCCAGGAAACGGACGCCGTCTCGAGGGAGGCATGAGTTGACAGAGCACAAGAGAGCCTGGGAGATGTTCCAGCTGGCGATCATCGCCGGAATGTTCATCCTGGCCGCCGTCCGGTGGGGCTCGGTTCCCGACCAGATCCCGGTACATTGGAACGCCGCCGGTGAGGTGGACGGCTACGGAGGGAAGTTCGTCGGCCTGCTCCTGGTGCCCATCATCACCGCGGCCTTGTACCCGCTACTCAAGTACCTGCCTCGGATCGATCCGGCGCGCCGGAACTATGAGACGTTCGCCGGGACCTACCTCCTGGTCCGGGTCCTGCTGACGGTGTATCTGGCGTTCATATATGTGGTCCTGAATCTCGCCATCGGAAACGAGGAGACCTTCCCGGTCGGCGAGCTCATCGTCGCCGCCGTCGGCGTGCTGTTCATCGTCCTCGGCGCGGTGATGGGCAAGTTCCGCCCGAACTGGTTCGCCGGTATCCGAACTCCATGGACGTTGACGAGCAAGAAGTCGTGGGTGATGACACATCGACTCGGTGGTCGGGTGTTCATCGCTGCGGGAGTGGCCACCATGGTCGGGGCCTTGATCGGGGGCGAATGGGCGTTCTACGCCATGTTCATAGTTCTCATCCCGGGCGTCATCTATCTGTTCATCTACTCCTATTTGGTGTGGCGAGACGATCCGGAGAAGGTTGCGGCGCAGGACGTCACGCCCGCCGACGAGTAGATCAAATCTCAGGGATCGTCGGTTGGTACTCCTCGGCTCGCTCCGCCTGAATCTGCCGATTCCTCGCCTTTCCTGGGAGGAAGACGGCCAAGAGCCCGGCAACCACCGCCAGCCCGGAGATGATGAGGAACATCTGGTTGTACGCCGCCTGACCCGCCGCCGCCCCCGGATCCCCCGGTCCCGACGGTGTGGTGTCGCCCAACGCCGTAGAGACCACGCCGGCCAGGACGGCCACGCCAAACGAGGCGGCCACTCGCACGTTGAGTTGCCGCACCGCGGTGGCCTGGGCAACGAAACGCTTGGGCAGTGCGTTCAGGCCCGTCACCGAGTTGGGCATCATGGCGAGGCCAAAGCCCAGCCCTTGAGCGACCAAGGCGATCTCGATGGTGAGAGTTGGCGACTCGAGGGTCAAGTGACCGAGGATCCAGGCAGACACCCCGAGCAACAAGACTCCGGTGACGACCGGTACGCGTGGCCCTATCCGATCGGTGAGCCGGCCGCCGAGCGGGAAGGTGATTGCCGCGGCTATGGCCGTCGGCACCAGCATGGTCCCAACCCGGAGTGCGGTCATTCCCCGAATCGTCTCCAACTCCAGCGGTAGGAAGACAAGGATTCCGAACTGAACCACCACCGTGCATGCGATCACGGCCAGGGTGAGGCTGAAGATGGGAACGCCGAACATCGACACGTCGATGGCGGGATGGTCGACCCGTCGCTCCCAGAGCACGAAGAGTGTCACCAGGACAGCGCCGAGCAACAGCAGGGTCACTGCGAGCCCCGAGCCCCAACCCCACACATCGGCCTTGGCGAAGGTGAACAGCCAGACGACGAGACCGGCGCTGATGAGTGCCAAACCCACGCCGTCGAATCGCCTTCGCTCCGAGTAGCCCGTATCGCGAAGGAGCTTGGAGGCGATGATGATCCCGGCCACGCCGATCGGGACATTGATCAGGAACAACCAGTGCCAGCTCACATTGGTCACCAGATAGCCCCCGATCACAGGCCCGAAAGCCGGGCCGGCCATCGCAGCGACGCCCCAAACACCCAGCGCCGTGCCACGCCTGTCTGGGGGAAACAGCTCGTAGATCATGGCCATGCCCACCGGCATCAACGCTCCCCCGCCCAGACCCTGGATCACCCGGGCACCCACCAGCGACCCGAGATTCGGCGAGAGGGCCGCACCCAAGGAGCCAATGACGAAGAAGCCCAGACTCACGATGAACAGACGCTTGCGGCCAAAACGGTCTGCCAGCCACCCGGTCGGAGGTTGGGCGAGACCGACGGCGAGCAGGTATGCCGTCACCACCCATTCGATCCCGGCCTGACGGTCGAGAGCCAACCCGATCTGAGGAAGGGCGACGTTGACGATCGTGGTGTCGAGGATGACCATGAACGTGCCGATGAGGACCACCCCCATCGCGATCCACGGATACCGATCTCCATCGAAGATGCCGGCCCGGTCGGGCTCCTTGCTTCCCAGACGCTGATCCTGGACGCTCATGGGGTTGCCACCACCGCGGGCTCACTCAGAGCTGACAGATCCTCCCCGAGCCGCCCGAGCAGATCAGACAGATGCGCCAGGTCGTCATCCGTCCAGTGCTCGAGGATCTCCCCGAGGACCTCCCGATAGGTTGAGCGAAGTCTGGCGACCAATGACCGGCCTCGATCGGTTGGTGTCACGACGACTGCTCGACTGTCGACGGGATCGACCGTCCGGGCGCAAAGTGCCCTCTCCTCGAGGTGGGCAGCGTGACGCCCTGCAGTGGAACACGCGACTCCGAGTTGGGCAGCGAGCTCGGAGAGACGCATCGACCCGCTGTCGACGATGCGGCTCAATGCCACTGCCTCGACACGATCGACTTCGACGGCGGCGCGTGTGGCGATTCGGTCATGGGCCCGAGGGACCGAGGACCGTCGCACCACTTGTATGAGTGCGCGTTGTAGGTCTTCGATGGATTCGGCTCTCGTCACGACACAACGATGATCGACATGTTTGCATAATGCAAATAAATGTGAGATGACCCTGAGCGAGAGGAGCCAGGGAGAATGTCCGGCCCGTCAGTCCTCGGAGCGCTCTCGCTCATCGGACTTCACCACCGGCTGCATCTCGGTGGTGGTGGGGAACGATCGGTGCCATCCGGACTCTTCCACCACGAGACGGGTCAGGTCGCGCAATCCCCCAAGCTGGGTTGGCGGATGCTCTCTGAGCAGTTCCGGCACCTGACGCGCCCACCCCAGCGCTCGAAGAGCGAAGATCATGATCGTCCCGGTGAGCGCCACGATGCCCACCGATGCGAGCAACACGACCGCACGAGGGAGATCGAGAGCGAAGAAGTCCCGGAGGAAGGGGCTGGCCATGGCCAATACCAGTAGGCCGGCCATCGTCGAGATCAAGACCTTCTTCCACGGCACGAGAGGTCGACTGACGATCCCGAGGGCGAACAGGCCGATGGCGGCGAGGATCAGGGTCGCAGTGGTCCGCGACTCGGGGATGGAGGAGCCTTCGAGGTCGGCCAGCCAGTAGCCGGCGAACGTGGCGATAGTGGCCACCAGCCCAGTCGGGATCGCAAAGCGCAGCACCCGGCTCACGAACCCGGGTCGGGCGCGGCGACGGGAGGGTGCCAACGCCAGGAAGAACGCCGGGATGCCCACGGTGAGGCTTCCGACCAGGGTGAGGTGACGGGCGAGGAATGGGAAGGGCAGTGTGGAGATCACGATCGCCAGCGACAGACCGAAGGCGTAGACGGTGCTGGTGATGAACAAGTTGGCGACTCGCTCGATGTTGGAGATCACCCGTCGCCCCTCCCCCACGATCCCGGGCAGCGATGAGAACCGCCCATCGATCAGAACCAATTGGGCAACGGCTCGTGAGGCCGGGGCTCCCCCGCCGATGGCGATTCCGATGTCCGACTCCTTCAGGGCGAGCACATCGTTGACACCGTCACCGGTCATGGCAACCACGTGCCCGCTCGAACGCAGGGCCGCCACCATTACCTGCTTCTGCTGAGGGCTCACCCGCCCGAACACCGTGGCCGTCTCCATGAGGGCGGCGAGCTCTCCGGGGTCTTTGGGGAGGAGCTTGGCATCGACGACCTTGTCGGCTCCTGGCACCCCGGCTGCCCGGGCGATCGCCGCCACGGTATCGGGATGGTCCCCCGAGATCACCTTCATCTCGACTCCCTGCTCGCTGAAATATCTCAGCGTCTCGGCCGCGTCCGAACGCACCTGGTCGGCCAAGACGAGAATGGCCACCGACACCAGATCACGGGGCAGACGACCCTCGGTCAGTTGCGCGGACCCGTTGGCGACGACCAATACCCGATTGCCGTCTGTGGTGGCATCCCGGGAGACCTTCATCGCCCATTCGTCTTCCGGGACGACGACGTCAGGGGCCCCGATCACCCAGGTTCCGTGACCCGAGAAGGTGTATCCACTCCACTTCCTCGCCGAGGAGAACGGAACCGAGGCCGTGACCCGCCATCCGGGGTCGCCCGGGAATGCGGAGCCGATGGCGGCCAATGTGGCGTTGGGATGAGGCTCGGCACCGGCTATTGCCCTCAGCGCCGGATTGGGGTCCGTTTCGGAGAGCAGCAACACCTCCTCCACCGTCAGCCGGCCTTCTGTCAACGTTCCGGTCTTGTCGAAACAGACGACATCGACCCGGGCCAGGCCCTCGATGGCAGGCAGCTCCTGGACCAGGACGTTGCGACGCCCCAACCGGATCACACCGACGGCGAACGCCACCGAGGCCAGGAGAACCAGACCTTGGGGAACCATGGCGACACCGGCTGCGACCGCCCCTCCCAAGCCTTCGAGGAAGGTGCCGCCTCCCCGGGTCGAGCTCCACACCAACAAGATCCCCATCGGGATCACGGCCCAACTGACGATGCCGAGGATCGAGTCGATCCCGTCACGGAGCTCGGAGCGGACCAGGGTGAACCTCTTGGCGGCCTGTGCCAGCTTCGCCGCATAGGAATCGCCACCGACATGCGTGGCGCGGTAGCGGCCTGATCCGGCGGCCACGAAGCTTCCCGAAAGGCAACGATCGTCCACCTTTTTCACTACGGGGTCCGACTCGCCGGTGAGAAGTGACTCGTCGATCTCCAACCCGGACGAGCTGACCACGACTCCATCGACGGCGAGTTGGTCACCGGCACGGAGGGCGATCAGGTCGTCGACGACCACCTTGTCGACTGCCACCTCTGATACACGGCCCGATCTGACCACTCTCACGCGGGGCGCTGCCAGCAACTCGAGGCGATCGAGGGTCTTCTTGGCCCTGAGCTCCTGGATGATCCCGATGAGAGAGTTGGTGAGCAAGACGATCCCGAACAGGGCATCGCGTGGCTCACGCAAGACCAGCAAGACGACGAGTAAGAGGGCTCCCAGGAGGACGTTGAACCGTGTGACGACGTTGGCGCGAATGATCTCCCCGGTGGTTCGGCTGGGCCTGTCCTGCACCTGGTTGACCTGCCCGGCGGCGATGCGCTGGCGCACCTCGCCCGGCGAGAGACCCTCTTCGGGCGTTACCGCCTCGAGATCCATCATCCGGGATGAGCTTACGTGCGAACCGGCCGCTCCAGTAGACGGTGCACCGTCGCCACGCAGTGCCGCTCGATGATGTAACTTCACGAGGTTGGATGGGAATCAGGGGCAGAGGCGAAGACATCTTCGATTTCGACGCCGCGCTCGAAATCATTTGTCTGGAGGAAGTATGAGAAGGCGAACGCGCTGGGCACTGGGAAGTGCCGTCGGATTGATGGTGGCGCTCTCGATGTTCGTGGTCCCGGCCATGGGAGACGGCCCTGTCCTGGGCGAGACCGGAGTGCTCCATCTCCATCTGAACGCCGATGGTGACCGCTTCGTGTACGACCCGGCGAATTCGGGCGCCGATCTGACCCAGACGCTCTCCGAGACCCAATGCAAGTTGGCCGGCGGGGGCGATTCTCTCGTGAGCGTGATCGGCTCAGGCCAATCGAGCAAGCACCCGTTCGCCGGTCTCAAGGACCACAGGATCGGCGTCGGACAGAAGTACGAGGGCACGGGCGAACCATGCGCTCGCATCAACAAGGAGCTGAGTCAGGCTCTGACGATCAAGCTCACCGGAGCCCTGGAGGGGCAGGAGATCGGATACGCCGAGATCGATCTCGGCTTCAAGTTCAAGAGCGCCGCGGTCCTCCAACTCAAACAGGGAAATTCCGTCGTCGACACCGTGACCGTGCCGTGTGCTGCACTTTCTGATTGTGGACCCGACTCCTATGGGAACGACAACCAGCGGGTGATCCTGTGGATCGATGCGGCCGACGACCCGGGACCGGGCCAGTGGCAGTCTTTCCATGTCGCCGGAGTATTCGACACGATCGTGATCAAGGCCGCCAAGGCCGAGACCAACACTTACAAGAAGGGGTCGTCCCACAAGGACAAGGACGACCACTCCGACGCTGCGGTCTCGTTGGAAGGTGGGTTCAGGGGTGCGGCACCCGGCCCGCTCGGAAATAGTCTCGAGACCGGTGACACCCTGTTCAAGCTGGTCGAGGAGTACGACGGTGAGGTCGGATGCGGCGCCACCGTGACACTCGATGGGAGTGGCTCGACGTACCAGGTCACACGGGGCAACGACACGAGCGATGGGTGCAAGGGGCCTCAATCCGGCCTGCCCTTCAACTTCAACTCAGGGACCGAGGGCGGTCGGCTATTCGTCGACTTTGCCACATCACCAATCGATGGCACCGCCGTCGCCCAATTCCTGGAAGTGATCACCTGGCGCTTCGCCAATCCCCCAAACGTTGGCGAGCCTCAACACCGGACTCTGTCCTACGACGACAACGTCGGCGCCGGCGAGCGGGTGATGCCTTGGTGTAAGAAGGACCCAAGAGTGGTCGGCGGTCTCCCCTCCCCGATCGACACCACTCAAGTGCTACCGGTCGGTCATACGTCGTGCCTCGTCGATTCCGACTCACGAGTCACGGGTTTGATCGACATGGCCGGCATCGACGGCTATCCGATCGGGACCTGGATCAAGGTCGACGTCGTCTACAACATCGGCGATGGGAAGCGGTACACGTAGGGATCGGTCGCACCGAGGTCTCTGAGGATGCCCATGGCCTCCTCGGAGACCTCTCCCTGCGCCTCGGACTCGATCAACTTCAGGAGCGCCTCCTCGTAGACGAGCCCTTGTTGTTTCGCACTATCGAGCATTCGGCGAGCCCGATCCGCTGCCTCCACGAGACGCCCCTGCCGCAACAGCGCCGCAGCCCTCACCCGCTCCAGGGGCACCTCGTACAAGGCGGCGTCCTCGCCGGCCAGCTGCTGTGCCACCGTTATCACCTGGTGGGCCGTCTCCGGATCGCCGTTGCGCACGTGCGCTTCGGCAAGATGGACCGATGTGTCGACGGCAATGAACGATTGGCCAGAGGTGATCGCATCGTCCACGATCTTCGTCAGAGAGCTGATGGCGATGTCCAGGGCACCACGCTCCATGGCGAGACGGCCCAGTTGGGTCTCGGCGAACAGGGCAAAGAGCACGTCCTTCTGCGCTCTCAGCACGCGACGGGCCTCTCTGAGGACCGCCTCCGCCTCATCGAATCGACCCATGCTGACCAGCACCTCGCCCAGATTGGCGGCGGCCGCCCCCTCGGCGTGCTGGTTTCCACTCTTCCGGCTCACCTCCTGGGCCCGTGAGTACATCTCGAGGGCGTAGACCCACTCACCGTCGGCGTAGGCCTGGACACCGAGGTTGATGGCGATGAGTGCGATCCCGGAGAGGTCGCCCAACTCCTCGAAGATCTCGAGTGCCATGGGCTCATGGATGGCCATGTCCCTTTGTCCCAATGTCTGATAGGCCTCGTCGATGTAGGTGTAGGCCCGGGCGAGTGCTTCCTGCTCGCCACTCTCGGCGGCCTCGTCAACGGCCTTGAGTCCCACATCGAGGGTCTGTCTGGGTCGAAACAGGTCGGAGAGGATCCCGGCCCTCAGGGCGCGCAGGCGCGCCCGTGCCTTCCTTGCCTCGAGCCGATCATGACCGGATATCGATTTGAGCCCGATCGCCGTCTCCCGCAGCCCCTGGGAGTACTTGCCGAGCTTCTGATAGGACCTGGCGACGAAGCGCTGCAGGTCGGCTCTAGCCACCGGATCATCCGAGATCAGTCTCTTTGCCTCGCGCAACGCGGTGATCGCCTCTTCGAAGCGACCCGCCTCGTAGAGAGCTTCGGCCAACTTTCGCAGTACTTCCGCTCTCTGCTCGGGTGTCACCCACTCCAGCCCGCGCGCCGCAGTCAGGGCCCGTTGGTAGAAGGCGGCCGCCTCATGATTGGCATAGATCTCCCTGGCTCGCTCGCCGGCCATTCGGGAGAAGCGCCAGGTCCGGGACCAGTGCTTGGCGTGGAAGTAATGCAGGGACAGCAGTTCAGAGAACTCCTCTGGACGGCCATCACAATCGGCGTAGATCGAGTCCCCGACTGCACCGTGCAGTTGGAGACGGGTCTTGAAGGGCAGGCCCGCATAGGCCACATCCCGGATCAGGGAGTGGCGGAATTGGACCCATCCCGACTGGTCGAGCGAAAGGAAGTCGGACAACTGCCGAACCGCTCGAGTCCTCGTTTGCAGATCGGTGTCGGCGGTGTCGAGCACTGCACCGGTGTGCTCGAGCAGGAATCCGGAGCCGAGAACCGCCAGTCTCCTCAACACATTCCGCTCCGAATGGGGCAGCGTATCGATACGCGCCCCGATCATCGCCTCCACCGACTGTGGCACTTCTTCGATCGAGCCGCCCCGTCGCAGGGTCTCCATCAGCTCGATCAGGAAGAGCGGACGGCCGTTTGCCTGCCGGGCGAGACGCTCGACCTGCTGCAAAGGGAGAGGGTCGTCCTCGGTGGCACTGAAGATGAGATCTCGTGCCTGCTCGAACCCGAGCGGCTGTAGCTCCAAACGCGTCACCTGCTCGGACTCAGGCGCGACAAAGCCATCTTCTCCCGGCCGACGCGTGAGGACGAACATCCACGGACAACGACCGATCCCCGGGAGCATCCCGTCGAGCAGCTCGCGAGATGGCTCGTCCATCCAGTGAGTGTCTTCGATCACGAAGACGGATGGCCTGGTGATCGTCGCCTCGAGCAACGAGCCAACGGCCGCAATGGTGCGCTCCGGGCGAAATTGGTCTTCGAGTTGTTTCACTTCATCGGATTCGGCGATCTCGAGACCCAGTGGGAGCCCGATGAGCGACAGCCACGGCATGAGCTCGGGCGCCTTGTCCGACACCAAATCGGCCAGGGCTCTTTCCGCTTGGACAGGATTGAGCTCTCCCAAGGCCCAGGCCTCTCTGAGAAGCGACCGAAATGGGAAATATGGTGTGGCGGCCTGATAGAGCCGGCACTCACCCTCCATGACCCGATCCACGTCGATCGAGTGGAGGAATTCGGCCAGGACACGGCTCTTGCCCATCCCTGCCTCGGCCACCACTTCCACCATCTGACCGCTGCCCTCGGTCGCCCGGCCCCAGCAATCCGTCAGCTGCGCCATCTCCGGGTCCCTCCCGATCAGGGGAAGGCCGTCCTCTTGACGTCCTCGTGCCCCTATCGGCGGACCAAGTGACACGGCCTGCACGGGGAGCTTCTTGCCCTTGACCATGAACGGCTCGATCGGCTCGGTTTCGAATGTCGTCCGTGAGCCCTGCAGGACATCGGGAGTTGCGTATATCTGGCCAGACGGCGCCTTGGCCATGAGACGGGCGGCCAGATTCACGACATCACCCATGACCGTGTAGGTGCGGCGATACGAGGTGCCTATTTCGCCGGCAAAGATCGAGCCCCAGTTGACACCAATCGATACCGGCAGGTCGGGCCCTTCGGCGACTATCTCCCGGAGGGCGAGAAGCATCTGCTCCTCGTCGTGACCGGTGCTGGACGGCACACCGGCCGTGAGGATGATCTTGCCGCCGTCGGAGGCGATGTCGGTACCGAGAAACGTGACCCCTCTCGCGTCCACCGAGCTCTGAACCAACCGCACCAGTTGGTCGAGGCGACGAGCAGCTTCCACCGCCCCCTGTGTTTCTATCACCTCGTCGAATCCGTGGTAATCGATGAAGGCGACCGTTGCCGGCCGATGCTCTGGTTGAACTTCCCCACCGAGAAGCAATTGGCACAACCCGATCGGGACGAACTGATTGATGTCGGTCGCCGCCTTCTCCGCCGCCGGCTCGTCTTCGACTGCCTCGGCTGACACCTTTCCGCGGAGCAGACGGGCATCCTCGACCGACTTGCCCAGGTTGGAAGCCGGGAGACCGGCAGCCGTCTCTGCGCTCACCAAGATCTGACCGGCTCCGGCGGCCGCCTCCATCGCCACGGTCCGGGTAGCCGCCGGGCCTGCCACCACGAGCTCCCGGTGAGAGTCCCCGATCAGGAAGAAATCGAAGATCCCACTGTGGATTCCGACCGACATGCGCAGCCTGACCTTCCCAGCGCTCGTGAAGCAGACTCCGACCTCGGCGAGGGTTTGCTGCATGGCCTGTGCGGCGGCGCTTGCCCGCTGGTCGTGCCCGTCGTCAGTGAAGAGAAGGAGAAGGGCGTCACCTCCGAATTTGACCAGATTCGCCCCGAACCCATAGGCGGCGGGAAGGAGCTCGCCAAAGGTCCGTCCGATGACCTCGGTCAGCTCCTCGGCACCGACCTTTCCCTGCCGGGCCAGACGCTCGGACATCTTGGTGAATCCAGAGATGTCGACGAAGGCCAAAGACCCTTCGATGCGCCGGTGTAGCCGACCTGGCGCCTCGTCGTCCCAGTGACGGACGAGCCGGGGCAGATAGGGCTGGGGCGAGACAGTCACGGAATGCGCAGAATAGATCGCCAGATCGTCGTCATTCGGGGCTCGGTGCATCCAAGTCGGACGAAGGGGACGGTTTCGGACCCCAACGAGTCGGTGACTCCCGTAGCCTTGCCCGAAGTTGGACATCCACTTGAATTTCTTCGAATTCATCCTCATCGTGATCGTCTTCGCCTGGGTGGCCCGAGCCCTTCTCGGCGCCCGCGAGCTCACCTGGAGGAGGACCGTCCTCGCCACGATCGCCGGGATGCTCTTCGGGGTGATCGTCGCCGCCGCGATCGTGGTGGACGACTTCGACAACCCGACAAACGTCGACCCCACACAGTTCACCATCCTGGCGATCGGGTTGGCAGTCGTGGGCACCATGGGGGCGATGGTGGTTTTGGAGATCCTGTTCACCTCCAAACCCAAGACACCAGGGAGCTTCCGGCGGATACGGCCGTTCCGCGCCTTGCGGCGGTGGATCGGGATTTGGGCCCGGGGCTTTCAGGTGAGCCGGATACTGGCCCGTCATGGTCTTGCGCCCCTGGTCGGGTTGCGACGCGGGGACGTCTCGACACGAAGCCCGGCCGAGCTCTCACGGCGCGTCCGGATCTCGCTGGAAGAGGCGGGCGGGATGTTCGTCAAGCTCGGTCAGCTCCTGGTCACCAGACCCGACCTGTTGCCTCTGGTGGCCCTCGCCGAATTGAGCCGTCTCCAGGCGGACGTGGCGCCCCTGCCCGAGTCGCAGGTGCGAGAGATCGCTGCCGCTGAGATCGGCCGGCCTCTGGACGAGGTGTTCTCATACATCTCCTCGGAACCACTCGGATCGGCGTCGATCGGCCAGGCCCATGCCGCTCGCCTCCTCGACGGGCGAGAGGTGGTGGTCAAGGTTCGCCGTCCCGGCCTCGAAGCCCAGGTCGATCGTGACCTGGCCATCGTCCGCTGGCTGGGTGGTGTGGCCGAGCGCCGCACGTCGTGGGGCAAGGCCTACAACGTCCGGGCACTCGTGGCCGAGTTCTCAGAGGCGTTGCGCAGCGAGCTTCGCTTTGGCCACGAGGCGCAACATGCCGTCGAGATGGCCGAGTTCACGGTGCGGTTCCCGTCGATCAAGGTGCCGGAGATCATCTCGGAGCTCACCACCGATCGTCTGCTCGTGATGGAGCGACTCGTCGGGACGCCGCTCTCCAAGGCGTCGGGGGGCACGAGCGCACCGACCGACTATCGGTCACTGGCGGATGCACTCTGCAAAGCACAGGTGGGTGCCATGCTCCACGGTGAGAGATTCCACGGCGACCCCCATCCTGGCAACGTCCTCCTGTTGGAAGACGGCGGCTTGGGTTTGGTCGACTTCGGGATCACAGGGAGGTTGGACACGTATGAGCGGGCTTCGGTCTTCGAGATGCTCATTGCCCTCAAGTTGGAGCAGCCTGCGATCCTCTTCGACGCATTGGTGACGGTCGGGGCCATCGACGCCGGCCACGATCCTGACCGGGTGCAGAGAGCGTTGGCTCAGTTCCTCGCATCTCACTCCGGCACCGGCATGCCGGCACCCGATGCCCTGACCGATCTGTTGCGGCTCACGACGGACATGGGCCTTCACCTGCCGCCGTCCACCACGACCATGTTCCGCGCACTGGCCACCCTCACCGGGACCCTGGAGACCCTGTCACCCGGATACCCCCTATTTCAAGTGGTCGCCGAGATCGGTGGCGAAGAGATCCGGGAGAGGATGGCCCCTGGCTCGGTGGTCGAATTCGTCCAATCCGAGTGGGCGGAGATGGGGCCGCTGTTCCGACGCGCTCCCCATCATCTCGATCGTCTGGCCACCATGGCGGAGCACGGTCGCCTCAGCGCCGGAATCCGGCTCTTCGCAGTCGCCGAGGACGTCCGGATCATGGAACGGATGCTCAACCGCGCTCTCACCGCCTTTCTCAGCATCGGGATGGGAGCGGTGTCGGTGATGCTGCTGACCGCCAGTGGAGGGCCACAGGTCACTGGCATCGGCGCCAACGTGTATCACGTCCTCGGCTGGACCGGGCTCACTCTTGCCGTCATCCTTCTCTTACGAGTCCTGTTGGCGATATTCAGGGTGGAGGCCGAAGCGAGAAACGCCACCAAGGCACTCACCACCTGACCATCGGCCGTCAGCCGACGTTGGGCATCACGAGGCGATGGATCAGGTCGAGCTGATTCGGATCGTCGTGGGTCGGCCCCAAGACCACGTAGTCACATCCGGCGGACGCCAGGTCGTTGATCCTCTCGATGATCTCGCCCACCGATCCGAACAAGTAGCAGGTCTCGAGATGCTCCGGCGAACGATGGTCACCCATGACCTGGCGAAAGAACCCATGTTGGATCTCGCGGGCCTTGTCACCGTCGGCGGTGTCCACGATGTAGGTGAAGTTGGTGTGGCCAAAACGCGGGGGTTCCTTGCCCAGCTCGGCTGCCCGCTCCTTGATCATCTCCCAATCTTGCTTGACCCATTCCTGGGAACCGGAACAGCGCGAGATCCAGCCGTCGGCACGGACGATCCGCTCCAGGACCGACTTGGCCATCTTTGGCACGTCGTGATATTCGGGGTCGGGGATCCTCGAGCCTCCGGCAACCCACACCGGTGGCGGTGTCGGAGGACGGGGCTCGAGACTCACCTCTTCGAAGTGATAGAACTGGCCGTCGAATGTGACGGTCTCCTCCGTGAAGAGTCGGCCGATCGCCTCCATCATCTCGTCGGTCCGTCGGCCACGCTCTTTCACAGAGGTGCCGGTCGCCTCGAATTCAGGCGGATACCAACCAGGCCCGATCCCGAATTGATAACGCCCCCCGGTCAGATAGTCCATCGTCGCGATCTCCTTGGCCAGCACGAGTGGATGCCGGAGGGGGAGAACCAGGATCCCGGTTCCGACCCACACGTCCGGGGCGACTGCCGCCGCCCAGGTGGTGACGGTGAGCGGCTCGAGCCAGGACATCCCATACAGACCAGGGGCATGAAGGAGATGATCGATGGTCCACAGGTCGATCCCGTAGTCGTTTGCCTTCCGGGAAAATGTGTCTACGCCTTCCCGCACTCGGGTGTAGTCGAGGTTGGGATAGGTGTATGAGGGAATCCAGGCGCCGATACGCATTGACAACTCCTTTCCCGGCTGACATTAGGGCAGACGGCACCGGCGCCAATCCGACGACGCCGCGACCGGTTCGGCGATCTATTGTCAACTGGCCAGTCGAGACGGGAAGCGAAGCATGTCTTGGACAAGTGGAGGCGTCAGGGCATGAAGCCACCTCCATTCGAATACCACTCACCGCATACCATCGACGAAGCCCTCACCCTCATGGGCCAGCTCGACGGTGCGCTTCCGCTGGCGGGCGGACAGAGTCTGATCCCCCTCCTAAATCTCCGTCTGGCCTATCCCCGGCATCTGGTGGACCTGGGGCGCATCCCCGAGCTCGACCGTCATGACGTGTCGGGCGACATGGTGCGTGTCGGAGCGATGACCACCCACCACTCGGTGCAGCGATCACTCGCCGACTACCTCCCCCTCGTGTCCGAGGCAGTCAGACATGTGGGGTATCCGGCCATACGTGCCCGCGGCACACTCGGCGGCAGCCTGGCACACGCCGACCCTGCCGGTGAGTTGCCTCTGGTGAGCCTGGTCCTCGAAGCCGAGATCATCCTCAAATCGGCCCATGGGGAGCGTTCGGTTGGCTCCGCGGACTTCTTCCTCGGCCCATACACGACCGCTCGGCGAGCGGACGAGCTCGTAACCGAGATCAGGTTCCCGGTGTCCTCGGGCCTGTGGGGCTTCAACGAGTTCGCCCGGCGCACCGGCGACTATGCCCTGGTGGCATGTGCGGCCGCCATCGAGATGGAAGACGGCCAAATCAAGAGCGCCAGAGTTGGCCTCGCCGGCGTGGCGGATCGGCCAATCCGTGTCGGTGCTGCGGAGACGTCCTTGGAAGGACGGCCCGCCGAGCCCACGGTGCTCACCGAGGCAGCGTCGATTGCAGCGTCCTCGATCGAACCGCTATCCGACATCCACGGATCGAGTGATTACCGACGACGGCTCGTCGAGGTCACGGTGAGCCGCGCCCTGAGCCAGGCGACGGAAAGGCTGGCACATGTCTGAAGTCACCGTCACCGTGAACGGCCGCGCCTACACCCGAGAGGTGCCCGACCGCCTGCTGCTCTCTGACTTCCTGCGCGGCGAGCTCGGTCTGACAGGCACCCACGTCGGATGTGAACACGGATATTGCGGGGCCTGCACGGTCATCATCGACGGTGCCCCGGCTCGCTCTTGCCTGGTCCTGGCGGTCCAGGTTGCAGGGGCGGGCGTCGAGACGGTCGAGTCTCTCGCCGGAGACGACGCCGACCTGCATCCGATCCAGGGGGCCTTCTGGAACCACCACGGCCTGCAGTGCGGTTTCTGCACTCCCGGGATGCTGATGGCGGTCAAGACACTTCTCCACGAGGACCCCGAGCCCGATGAAGCCACCATCCGGGAGTACCTGGCCGGCAACCTCTGTCGTTGCACCGGCTACGTCCAAATCGTGGAAGCGGTCCAGGCGGCGTCCGCGGCGATGAGGGGGAGCCCATGACGTCGGCCGTGGGCAAACCGCAGATGTTTGGCGCCCGGGTGCGACGGGTCGAGGACCCTCGGTTTCTGACCGGTGAGGGGCGATATGTCGCCGACCTGGAGAGGAGCGACTGCCTCCATGCCAAGTTCGTTCGGTCGACGGAAGCCCATGCCCGGATCGTCTCGGTCGATGTCGGCGAATCCGAAGGTGTCGTTCGTGTGTTCACGGGTGCGGACTGGGCGGGCCTCGGGATACGCTGTGTGTCCTCGTACCCCGGATTCCGCCCCACCTCGATGCCGGTGCTCGCCTGGGACCGGGTCAGATACGTCGGGGAGGCGGTGGCCATGGTCCTCGCCGAGGACGAGTACCTGGCCGAGGACGCGATGGCCTCCGTCCAAATCGAGTACGAGGGTCTTCCACCGGTCGTGGACCTGGCCTCGGCTCTGGATTCGGGCGCCCCGTTGGTCTACGACGAGTGGGGGGACAACGGGTTCGTTGAGCGTCGGTTCACCTCTGAGGGATTCGAGGAGGCGTTCGAGAAGGCCCCACATCACATCTCGGGGACCTGGTCGATGGCGCGACACACCGGCATACCAATCGAGACCAGGGCCGTGCTGGCCGAGTACGACCGGGGGCGGGACCACTTGACGGTGTGGACCTCGACTCAGATCCCCCATCTGATCAAGACAGGTCTGGCCCAGGCCCTGGGGCGCGACGAGGGAAGCGTGCGGGTGGTGGCTCCGGACGTGGGTGGCGGATTTGGCGTCAAGGCTCAGCTCTACCCGGAAGAAGTCGCCTGTGCCAGGGCCGCCATCGAGACCGGGCGCCCCGTCCGGTGGGTCGAAGATCGTCGGGAGCATCTCCTCGCCTCGCATCACGCACGTGAGCATCTCCACCACGCCGAGATGGGATACGACGACGAAGGCCGGATCCTCGCCTATCGGGTTCGCATCAAGGTGAGCATGGGCCCGTACTCGGTCTTTCCCTGGACGTCGACGATGGACACCGGAATGGCCATGGGAATCCTTCCCGGTCCCTACCGGATCGACCAATACTCCGTACACGGGACCCCGGTGGCGACCAACAAGACCCCGTTCGGGGCCTATCGGGGGGTGTCACGACCGATGGCCTGTTTCACCACCGAGCGAATGATGGACCAGGTGGCGCGAGAACGGGGCCTGGATCCGGTTGAGCTTCGACGGCGGAATCTGCTCGTATCCGAGGACTTCCCCTGGAATTCGGTGAGTGGGCTGGTTTACGACTCGGGAACCGTGGTCGAGTGTCTCGACACGCTGCTGGAGATGGCCGACTACCCGGGCATGCGTCGACGTCAGGAGGAGGCGCGGGCGAGAGGTGATCTGGTCGGCATCGGAGTAGTCCCCTTCATCGAGCAAACCGCCCACACGACGAGGGAGTTCGTCCAACGAGGGGTCCCGATCATCTTCGGCTACGAGACATCCAAACTGCGATTCACCCCCGACGGCAGGCTGGTGATCTCCTCGTCCATACACAATCATGGTCAGGGCCTCGAGACGACCCTCGCCCAGATGGCCGCCGACGAATTGGGCCTGGATCTCGACTCGATCCGGGTCGAGTTCGGCGATACCGACCAGGTGCCCTACGGATCGGGGACCTTCGCCAGCCGGTCGGCGGTCCTCGCCGGGGGGGCGGCGCGGATCGCAGCGGGCCGCCTCAAGGAGAAGCTGAGCCGCATTGCCGGCCATATGCTCGAAGCGAGGGCCGAGGACATCGTTTTCGAGAACGGGCAGGTGAGCGTCGCCGGGGTTCCCGACTCCGGGATGGCATTGTCCGAGCTGTGTCGGCTCGTCTATCAAAGACCGGAAACACTCCCTCAGGGCGAGGAGCCGTCGCTGGAATCGGTGGCAACCTATGACGCCGACCCCGGGACCGGGACCTATACGAGCGCAGCACATCTCGCCCTGGTGACGGTGGAGGCCGCGACCGGCCGGATCACCATCGAGGACTATGCGGTGGTCGAAGACTGCGGGCGGATGATCAACCCGATGGTGGTCGAGGGTCAGATATTCGGTGGTGTCGCCCAAGGGATCGGCGGCGCCCTGCTCGAGGAGTTCCTCTACGACGACGAGGGTCGCCCTCTCTCCACCACCTTCATGGACTATCTGGTCCCCACGTTCACCGAAGTTCCGAAGATCCGGGTCCAGCACATTGAGACTCCATCACCGATCACCATCGGTGGCGTCAAGGGCATGGGTGAAGGCGGAGCCATCGCCCCAGGAGCGGTGCTCGCCGCCGCGCTCGAAGACGCTCTATCGCCGTTGGGCCCCGTCGTCGTCGACAAACTCCCGCTCACGCCCGAGCGGGTGCTCGATTGGATCGACGAAGCGAAAGGAGCCGATCGATGACGAGGATCGCCGTCATCCAAATGGCCGCGCAGGACGGCAACGATCTCGAGGAGTCCAAAAACGCCGTCACGGAAGCACTGGATCGGGCCGGGCCCTCCGACCTCTATCTGCTGCCCGAGATCTGGTCGCCCGGCTATTTCTCCTTCGACAGCTATGCCGCCGCCGCCGAGAGATTTCAGGAGACGTCCGAGTTCCTGTCCGGATTGGCACAGGCCCACAACGCCTATCTCCACGGTGGATCGATCGTGGAGCGACGTGGGGATCGGCTTCACAACACGTCCCTGCTCTTCTCACCGCAGGGCGATCTGGTCGCGTCCTATCGCAAGATCCACCTATTCGGCTATCAGTCCAGGGAACAGCAGATACTCACCCCGGGCGACGAGGTGGTGGTGGCCGACACCGAGCTCGGGCGGATCGGAATGGCTGTCTGCTACGACCTGCGATTCCCAGAGCAGTTCCGGCGGATGACCGACATGGGGGCCAGGTTGTTCCTCATCGCCTCGGCCTGGCCACATCCTCGCGTCGAGGCCTGGACCACTCTGCTCCGCGCCCGCGCCATCGAGAGCCAGGCCTATCTCGCCGCAGCAAACGGGGCCCCGGGCTCCGGTGGCGCAAGCCTTTGTGGCCGCTCGGCCATCATCGACCCGTGGGGTGTGACATTGGCTTCGGCAGGAGTCGACCGCGCGGAGGTCGTGGCAGACGTCGACCTGGGGGGAGTCGATGAGGCACGATCTCGCTTCCCCGAGCTCACCGACCGCCGGCTCCTAGGGGAAGAGCCTGGCGTGCTCAGCCTGGCGCGAGACAACGCTCGCCCGCTTCGGTTCGACATCCGGCGGGTAGTGCTCGCCGGTTACACCGCCCGCGACGAGGATGCCGTCCGCGCATACGTCGCCGGTCTGGAGGAGAAGGGCATCGCCGCTCCTGCGGAGATCCCGACCTACTTTCACGTTGGCAGGGAGTTGGTGACCACCGGCGACCGGATCGATGTGGCGGGCGCCAAGACCTGTGGTGAGGTCGAATTCGTGCTCTTGATCGACCACGACGGCGAGGTATGGGTGGCTGCCGGTTCGGACCATACGGACCGAGGCCTGGAGGAGCGATCCATCCCTGCCGCCAAGCAGGCATGCCCCAAGCCGATCTCACTTCAGGTGTGGCCGTATTCAGCCGTGCGAGACCACTGGGACCAGCTTGTGTTGCGCTCTTTCACGCCGGCCGACGCTCCGGCTCCCTATCAGGAGGCACCAGTCGCCGTGCTTCGCCATCCAGACGACCTGCTCGAGCGAGTTGGCGAGCGTCTCGGGCCAGACCTGACGGGAACCGTGATCTTCGGCGGGTCGTTTGCCAGCCTCGGTGGGACCTTCGAGTACGAAGACAGCTTCCGCGCCGAGCTTCACGACCCGGTCAGTGGAGCCACACTCGTCACCCAATACACAGTGAACGACGTTCTGGAAGGAGATTGAAATGGCTAAACCCGAACTCGAGTTCTTCGACCCCGATCTGATTCCATGGGAGCCGGAAGCGGGCATCGACGGGCTGTACTCCAAGACGCTCGCATCCGACCCGGAGACCGGGTCTTACAGCCGGTTGCTCAAATTCGAGCCGGGGTGTGACACCACCCCGAGTGGGGTCCAGCGTCATCCACATTGGGAGGAGATCTGGATCGTCGAGGGAGCGATCCATGACTTGACCCTCGATGAGATGTTCACGGCCGGGATGTATGCCTGCCGACCGCCCGGCATGGCGCATGGACCATGGCGCGCACCATATGGGTGCATCACGTTCGAGGTTCGCAGCTTCGAGAAGTGACCGCCCCCCAGGCTCGTCCCGGCGGACGGTCGGAGTAGCTTCGCTTCCCACAGAGGAGGCATCGTGATTCTCGACTACTTCGGAGACCTGAACTGGCTCGCCGTCTTGGTGGCGGCCCTCGCCTATTTCGTGCTCGGGGCGATTTGGTATTCCAACCCGTTGTTCGGCAGGCAATACCGGGCCGCGCTGGGTGTCACCGGTGAGGCGGGCACACCAGACCCGATGATGTTTGTGGTCAACCTGGTCGGTTGGTTCGTGGCGGCAACCGTCCTCGGGCTGATCGCCAAGGGAATCGGCGCCTCTACCTTCCTCGACGGAGTCGTGCTGGGTTTGGTGGCTTGGGTCGGGTTCGTGGTGACCAACCGCGTCGTGGCCATCTACTACGAGGGATCCGGCTGGGCGATCGCCCGAGTCAACGGACCGTACAACCTCTTGGGATATGTGGTGATGGGCGTGATCCTCGCCGTCTGGCAATAGGCCGCCAGGAAGATTCAGGTCTCGACGTCTTCGACCCATTCTCCTTCGAGAGGCAATCCCGCCGCCTCCCAATCTGTGAGCCCGCCCGAGTAGCGACGGACATGGCGGTAGCCGGCATCGACCAACGCGTGATAGAGAGCGATGCTGGCGTGACAGTCGACACTCGTGCAATAGACGACGATCTCCTCGTCGGGCCGCAATGACTCAAGTGTCTCGTCAGGCGTGTTGAAGTGTTCCGATCCCGGAATGTGCTTCGCGCGAAAGGCCCACTCGTTCAGGGCCATGACAAGGCGGAACCGGTCTCCACGCTCCATCATGGCCAGGAGCTCCCCCCGATCGATGGTCCGAATCTCCTGTGAGCGGCTGATGTCGCTCAGATATGGACCACTGGCACGTTCACCAGGTGCTCGGCGACGAACCAGACCTGGAGCTCGTTGGTGCGCAGCACGTCGCCCATCAACATGTCGTTGGTGCCATCGTCGCCATTTGCTGCCGTTCGTTTGATCCCGCCGCGGAGCCCTTCGATCACGATTTCGTGTGCCTCGAGGGTTCTCGACAGCATGGCCGGTACCTCTTCCACCCCATTCGGTGGCCGTGGGATGGTGGTCAATTCGGCAATGTGTCTCGGATCGGCGACGGCCACCCCTCCCAATGTCTGCACCCGCTCCGCAATCAAATCGATCAGCTGGAGCTGCTCCCCGGCGTGCTTGTCCAACAGGAGGTGGAGCTGGTAGAACGTCGCTCCCCTCATCAGCCAATGATGCTTCTTGTAGAGGCTGTAGAGGATGGTGGTGTCGGCGAGAATCTGATTCAGTAGCTGGCAGCTCTCGGTCCGGGCCTCGTGTGACAGGGCGATCGGGAACAGACGCATCTCACCGAACCGCTGGATCTCCTCACCGTGTTGATGAAATTGGGGTTGGCTCTCCTCTGCGGACTTCTCCATCGCGAAGGGATCCGTCATGTTCGTCTCGACCATTTCGCACCTCGTTTCTCATGGCGACCAGCAGCGTGCGCTTCGGTGACGACAGTACGCCTCTCGGTGAGCTAGTGACTCAGCCATCAGGCCCATCCAGTCTCAGCGGCGGAAACTCGCCTTCGAGGTCATGCGATTCGACCTGGAACAAGTTCGTCTCGTGTGGCAGACCGTGCAATTGATGCGCCCCCATCGATCTGAGGGTCACACCCGCCGGCAACTTCTCACCCAGTTCCTCTCGAACCTCCGCCGAGAGCAGGATCTGACCCCCATGCCCGACCGAGCAGATGCGTGACGTCTCGTTCACTGCCAGCCCGACGTAGCCGGTTTCGGTGCGAGCCGGAGCACCGCGGTGCAAGCCGATCCGAAGCTTGACCGGGGCCGGCCAATCCCGTGCGGAGATCTCCAACTGGGTTCCGATAGCCGTCTGAAGCCCTTCCAGCGCTCCCGGGAACACCGCAAAGAACTCATCCGCCCTGGCATCCACCTCGTATCCGCCATTGGCCTCGACGCAATCCCTGATCACATCCTGAACTTGGACGAGGAGCGGCGCATAGGAGTCGCCCAAGTGCCTGATGAGAGCGGTCGACCCCTGAACATCCGACATCATGAAGGTCACCGGGCCGGCCGGAAGATGGGCCTTGGTCTCCGCCCTTGCATCTCGCATCTGAGCGGCCACGAAACCTACCGGGGCGATCCCGTACTCGATCGATGTCTTCAGGAGCTTGCGAAATGCCTGCTCACGGGCTTGGGGACTTTCGAATCGAACCTGATTGAAACGGGCGAGTGCGTTGCGGACGTGAGCTTCGTCGTGGATCGGCAAGCGCCGGTTGCCCCTCCGGTCGACATAGGCGAAGGCGCTATCGGGAAGTGCGGCGCGTTGCTTGGCGTCGAGTTTGGCCACGAGGACAATCCTAAGACGGCAGAGTCACCGCTTCTCTGTGCCCACGGACCTTCCGGTCGAGTCGCCGCGGTTCGGCCTAGACGGTTGAAGTCTCCACTGCGTCGCGCGCCGGAGCGGTGAGATAGGTGTAGATGCCATAGAGCAATCCCAGCCCGAGGATCGGGGTGAAGACCCGCTTCACCGGGGCGCTCTCGGTGATCAACCCAACTGCGAAGCCGACAATCCCGACATTGACCAACCAGTAGATCAACCGATTGGCACCCTCGGATACCTGGGACGACAGGGCGAACATGGCGAAGATCAGGTTGGTCACCACCATGATGAAGTTGATGTGGTCGAAGGCAAGGCCGACAGAAATGACGTCTTCGAATGTCTTGCCCGTGGACAACTGGCTTATCAGATAGACGACGAGGATCACCACGACGATCAGCCCGACGACTGCCGTGCGAACGAACCGGTTGACCACGGCACCCCCCCATTTGGACGGAACGAGATCTCGTCGGAACCGGGATATCAACACGATGCTGCCGACGAGTTGGAGAGCGCCCGCCGCCTGGAGAAGCGGGTCGACCGCGAACAGCGATCCGGCGACGAACAAGAGGCCGGCAACGAAGAGGAGCAGCATCTGCACGACTCCCATGCGCGACTCGGAGAGGCTGGGGACATCCCGGCCTGGCATCAGCCATTCGACGAGGGCGAGGGCGGCCAGTATCACGAATCCGGCGACCATGGCGCCGGGATGGGCCTCATAGAGCTGACTGGCCTTGTCCGGTGAGACGATCTCCACATCGGCGAGCTGGAGGCCGAGGAGCACCCCGAAGATCGCCCCGATCACCAGGAATGCGAGGGCCAGCCCCATGCCGAGCTCCGCCACGTTCCACGAGGACCCGCGCTTGCGACGCATCGCCCAGATGAACATCCACGTCATGGCGATGAATGCGAGGGATCCGCCGATGGGACGCTGGATGCTGGTGGTGGTGAGCCCGACCGACCAGAAGCCCAAGACGTAGAGGGCCAGCGCGAAGATTGCGTATCGGGCGAGGTTGTCGGCCGAGTGGTCACCAGGTGAGCCGAACATCCAAATCGACGCCCCAAAGACTCCCAGGGTTATCCATCCGAGGGTGCCGGCATGGACATGGGCGAGAAGGGTGTCCCTCGGCACTTCCCAAACATCGATCCCGTTGAGGATGCCGATCACCACCGTGATGACGAAGATCACCATGGCCGCCTTGAACAGATTCCTCGTTGCGGGTGGTGCGGTGCGCATCGACTGTCCTCCCTGTAGTCCTACGAGCGAGTCTGCGTTGAAACGGGTTACGAGTCACTACGGGAAGCACCAAGTCAGGGTGTGGCTGGCCTCATTTGCGTTGGGCCGGCAGCTACCGCGCAAAAAGCTATCGCGGCCGTATCGTTTTGCCCCATTCCGGCGTCTACCGGGAGTGAGTAGCATGATGTCGGCGGGTCTGGGCGGCGACAGATGGAGGAATCAGTGTCGTCATACAATGCCCGACTCCGCCTACCCGGCGAATCACGACTGCCTCTCGGTGTCGCCGTCGACATCACCAACGAGCGGATCACCCTCTCGACGGGGAATCGCACCGTGGCGGACTGGGCTCTCGGGGAGGTCGACTTCTCGTCCATGCCGGATGGATTCCACATAAAGGTCGATGGGGAGGAAGTCGTGCTCAATGTCTCCGAGGCCACCCAATTCGCCGACGAGTTGGACGCGGCTACCCGCCGTCATGGCCGGGTGTCTGCGGCCAGGCTTGGGAGCAAGCCGGTGCTGTCGTCCAACGGCGCCCATGCCGCCGAATCCGAGCCGAACGATCCGGTCGAGACGCTGAGGGGCCGAATCGATGAAGTCTCCGTCGCTCTGACGTCGAACACCGTCCCGCCCGCCGTCGTCTTCACCGACTGGCTGAGGCTTCTGAAGGAGATCAACCGCCGTCACGGCCAGGGGTCGATGCCGAGCGACCTCTTCTTCGAGCTGAACACCCAACTGCTCGACTTGATCCCCGAGCCCCCCACCGACCTGCAGTAGCCCTGGAAGCGGATATCCTCACGCGTCAGAGGCCGGGACCATCTGTCCAGGCAGACACCAGAAGGGGTGGGTCGTGCGGATAGTTCGAATAGCAGTTTTGTTGGCTCTTCTCGCCGGCGCATGCGGGGGCACCGGGGGCACAGGTGATACCACCACCACGACCAGCGCGGCGGCCGAGACGACTACCACCAGTGAGGCCCCACAGACCACCACGACCACCGCCGCCGACAGCGGAGACGGTCAGGTGGTCGGAATCGGGGACATCCCCCAGGAGTGCATCGATGCTTTCGCCGGTTTTCTGCGTGAGATCGAGCCCTATGTCGCCGATATCGATTGGGAGAACGCCACCGCCGCCGACCTGGAGCAGCTGGGCACCGACCTCGAGCCGCTTTCCAGCGCATACGACGACTCGGTGGCAGGGACGAAATGCGACAACATCCAACTGGACGCCAGTGACGAGGAGTCGTTCCAATTCATGATCGACATGGCGCAGAGAGAAGCCCCCGGGACGGTCCCCTATCTCGAATGGGTGGAGCAGATCGCAACCTCCGTCACCGACCCCGGCACCCAGGCCAGCGGTGACTGCGAGAGCGACATCGCCGCCCTCCAAGCGATCGTCGACGAGGGTGGGACGATGATGGATCTGCCGCTCGGCGATCTGAGCACCGTGAGCGGGCTGATCACTTCGATTTCGACGACCTGCAGTGCCTCACGGACCGCCGAGTTCCTCAACCAGCCCGATGTGTCCGCATTCATGAATGGCGGCGGCTGAGCCGAAGCCGGGACCACGTTTTCGCTTTGCGACAGACCTAACCCGTACGTTCGCCGCCCATTCCGATGAGTTAGGTTCTGGGCGTGTTCTACAACTGGCTGCGTTACCTCCATGTGGCCTCCGCCCTCGCCTTCATCGGCATCCATGGGACGTCGATGGTCGTCCTCTATGTCGTTCGCGGCGAGACCGATCGCAAGCGGATCGAGGCCCTGATGGGGTTCTCGGCCAAGACCGTCCTGCCGATGTACCTGTCATTGGTGGCCGTGGCAGGGACCGGTCTGTGGATGGGTTTCGAGGTCACCGGGTGGTTCAGCCGGGCGTGGTATTGGGTGGCCCTCGGCCTTCTCATCCTCATCACCGCACTGATGTTCTTCCTGGCTCGACCGTTCGGTGAGCGGATTCTCGCCGCCTGTGGGATCAGGCCCTCTGGTGTGCCCCGTCGATCCGACGAGGAACTGCGTCAGATCCTGCATTCCCAGCGAACCAATGTCATCACCGCCATTGGCGTCGTCGGCCTGGGCCTGATCCTCTACCTGATGCTGTTCAAGCCTTCCTTCTGATCGTCTCGATCGAGCGCAACGGCTTGGCCGCCGGGCCTCTGATCACCTCGCCCTTCGGGCTGTACACCGAGCCGTGGCACGGGCACTGGAACTGCTTCTCTCCGGGATTCCAGGCGACGATGCAACCGAGGTGGGTGCACTTCGCGGACATGAGATGGAGGTTGTCGTCCTCGTCGACGTAGGCGGCCATTTGCTCCCCGTCTCGCTCGACCACACCGCCCTCACCCGGCTCCAGCTCCGACTCGAGTTGTCTGATCGTTCGACACAGGAGGAGGTCGCAACGTGCCCCCTTGAGCACACCGCCCGGGACCGATGTGCCGAACAACATCCGGGCTCTGGTCAATCCTTTGTTTCCGACGACGATCAGATCGGCTTCGCTTTCCTCGGCGGTGCCGAGGATGGCCTTCACCGGGTCGCCGGCGAGGATCCAGGTGTGAGTCTCCACATCATCACCGAAAGCCTCGACGGTGTCGGTGACGATGAGGTCCCCCGTCGTCGAGTGGCCGACGAACACCAGATCGACCGTGGCACCCAGAGCGCGAGCCAGGGCATAGCCTCTCTTTGCGGCGCGGTCGGCGGTGGCCGATCCGTCTGTCGCAATCAGAATGCGCCGATAGCTATCAGGTCGGTCGGTCCGACCGGATGCAACCAGGAGCAGATCGCACGGCGAGTGATAAGAGATCTTCTGGGCCACGTCTGAGACTGCGTCTCCAACCCGCTCCAGGATCAGCAAGTCGGCGTCGACATCGACGGCTGTGCGGCTGAGGACGGTCACGGCCGATCCCGGCTCCTGCTCTCCCGAGATCCTCTCACCGGGAAAACCGGCAGACTCGATCACCTCGAGCGCGGCGTCGAGGGCCGCCTCATTGGAACCGGCATGAACCAATTCGATCTCGGAGGGAAACGCCGAGGCGATGACCGCCGCTGCTTTGAGGGCAACCGGTGTCGTGTTGGGGCCGACTCCGACCACGATTCGACGGGTGGTGGGTGCGGCCGGCGCCGGCTCCTCCGCGCTCTTCATCTCGGCCTCGTCTCTCACCACGACCTTCGCCTTGAACCCGATGTCCTTGTGGGTCCCGTCGCAAAGGGGTTGATTCTTGGAGTTCCCGCATCGGCACAACGTGACTCGATTGCGGACTTCGAGGGGGATGCCGTCGGCCCGCTCGATGGTGACTCTGCCGGTCACCCAATAGGGGCCATCTTCGACCGGTGATATCGCTTTCGGGTAGTTGGGCTCGATGATCTCGCCGTTGAGCTCCAAGACGAGGGCACCCGAGGGACAGTGCTCGACCATGTCGATGACTGTCCCCTTGACCGTCACATCCCCGGTGTCGGGGAGCAACTGGTACCAGTCGGTGAGTGTGTTGGCGCAGAAGCTGGAGTGCTGGCAGATGGCGCCTACGCGATGGATCTTGAGCCCGCTGCCGTCGTATACCTTTTCTCTCGCCTCGAACGTGTCGGTGGAGGCGACCTCGGTGCCGACGAACCCGATTTTGGCGTGGGTGCCGTCACAGAACGGCTTGTGCGACGAGTGGCCACAACGACACAACCAGGTGGGGGTGTCGTGAGGAAGTGGCTCCTCGGTCGCCCAGGTCAGCGGATCACCAAGATCTGACAACACCTTTCGCTTCGGCGTTATCGGCAGTTCGGCATTGATCTGATATGGCCCGTTGGGCGTGATCTTGATCTCGGGCTCGGTCGTGTTTGCTGCCTCCTATCAGCCGGACCCTAGCCCTGGTGCAGGCCCGCTTCCGCCAGCAATTGGGAGTAGGTGCACTCCTCTGGATCCTTGTCCTCACGAAAGCCCTGGAACGACGGCGCTCGCAACCGGCCGGAGCTGGTGAGCTGACGATGCTCTACTCGCGCCACCAACGACGGGCTATCCAATGGGCATGTCTCAGCTCGGGTCGGCTCCGCAACACATCGGGCGAGATGGGGGGCTCTGTATCCTCGAGGGAGGTCAAGCGCTTCGTGGCATCCTCCAGCGACCTACGGTCGAATCCGGTCCCCACATTGCCCACATATCGCAATTTTCCATCCTCGTCATACACCGCCATCACCAGAGAGCCGAGAGTTCCCTTCCGTCTACCCTCGCCCTCCGTCCACCCGACGATCACGACATCGGCATCGAATGTCACCTTTACCTTGAGCCAGTCCCTGGAACGGGCCCCGGGTCGATAGATGGACGAGGATCTCTTGGCCATGATCCCTTCCAGACCCCGCTGCTTGGCTGCTTCGAAGAGGGCGACCCCGTCTCCTTTGGTGACCGGTGAGATCTGGATGCTCTCCGTTGTGACGATGGTGTCTTCGAGGATGCGCCGACGTTCCTCGAGCGGCTCGTTGGTCAGGTCCTTCCCGTCGAGGTAGAGCAGGTCGAAGATCATGTAGGCAACAGGGATGCGAACGGCCATCTGCTCGATCTGGTGCTCGTCCCGGAGATGCATTCGCTGCTGCAGCTTCTGGAACGACGGGACGCCGTCGTCGAAGGCGACGATCTCACCGTCGAGGATCGCCTCCACAGCAACCACCTGGTCGTGGAGCTTGTGCAGCTCGGGATAGGCGACGGTGATGTCGTGGTCGTTTCGTGAGATGAGCCGGGTGGCCTCCTCGCAAACCGCGATGGCCCGGATGCCATCCCATTTCGGCTCGAATCCCCAGTCGGCGTCGTCGAAGGCATCAGCGGTGAGGGTGGCGAGCATCGGTTCCAATGGGGGCCGCTCATCTGGGGCAGGCCGGAGGTCTTCCGACAGGATGGCGAGCCACTGGTCTCTGCCGTCCTTGGGACCGGTGTGGATGAGATGCCAGACACCGTTGAGACGCTCGCCCTCGAGCCGGAAGGTGAGTCGGTCATCGCTGCGTCCCACCATCTCGTAGCTGCCATGGTCGAAGATCCGCACCTCTCCCCCGCCGTATTCCCCTTCGGGGATCGTGCCCGAGAAGTCGGCGTGCCTCATCGAGTGGTCCTCGACGTGGATGGCCAGATGCCGCTCACCCTTCCTGATCGGCAAGCCCTTGGGGACCGCCCACGACACCAACACGGGGCCGGTGTCGCCGAACATCTCCAGCCTGAAGTCATGATGCAGGGCGGTGGCGTGATGCTGCTGGATCACAAACTCCGTGCCGACCGGTGCGGTCAATGGGTCGACGTCTTCGGTGAAGTCTTCATTTGGCATACCCACGGACGCTATCGCAGCGGGGAGAGGCGAGACCGAGCCGGCGACCGATCTCATCATCAGGGTGAACCCCGATATCGAGATGAGCGTCGCCGGCCGATCCTGATGTGAAGCGAGACGGGGATCGAGAATGAGCGCATACATCACGGGCATCGGCTCCTACCTCCCGGGTGAGCCGGTGGGTAACGACGAGATCGAGGCTTACCTCGGCACTCTCGAGGGATCTCAGCGAATGCGACGACGGATGCTCGATGCAAACGGGATCGAGAAGCGCCATTACGCCATCGACCGCCAGGGGCGGACACTCATGCTCAATGAGGAGCTGGCCGTGGCCGCGATCCGGGCCGCTCTTCACAACAGGGGGATATCAGCCCGGGAGGTCGGGATGCTGGCCACCGGCACGACCCAGGGTGACCTTCCGGTACCCGGATTCGCCTCGATGGTGCACGGCCGCCTCGGTGGTGGGCCCATGGAGGTGCTCTCGGCCGGAGGAGTGTGCTGTTCGGGGATCGCAGCATTGCGCGCCGCGGAGGCCGCTGTCCAACTCGGTCGACACCCGGTAGCGGTGGCCGTGGGCTCGGAACTGGTCAGCCGTACCCTCCGCTCAACACGTTTTGAGGACCGGGCTCCGTCGTTCGATGCGGGGTTCCTTCGTTTCATGCTCTCCGACGGGGCCGGGGCGGTCGTGATCGAGGACAAGCCGCGACCCAACGGCATCTCTCTGAGGATCGACTGGTCTCACCTGGTTTCACACGCCCATCGATTCCCGGTGTGCATGTATGCCGGCGCCGCCACACCAGACACAGTCGAGGCCGGGGCGACATGGCAGGACCAGGCGACGCCGGCCCAGGCCCACGAAGCAGGAATGCTCAACTTGAGACAGGACACGGCGGTTCTGGGGAACATCGTCGCGCTCGGTGTCGAGGAGTACATCGGCCTGGTGCGAGACGGTCGGGTCGTTCCTGAGGCCATCGATCACCTCCTCGTCCACTACAGCTCTGAGTATTTCCGCTCCGACATCGTGAGACTGATGAGTGAAGCGGGGCTGTTGATCCCCGAGGACCGTTGGTTCACCAATCTCCGTACGAAGGGAAACACCGGAGCCGCCAGCATCTACGTCATGTTGGAGGAAGCCTTCACCGGTGGTCGCTTCTCACCAGGTGATCGGATACTCCTGATGGTCCCCGAGTCGGGTCGATTCTCGGTGTCCTTCGTCCATCTCACCTGTGTCGAGGCGGAGAGCCAGACCGTCGAAGTCGTGACAGAGGAATCGGCAGAAGCACCGGCGGTGTCATCGGCTTCGGAATGGCTTCTGGAGGAGTTGGCACTGGTCTGGACGCGGTTTGAGATCCAACTCTCCAGGGTGCCGATCGTGGCCCGGATCGAGAAGGGCGAGGCAACGCTCGAGGACTATCGCAACTTGCTGCACAATCTGAGACAGCAGGTCAAGGAGGGTGCCCGTTGGATCACCCGGGCCGCTTCCAGCCTGACCTCCGAGCACACCGAGTTGAGAGCCGAGTTCATCCAGCATGCTGCTGAGGAGCAGCGTGACTTCAGGATGTTGGAGGACGACTACGTCAATGTGGGAGGTTTGCGATCGGACATCGAGACCGGGGTGAAGAACGCAGGCTCGGAGGCTTTGTCCGCCTATATGTTCAACCAAGCGGGCCGCGAGAACCCGCTCGATCTCCTGGGGGCGATGTACATCATCGAGGGATTGGGGGCAAACAAGGCGACCCGTTGGATGGAGCAGTTGAGAGACCAGCTCGATCTCAGCCCTGAACAGGTGAGGTTCCTCACCTATCACGGTGGTGCCGATGAGGAGCACACCGAGAAGATGTTCGAGATCCTGCGGTCGGACCTGATCTCAGACGAGATCGCTCGTTCCATAGCCCACACCGCCAAAGTCGTCGCCCGTCTCTATGCCCTCCAACTGGAAGAAGTCGACAGTGAGTGAGATTCGCCCGTCCCGGCTGCTGGAGATCGAAGGCCCTGGGATCTGGGACGCGTTGGCCGGTGATCCCACTTTCCAATTCGACCGACATGCCCTTGACCTGTTGAGGCTGGACGACCGGCGGTGGTCGCATCGATGGGCCCGGCCCGTAGCCCGGGCCTCTAGCCGGCTCATCGTCGGGTTGGTGGTGCTGGTGAAGCGTCTCCTTCCCTTCGAGTTCTCCTCCCATCGATTGCTCGACCGTCTCGGGATCTGGTTCATGTCGCGATTCGTGTCCGAGGAGGGCGGCGAGCTGCTGCTGCGGCATTTCGTGATCGAGACCAATGTCCTGGCCTTCATCGCCAGAAACAGCGCGGTCGCGGAGCCGACGCTCCGTCCTCTCACCCTCGAGAGCCTCCACGACCACGCAGTCATCGTGCACGACGTGAATCTCTACGAGGTCCTGGCCGGCCTGCGAGACCGCCCGCTGTCCCGGCCCGAGCATCGAGACACTCCCCTCGACTACTCGATGCTCACCGTGGATTCGATCGACCCGTCATCGCGGCGGAGGTGGCTCCGGCTCGATCTCGAAACCGGGATGTGCTTGATGAACATCATGTTCTCCCTGCTCACCACAACCGACGAATATCGCAGGGCCGTCCACTCACTTCAGCTCGACGAGTCGGTGCTGGCGATCATTGCCGAGCTGACCGGGGATGACGTGTACCGCACTTGGAGACCGGCCGGGTACGCGCCAATCATCCGCACCAATCGCGATGTGCCCCGCGATTTGTTCGCACATGCGGTGATCCACGAATACATCCATGCACGGTTGTGCCACCAGGCACGATCATCGCAACTCCTCGACGCCGACGATCCGGCGACGTCTGCCGATAGCCTCCAGGCATGGCCACAGCCAGCGACGGGGGCTCTGACCTCCTACCCGTGAATCGCACCCTGACCAGGGTGGTCATTCTGATGCGGTTGCTCGGCTGGGCATGGATGGTCATCTTGATCCTGGTGGCGATGTTCACCGTGGACCCAAAGCCGGAGATCCCGATCCTGATCGGGACTTTGATCTTGGGCACGGCCGGCACCGGGATCACCCTGCTCGCCGCGTCCCGCGGGTTTCTCGGCGACACATGGTATGTGGTGTTCGACGGTGCGCTGGCCCTGCTGTTGGTCTCGGCCGGATGGTTTGCTCGAACCGACTTCGTATCCGGCGGCTACCCCGCCTCCTGGCTGTTCATCGTCGCCTTTGCCACCACATTTCGGGCCACGATCGTGATCGGGGTCATGGCCACGGTGGTATTCGCCCTGCTTCACCTGGCGATGGGGTTGGACCCGACACGTTTGTTCGGAAGCATCCAGTTCCTCGTCGTGGCGGTGGTCGTGGGCTGGGCGTTCGACGCTCTCAGGGAACGAGAGCTCCTTCGAATCCACGCCGAAACCGAGCGTGCGCAGGCCGAAGCCCAGCTTGCGGTGGAGCAGGAGAAGTCGATGCGGTTGGAGGAAAGGACGAACATCGCACGTCGGCTCCATGATTCGGTGCTCCAAACACTGAAGTTGATCAGTGACACCTC
>JBAULI010000165.1:0-5862 GCA_049578105.1 Acidimicrobiia bacterium | reverse complement strand
AGTGGTGCGGCGGAAACGCTGGAGGAATCGGTGGATCGTCTCGACCAGGCCGTCGAGGCGCTCCGCAGCTATATCTTCCAGCTCCGCTCCGACACCGCCTCGAGACAGCTCGACGACCGGCTTCAGGAGATCGTGTCCCGCATGGGCTCGGCATATCCCACCGCCGTCAGCCTCGAGATAGGGGTGGATTCGCTCGGGGACGAGCGGATCGAGGATGAAGTCGTGAAGATCGTGAGTGAGGCGCTCAGCAATGCCCTCCGTCACTCGGAGGGGAGCCGGGCTGAGGTCTCCGTGGATGTCGACGAAGGATTCTGTGTGATCGAAGTGACCGACGACGGTGTGGGCTTCGATCGATCTGAGCCCTCCACCGGCATGGGCTTGGCCAACATCGAGCTCCGTTCCCACTCCCTTCGCGGGACGTTCGCCATCGAAACGACCCCAGGGGTGGGGACGAGAATCGCGGTCAGGCTTCCGCTGGGCTGACGGGCTTCCCGTCGACCAGTGAACGGGCCAGTGCGTCGACCCAGGTCTTCACCGTCGACTCCGCCACCCGGCGAAGAAGGATCCGATCGACCACCTGGCCGACGGCCCCGAGTGGCGGCTCATAGGTTCCCTCGAAACTGATCTTGGTCTTCTCCTTACCGGCATGTGACAGGATCAGGTCGGCATCCATCTTGGGAAACAAGCCGCGGGCCCCCGTTGCCGACCATTTGAGTGGATAGATCAAACCGGACCGGTGGATCTCGGCGGTCCCGAGATCGAGTCGCACCTCCTTGGCGAGCCCATCCTCTCCCGGCCCAATCCTCGCCCTCAGATCCTCGCCGTGCCGGTAGGCGACGTCCGCCCATGACTCGAGATCACCCCGCAGGTTGTCGAGACCACGCTCCACCACCGCCATCGGGATCGGCACCTCGGTGTGGTAGTGGACGAACACTCAGAGACGACCCGGTCGCGTGCGCACGGTGAAACCACGACCGGAGGTCATTCCGCTGATCTCCTTGATCTCCACCAGAACGACATGGGGAAAACTGGACATCGGTTGTAGGCCGCCTCCGTGAGCGAGGGGAGAGCCAAGCACCGATTCGTATTTCTTCATCAGCATCTCCACCGTCTCCTCGCAGTCGCCCTCCGGGCACTCTCGGGCGACGCCTTTGACGATGACGCTGGTCCAGTCCCCGGTCTCGTCGTCGAACCGCGACACCTCGATCGATACGTTCGGGTTGGCGCGCAACGCTTCGTAGCGGCGGCCGGGTTTGGTTCGGAACAGGATGCGATCGTCGTTGACGACGAAGGACATGGGAGTCACATAGGGCTCACCATCCGACACCACACCGATGTGGGCGACCTTGGCCTCCTCCAGGAATTGGCGTGCCTCCGCTGGTGTGATCGGTTCCACTGTTCACACCTTGCTCGCCTCGGTGACTCCCCAGAGGACGTCCTTGATGGAGATCACGCCCAGGACTTCGTCACCGTCGACCACCGGGAGATGCCGGTATCCGGCTGCCAACATCCAGTCTGCTGCCTCCTCGACCGCCATGTCCGGTTGGAATGCGTCGGGGTAACCGGTCATCCACTTGCTTACCGGGTCACGGTCGAAGTCGGCATCACCGGCGACGGCCATCAGGATGTCGCGCTCGGTGAGGATGCCTTCCAATGCACCGTCGATCTCGACGGCGAGGGAGCCAACACCGGTGGCCACCATCATTTCCGCGGCTTCCCGCATGGTGGACTTGGGCTCGATCCAGATCACCTCGCCGGAGACCAGTTCTCGAACTTCCATGGCTACCTCTCTGGTCGGTTGTCTCGATACTTGCGCCGGTTTCGATTGGGTGATTAGGGGCTTTGGTCCCTATTGGGGGGCCAAAACGGTTCGTAACTTGCCGACCATGACCCCCAGACGTGAAGACACGCGCGACCTATCGCCGGCCGGCGCATTCGACAAGTTCTTGATCGTTGTCGCCATCATGGGCGCCGCCCTGGCCGTCCTGGCGGCGGTCGTCGCCATCAACTCCGAGGGGGTCACCGCCAACCCTTCGGCGGCCGGCAGCGGGTCGCAGACCCAGACCGTGAACGTGTCATTGAGTGAGTTCAAGATCGATGGCAACCTCGAGGTCGGTTCTGCTCCGACCCTGCTCGAGGTCAAGAACGACGGATCCGTCATGCACAACCTCGTCTTGGAGGGTGGCCCCAACACCCCCGACCTAGTGGCCGGTGAATCGACGAGCTTGGACGTGGGCACCCTCGCCGAGGGCAGTTATGTGATCTTCTGCTCCATCCCCGGGCACAGGGAGGCAGGCATGGAGGCGACTCTGGTCGTGTCCGGGGCCGCTCCCTCCGGCGGCGAGGGTGTCACGTCCCAGGACAACACCCCGGACTGGGCGGCCCTCGATCGCGTGATGACCGAGTCGATGCTGGCCTTCCCGGCCGAGACACAGGGTGTGGGCAATCAGCCGCTGGAGCCCATCGTCCAAGCCGACGGCACCAAGGAGTTTCATCTGACGGTCGCCATCACGCCCTGGGAGGTCTCTCCGGGCAAGGTGGTCGATGCGTGGACCTACAACGGGATGGTCCCCGGGCCGATGATCCGGGTCGATGTCGGCGACAAGGTTCGCGTCGTCGTCGACAACCAGCTGCCCATGGGCACCGACGTCCACTGGCATGGGATCCAGACGCCCAACAACATGGACGGGGTGGCGCCATACACCCAGGACCTGATCCAGTCCGGTGAGACATTCGTCTACGAGTTCGTGGCGCAGAACCCGGCCATCGGCATGTATCACGCTCACCATCACGGGCAGATGCAAATCCCCAACGGCTTGTTTGGAACCTTCATCATCGGAGACACCCCGATCCCCTACGGGAAGACCATCTCGGGAGTCGAGATCCCCTCGGACCTCGAAGTGGCCCAGGAATTCCCGATGGTGCTGAACGATGCCGGGGTGATCGGGCTCAGTCTCAACGGAAAGTCGTTCCCTGCCACGGAGCCGCATGTGGCCAAGGTCGGGGACTGGGTGGTGGTTCACTACTACAACGAGGGCTTACAGGCCCACCCGATGCACCAACATCAGTTCCCACAACTGGTCTTTGCCAAAGATGGCATCCCTTTGGACAACCCGTATTGGGCCGACACCATCAACGTCGCTCCCGGTGAGCGCTACTCGGTGCTGTTCCACCTGACCGACCCCGGTGTTTGGGTCTGGCATTGCCACATCCTCAATCACGTCGAGAGTGACAACGGGATGTTCGGGATGGTGACGGCGTGGATTGTGGAGGAGTAGCAGCTACCTTCCACTCGATGCTGCGCAGGATCGATCAAACCGGGGAGCCGATCGACGATCTCGTCGGCATGGTCATGGACGAGCCACGCACGACCGACCGAGGACCCTGGGTCATGCTCAACTTCGTCAGCTCGATCGACGGCGCCACCCGCGTCGCTGGAAAGTCGACTCCCCTGAACGATGCGGACGACAAGGCATTGTTCGCCGCGCTCAGAGCAGTGCCCGACATCATCCTCGTCGGGGCGGCGACGGTGAGTGCCGAGGACTACGGGCCGGTGCGTCTCGACGAGCGGAGGAGGGAGCGACGGATTGCGGCCGGCAAGACACCGGCTCCCATCCTGGCCATCGTCTCGGGGTCACTGAGCATCGACCCTGAGGCCCGGGTCTTCTCGGACAGTGAGTATCGGCCGATGATCATCAGCGGCCCCAATGCCAACCCTTCGAAGCTGGCGATGCTCGGCGACTCGGCCGACGTCGTCTTCCTCGAAGAGGTGACGGCACCCGCGATCCTCGAGCGCTTGGGTGCCGCGGCCGTCATCCTTTGTGAAGGTGGGCCGCAACTGGCCGGGCAGTTCGTCGGTCGCGGCCTGGTCGACGAGATGAATCTCACGATCTCACCCAAACTGGTCGGTGGCGACGCCCCCCGCCTCGCCCATGGCCTGGCGTCCGACCCCCCGTCCGAGATGGCTCTCGATCGCGTTTTGATGGGCGAGCGGTCGCTGTTTCTGCGATATTTGCGGGCATAGCCTCCGCAAAGGATCCTCATGGGCAAGCACGCCGAGCTCTACGAACGTCACAAGGCCGTCCTCCCCAACTGGGCGCCCGTCTACTACGAAGAGCCGATATCCCTGGTCGACGGTGACGGCAGATGGGTCACCGACGGCGAGGGGAACAGATATCTCGACTTCTTCGGGGGAATCCTGGTCACGATGTCCGGCTACCGGGTCCCGGAGGTCGTCGAGGCGATCAAGGCCCAGGCAGATCGCATGCTCCACACCTCGACGCTCTATCTGATCGAGTCTCAGATCGAGCTGGCCGAGCGAGTCGCCGAGCTGTCAGGCATCCCGGACGCCAAGGTCTTCTTCACCAACTCGGGGACCGAAGCGAACGATGCCGCCTTGATGCTGGCCACCACCTTGCGCAAGTCCAACCAGATCCTCGCGATCAGGGGCAGCTATCACGGCAAGTCGCATTCCACGGTTGCCATCACCGGTCAAAAGGCTTGGTCGGGCACGAGTCTCTCACCATTCCAGGTCATCTACGTCCACGGCGGTTACAAGCTGCGGAGCCCGTTTGGCCACCTTCCCGATGACGAATTCATCGCTGCGTGCGTTGCCGACCTCGAAGACTTGTTGAATGTGGCCACCGCCGGGGATGTGGCGGCGATGATCGCCGAGCCGATCCAGGGGGTGGGTGGTTTCGTCACGCCTCCCGATGGCTTCTTCGGCGCGATGAAGGAGGTGCTGGACCGACACGGGATCCTTTTCATCTCCGACGAGGTCCAAACGGGCTGGGGCAGGACCGGTGAGCATTTCTGGGGTTATCAGGCGCATGGCATCACTCCTGACCTGCTCACATTCGCCAAGGGGATCGGCAACGGGCTCAGCATCGGTGGCGTCGTCGCACCGGCCTCGGTGATGGACTCCTATCCGGCGCTCGGGATCTCGACCTTTGGCGGTAACCCGCTGGCAACCGCCGGCGCCCTGGCCAATATTGACTATCTCCTCGACAACGACCTTCAGACCAATTCGCTGAAGGTGGGCAATCGATTGATGCAGAACCTGGTCCCTCTCGGCGAGGAGTTGGATGTGATCGGCGAGATTCGCGGGAAAGGGCTGATGATCGGTGTCGAGTTGGTGCGGCCTGACGGCGCCCCCGCTCCGGAGAAGGCAACCGCCGTGCTGGAAGCGGCCAAGGTCGAGGGTCTCCTCATCGGCAAGGGCGGTCTGTATGGGAATGCCCTTCGTCTCGCCCCCGCCCTCTCCATCACCGAAGACGAGGCCGACGAGGGCTTCGCCCGTCTGGAGCGAGCCCTCCGAAGCGTCTGACTACAACAAACTCTGCAGATCTATGTCGCAGCTGGGGTGACGGAGCTTGGCCAGGCCACGTGCTTCGATCTGACGTACACGCTCGCGGGTGGAATTGATCACCTTGCCAACGTCGGACAAAGTCCATGGCTCATCACCATCGAGACCGAATCTGAGCCATAGGACCTGGCGCTCTTCCTGATCGAGCATCTCCAGAGCTTTGATCAGTCGATCGCGGCGCCAGGCGGCGGCGGCGCGTGCTTCGGGATCTGCGGCCCCGGTGTCTTCCACGAAATCCTGAAGCGAGGCATCGCCATCTTCTCCCACCGGGCGGTCGAGCGAGACGGTCTCGGCGGGAGCCTCGAGGGCGGCCAACACTCTCTCTGTGTCCAAGCCCGAGGCTTCGGATATCTCCTCCAGGGTCGGTGCCCGGTGGTACTTGTCGTGGAGACTCTGACGTGTGTCCTGGACGGTGCGAACCACGTCCACCATGTGCACCGGGAGTCGGATCGTCTTTCCGTTGTTGCCGAGGCCCCTGGTGATCGCCTGTCTGATCC
>JBAULI010000164.1:0-13062 GCA_049578105.1 Acidimicrobiia bacterium | reverse complement strand
CGGGGATGTCCTCCACCGGACTCGGCCTCGAGACGGGCCGCCCTATCCAAACCACGGCCGGCGAGCAGCGCCGTGGCGATGGAATCTTTCGTCCCGAGCGGGTCCATCTTCGGGAAGGACCGGATCGCCTTTCGCGATCGCGGGGGGGATGGGTCGATCACGACCCCGCCCGCAACGACCATCTTCCGCCCCGTCTCCCGGACGATGAACCGGTCACCAGATCGCAGGGGAAGCTCGTCCGGGATCGAGACCAGACCGAGATCCCCTTCGAGCACGTGGATCTCGGCGGGGTGGGCTCCACTCCCGACATGGACATGGAACGCCCCACGCTCCGGGAACACGTCGACATAGCGAGCAGGCATGAGGGTGGCGGTGAATCGGCGCGTGACCACCCACTGATCGGCGAGCCCGAGCATCGACCCTCTGGGGACTGCCGCCCTGTCCACGCCGCTCAGGCTGAGAGCAACCCGTCGTCCCGGTCCGGCCTGCTCGAGCTCTCGCTCATGACTCTGGATTCCACGGATTCGCGTGCGGGCCCCACCCGGGAAGAGGGTGACTTCATCTCCGGTCCGCAACGAGCCCTCGACGAGGGTGCCGGTGACCACCGTGCCGGCGCCGGAAACGGAGAATGCTCGATCCACCCACAGACGGGGACGATCGCCGCCCGGCTCGACCTGGGCGACCAGATCGTCGAGTGTCTGCAGCAGGTTCTCCAGGCCCACGCCGGTCCGGGCGCTCACCGGGATTATCGGAGCATCCTGAAGCGACGTCGCCTCCAGACGCTCCTCGATCTCGAGAGCCGCCAGCCCGGCCGTCTCCTCGTCGACGGCGTCGATCTTGGTCAATGCGACCACACCGCGATGAATCCCCAGCAGGTCGAGGACGGCGAGGTGCTCCTCTGATTGGGGCATCCAACCCTCGTCGGCGGCCACCACGAAGAGCGCCACGTCGATCGCCTCGATCCCGGCGAGCATGTTCTTCAGGTATCTCTCGTGCCCCGGGACGTCGACGAAGGACACCTCACCGCCATTGGGGAGAGTGGTCCAGGCAAACCCCAGGTCGATGGTCAGGCCTCGCCGCTTCTCCTCCTCCCATCGGTCCGGGTCGCGTCCGGTCAGCGCCTGGACCAGGGTCGATTTGCCGTGATCGACGTGACCGGCGGTGCCGATCAGCGGCAATTGGCCACCGTTTCGGCAATGAGGAGATCGTCGTCAGCGTCGACGGCGCGAAGGTCTATCCAGAGGTCCTTGCCCGACCGGCGTGTGAGGATCGGGCGATCGTTGTCCAGGAGCCGCTCGAAGAGATGGTCCTCCCCGGGCAGGACTACCTGAGGCGTCTCGATGCCTCTTCCCGGGACACTGCCGGCGCCTATCAGGCTCAGGCCCTCCCTCACCACGCCACCGGTCGACGACGCCACGGCCTCGGCTCGAGCGTGCAGGACGTCCTCTCCGATGGTGACTTGTCTCCAAAACGGGATCTCGTCGACCCCATCGTCGGCATACGCCTCCAGGGTCGCACACAGCGCGGCATCCGTGACCGCATCGATGCGCAATGCCCTGGCCAGAGGATGGCGGCGGAGACGATCGACGAACTGCCCGGCTCCGACGATGATTCCGGCTTGCGGGCCTCCGAGCAGCTTGTCTCCACTGAAGGTCACCACGTCCGCACCCGAGTCGATCGACTGTCTGACCCCAGGCTCGTCCGCGAGCCACTCGGGGCGAGGTTGAGGCAGCCAAGGCGTGTCACCGTCGAGCAGGCCCGAGCCTACGTCGTGGATCAGAGGCAAACCGGCTCGATGTGTCTCTGCGGCCAAATCGAGGAGAGGGACGTCCTCGACGAATCCCTCCACTCGATAGTTGGAAGGGTGAACTCGGAGGACTGCTCCACATCTATGGATCTGGAGAGCGGTGGTGAAGTCCCCCAGCCTCGTGCGGTTTGTCGTCCCGACCTCGACGAGCTCCGCCCCTCCCGCTTCCATTACGGCGGGCAGCCGGTAGGAGCCGCCGATCTCGATCATCTCTCCTCTCGCCACCGGGACCGAAAGGCCCCGGGCAAGTGCAGCGAGCGCCAGAAGGACGGCACCGGCGTTGTTGTTCACGACGAGGGCATCCTCGGCCCCGGTCAAGGTCGTCAACAGTTTCCGCGCATAGGCGCCTCTTCCGCCTCGTTCGCCAGTCCCGAGGTCCAGCTCGACATTCGTCGGGGAACCGGCAGCCCTCACCGCGGCTTCGACCGCATTCCTGGAGAGAGACGCCCGACCCAGATTGGTGTGGAGGAGAACCCCACTTGCGTTGATCACGGCCGTCATCCCGGCCCGTCTCAGCGATCTGGCGAGATCACTGGCGAGCCGTGTCACATCGTGCGGCTCGCCCTTCGAGATTGCGTCCCGAGCCCGGTCCAGCGCCGTCCGAGCGGTCTCCAGGGCGAGTCGACGTGGCAGTCCGGAACCCTCCAGGTCGGTCAGGAGCTGCTCGACGGAGGGAAGATCGCGGTAGGGGTTGGGGTCCGTCACCGGATGAAGTGTGCCAGGAACCTCATACCATGTGCGCGTGTCACCCGATCCGGTAAATGCCCGTCCCGCTGCGACGATCCTCTTGCTGCGCGAGCGCGACGGATTGGAGGTCCTCCTCGTCACCAGGACGGCGCGTGGCTTCTTTGGCGGTCTGACGGCCTTCCCCGGCGGTGGTGTCGAACCGTCCGATGACTCCGAGCTGGCCCGGACCGTGGTAGTCGGCTCGTCGGACGACCACGTCTATCGGGTCGCCGCGCTACGAGAGTTGGCCGAGGAGACCGGCATCGCCTTGACAACTTCAGGCCCGAAGGTTGCTCCGGAAGGGAAGGGCATGGCCTTGTTGACGACACTTTCGCGCACCGGGGTCGTGCTCGATGGTGAGGCGCCGGTGATGGTCTCGCGATGGGTGACACCGGACTTCGCTCCCAAGAGATTCGACACGATGTTCTTCCTCGCAGACGGCCGGGGCGCCCCCGACGTCCGTCTCGATGTGGATGAGCTCGTCGACCACATGTGGGTGAAACCCGGTAAAGCGCTGGACATGCAGCGTGACAATCGTCTTCAGATGTTCACACCGACCATCGCCCACTTGCGATGGCTCGCCTCCGAAAGCAACCTCGAAGAAGCCCTCGACTCGGCTCGTGGCGCCGATGGCCGCTCCCTGGTCGAGCCAGTGGTGATGGAAGACGGATCAATCGTGCCGGTGCTCATGCCGGGGGATGGGCGTTGAGAATCGAGAGGGTCCTGGCCAACAACCCCGGGCCTTTCACCGGGCCTGGAACCAACACATGGATCCTCGAAGACGACGGCTCTGCGGTCGTGATCGACCCCGGCCCGGTCGATCAATCTCACTCGGACGAGCTCTTGCGGCGTCTGGAGGGCCGGCGCCCGGTCGGGGTCATGGTGACGCACACCCACCTGGATCATGCCCCCATGGCCAACCCACTGGCTCGAGAGCTGCAGGTCCCAGCCATCGGATACGCCGTAGGACCTGACTTCGAGCCCGACATACGGGTCGATGAAGGGTCGTCGCTCGATGTGGGGGCGCTGGAGCTGCGGGTGATTCACACCCCCGGCCACTCCGACGATCATCTCTGTTTTCGGGTGGGCGACGTCCTTTTCACCGGTGATCACATCATGGGGGGATCGTCGGTGATGGTCGAGCGAATGGGGCCTTACCTGGAGTCTCTGAGAAAGCTCCGCAATACCGGTCTCGAGCGTCTCTTGCCGGGTCACGGTGAGGAGATGGGCGAGCCGGACGTGATCATCGATTGGTATTTGGAGCATCGGCGCCAGCGTCACGAGGAGATATTTGCCGCCATCGCCGGTGGCGCCGGGACGATCGATGAGGTGGTGGAGACCGTGTATGCGGATGTGTCGCCGGCGCTTCATCGTCTCGCCGCCGTCTCGGTACAGGCTCACGTCGATTTGCTGGCCGAAGAGGGCCGGATAGCCTGGGATGGCCGCGAGCTCGCGGTACTGCCCCCCTCGGATTCGTGGAACTCGGACCAGTGAAGCGTCTCACACAGATTGTCGCTCTCCTGCTGGTGATGGCACTGGCGTCACTTCCCGCCGTGGCCGAGGTCACCGACCAGGACGTGGCGCGCGCTCGTGAGGAGGTCAATGGGATCCTGGCCGACTCCGAGTCTCTCGGAGCGGAGGTCCAGGCCGCCTGGTCACGTCAGTTCGCCCTCGAGAACGAGATCTCCAATCTCAATTCCTCGATCGAGTTGGCCCAGGTGAAGATCGCCGACGGGGAGCACCAGTTGGAGGAGGTGGCCGTCGAGATGTACATGGGCTCGGCCAGCAGCGCGAACCTCCAGATCCTGTTCAATGCGAGCAGCGAGGGATTCGAGGCAAGCCGCCAATACCTGGACCAGGTCAACGGCTCACAGCTCGACGTCATCAATCAGCTCAAGTCGTTGCGTGCCGAGTTGGATCGACAGACGGCGCGTCTCGATGAGGCGTCGACCGAACAGCAGGCCGTCACCGCCGATCTGGAGGAGAAGGCCGGTCAACTGCAGGAGCGCCTGGTGGAGGCACAGGCCGTTTACGACGGTCTGGTTCAGCGTCAGGCCGCTGAGGAGGCGGCACGCAAGGCGGCCGAAGAAGCTGCGAGGAAGGCCGCCGAGGAGGCAGCTCGCAATGCCACCACCACCACGACCACCGTCGTCGCGACCACCGATGCAGGCAACGACTCGTCGGCTCCGGCGACGACCACAACCACGGCCCCCGCGCCCGTCGCCCCGTCCACGTCCAGTGGGGGGGCATGTCCGGTCGCCGGAGCCGTCTCGTTCACCGATACCTGGGGCGCCCCCAGATCGGGCGGGCGCACCCATCAAGGTGTGGACATGATCGCCGCACGCAACACTCCGCTCGTGGCGATCTACGGGGGGAAGATCCATCGGTTGACGACCGGAAGCTTGAGTGGGCTGGCCATCTGGCTCAAGGCCGACAATGGTGACCAGTTCTTCTACGCCCATCTGGAGAGCTATGCCGACATATCAGTCGGACAAAGTGTCACGGAGGGCCAGGTGATCGGTTACGTCGGCTCCTCCGGCAACGCCCCCGACTATCTGCCACATCTCCACTTCGAGTATCACCCACACGGTGGGTCGGCGGTGGATCCGTACCCGCTGGTCAAGTCGATCTGCGGCTGACAAACGAAAGAGGACCCTTTCGGGTCCCCTTCCGATCTGGCCTCCGCTCCCCTAAGCCCCCACGCTTTGGCACGTTCCCTCCCATCTTCGACCACCGAGAGTGGTCGTTAAAGGACCCTTAGTGAGATGTCCATAAGGACTAGCGCGAATCGGGCCGAAACGACTTGGTATTGACGCCATGGTGTGATCAACGGTGCTTCAATGCGTCACGACCACCCCCGAGGAAGGAATGAGACCTTGACCACCCCACCGGAGTTTCCTCAGAACCAACCGGTATCCACCCCGGCCAACCTGGCATCGTGGGGGACGCGGGCGCTTGGATTCCTCATCGACTATCTCCCCATCCTCATCGTCGAGGCGCTATTGCTTCGCAGCGTCCTAGTTTCCACCCTGTTCGGTTTGCTCGGTCTGGCCTACTGGCTCTACCTCGGCCATCTCGACGGGATCACCGGGCAGACACCGGGCAAGGCGATGATGGGAACGCGGGTGGTCAACGTGTCGGGAGAGCTGATCGGGTCCGGATCGGGCATGGCCCGCAAGGTCGCCCACCTCATCGACGGCCTGGTTTGCGGTCTCGGTTGGCTGCTCCCCATCGTGGACGCCCAGCGTCAGACGATCGCCGACAAGGTGATGAGCACCTATGTCATCGAGGGGATCGAGAAGAAGCCGTTCTCGATCGACCTGTGGACCAAGCCTGCTGCATGAGTCTGTGAACGGAATTGAACGGATCCGGTCGGTTTAGGTTCACAGAAGAGACCTAGACGGGAAGTTCCTCCAACTCCGTAAGCAACTTGGCGATACGGCCGGTGCATGTCTCCATGTCGGCCGGCGGGACCAATTGAATCAGACGCTCGGCGGCGGAGCGCAAGGCCGACCCGGCAGGTGACTCGGGCGCCGAGGTGACAACCGGTCTCCCGGTGTCCCCGCCGGGGACCACATGTGGGTCCAGCGGTATGGAGCCGACGAGCGGCACGCCGAGGTCATCGGCCAGCTCCTGACCGCCGCCCTGGCCGAACACCGAATGGACCCGACCACACTCGCATGCGAGACCCGACATGTTCTCGATCACCCCCACGATCGGCATATGAGAGCGTCGTGCCATGTCGGCGACCCGAACCGCCACCTTCTGCGCCGCCCGTTGTGGTGTGGTCACGACCACCATCTCGGCCTGAGGGAGGAGTCTGGTCAGAGCCATCTGGATGTCACCGGTGCCGGGTGGCATGTCGATTATCAGATAGTCCAGCTCGCCCCACTCCACCTGTTTGAGAAACTGCTCCAGGGCCTTGGAGAGCATCAGGCCCCGCCACATCAGGGCGGTCTCCTCGGACTCGATTATCAAGCCGGTAGACACCAGCTTGACCCCCTGGGCCATGACGGGGGTGATCAACTTGGTCGTCTCGTCCGCCTCCAGACGCTCTTCCACGCCCATCATCCTCGGGGTGCTGAAGCCCCAGATGTCGGCATCGAGAAGACCCACCCGGAATTCGGCGCGGGCCATGGCAACAGCCACGTTCACCGCGACCGAAGACTTGCCGACGCCACCCTTACCCGAGCTGATTGCGATCACCCTGGTCGTGGGTGACACCTGCGTGGGCTCCGCGTTCTCTCGTGCCCGGGTCCTGGCTACCGACATCAGCTCGGCTCTCTGCTTCTTGGTCATCGCCGTGGTCCGGACGGTCACACGCTCTACCCCGGGCATCGACTCCACTCGCCGCAACGTGTCGTTCTCGATCTGGTTGCGCATCGGGCACTCGGCGATCGTGAGGGCCAGCCCGATCTCGACGCTCGTGCCATCGATCGCAACGTCGCTGATCATCCCGAGCTCGACGACGTTCCCTCCCAACTCAGGATCTCGAACCCCTTCCAGGGTGCGGAGGACGTCGTCGCGAGTCACCATTTCGGCCCCCATGGTAATTTCCACTATGCATGTAGTGGGAATGGCCACATGTACAATGACGGTTACAATGACCATGCAGCGAGACAGGTCGAGTAGATGACACAAATCCTCAGCATCAAGTCCAACAAGCCCGAGAAGACGGTCAACGTGACCGACTTCGCCGTGGAGAAGATCAGCGAGTTGATCGCCTCCGAAGACGAGCCCGGTCTCGCTCTGCGCATGGCGGTTCGTCCCGGTGGGTGCAGCGGGTTCTCCTACGAGATGTTCTTCGATAGTCAGATCGATGACGACGACATCGTCGAGGAGTTCGGCGAGGTGCGCGTGGTGGTCGATCCCCAGAGCGCCGACATGGTCAAGGGCTCGACCCTCGACTACAAGGATGGCCTCATGGGAGCCGGCTTCTCGATCGACAACCCGAACGTCTCCCGAACCTGCGGATGCGGGAACTCTTTCTCCTGAAACTTCGGGCCTGTCCTTTGGCCCCGTAACTGACTCGTAACGGTAGAGCCCTGATGATCATGTGATGAAGTGGGATCGACTGCTATCAGGGGTCGCTTGGTTGATGGCGGTGGCGACCGTGTTGGTCCCTGGTGTCTTGTTGATCGCCAACACCGACACCATCCGGGGTTTCGATGTCCTCTTCGTCCTGGCTGTTCCGGTGTACACCATGACGGCGGCGGCGATCCTCAACCGGCATCCCCGAAACTCCGTGGGTTGGCTGCTCCTGATCATCGGCACCGCCCTCGCTCTCTCCGCCGCGATGACGGTCCTGATACCCACCCAGCCGACGCCTCCGGTGCCCGGCTGGAAGGTGGCGATCATCGCCGCGTCGTCCGTGAGTTGGATCTACTTCATCTACCCGCTCTTTCTGCTCTTCATGGTGTTCCCGGACGGCAGGCTCCTCAGCTGGCGTTGGCGGGTGCTGGTCGGCCTGGAGGTGGCGATGATGGCCTTCATGCTCTTTGTCGCGGCATTCTCCAAGCGAGTCGGCCCGCTCGATGCCAATTGGACGATCGCAAACCCGATCGGATTCCTTGGCGAGGACGTCTTTGGGCCCTGGTTCAACATCCTATGGACGCCGGCGCTGGTCCTCCTCAGCGTTTCCGGTGTGGCGGCGCTGATCCTGCGTTACCGGAGGGGAGACACGATCAAGCGTCATCAGCTGAAGTGGCTCCTGTCGACTGTTGCGATCTTCGTCGTCGGGTACACGATCTCGGGCAATCTCCCCGATAATCCATCAGGAGCCCAGTCGGTGATCGCGTTCGCCGCCAACGCCGTGTTTGGAGGCGCCATCCTCATGGTCCCGCTGGCCATAGCCGTCGCCGTGTTTCGCTACCGATTGTTCGAGATCGATCGGATCATCTCCCGCACCGTCGGGTACGTGCTGGTTATCGGGCTCCTGGCGATGGTCTACGTGGCGGGGGCGGTTTGGCTGCCTACCAGGCTCGGTGGTGACTCACCGCTGTTCGTGGCCGGTTCGACGTTGGCCGTCGCCGCCCTCTTCAACCCGGTCCGCCGCCGGTTGTTGCATTGGGTGGATCGAAGGTTCTATCGAACCCGGTACGACGCAGAGCGTGTTGTCGACGGCTTCGTCGATTCGTTGAGGAATCGAACGGACCTGGACGGGCTGGCCGCGGAGTGGGTCGCTGCGGTCACGGAGACCATGCAACCGGCTTCGATCGGCATCTGGGTCAGGAGCTGATCTCGGGTACGCTCCAATCGTTGCCGAGAGGAGCCCCGAATTGCCCAAGACCGTTCCCCAGACGCCATCCGCACCCGCTGCGATGGGCCCGTACTCGTTGGCCACCGAGGCAGGGGGATTCGTCTTCCTGAGTGGGCAGGTCGCCATCGATCCTGTGACCGGCGAGCGACGTCAGGACGACGTCGAGATTCAGGCCCGTCAGGTCATGGACAACATCGGGGCCGTCCTCGGGGACGTCGGTCTCGGCTTCGACGACATAGTCAAGACCACGATCTTCCTCGGTGACATAGCCGATTACCCCAAGGTGAACGAGATCTATGGCGGGTACTTCTCGGGTCCCCCGCCGGCCCGATCTGCCGTACAGGCCGGCGCCCTTCCCGGTGGCTTCCTGGTCGAGATCGAGGTGGTGGCGGCGCGATGAACCGGGAGCAGATCTTCGAGGCATTGGATCTTTCCGACCTCAACTCCGGTGTCTATGCCGGGGAGTGGTTGGAGGCCGGTGGGAGCCAGATCGACGTGGTCAATCCGAGCACGGGTGACACCCTCGCCGGGGTCACCATGGGCTCAGCCTCCGACTATGACCGGGTCGCCGACAACTCGGCCGAGACCTTTGCCCGATGGAAGGCCCTACCCGCCCCACAACGGGGCCAGTACGTGCGCAAGCTGGGCGACGCCCTCAGGGAGAAGATCGAGCCACTGGGCGCCCTGGTCACGCTCGAAGTCGGGAAGATCCTCCCCGAAGGGGTCGGTGAGGTGCAGGAGATGGTCGACATCTGCGATTTCGCCGTGGGGCTCTCCCGTCAGCTCTATGGGAACACCATGGCGTCGGAGCGGCCAAACCATCGCATGTACGAGCACTGGCATCCGTTGGGGCCGGTCGGGGTCATCTCGGCCTTCAATTTCCCGGTGGCGGTTTGGTCGTGGAACGCCGCCATTGCCGCCGTTTGTGGCGACACGGTGGTCTGGAAGCCCTCTGAGAGGACTCCGTTGACCGCCATCGCCGTCACCAAGATCGCCCAGGAGGTCATGGCCGGAAGCGGCTTCGAGGGCGTCTTCAACCTGGTGGTGGGTGACGGTGCCACCGTTGGCAGTCGGATGAATCAGGACACCCGTCTTCCCCTCATCTCTGCCACCGGTTCCTGCAACATGGGGCGGATCGTGGGCCCGGCTGTCGCCCAGAGGATGGGCCGCACCATCCTCGAGTTGGGGGGCAACAACGCCGTGATCGTCATGGACGATGCCGATCTCGAGCTCGCCGTGCGTGCGACGGTCTTCTCGGCGGTGGGCACCGCCGGTCAGCGTTGCACGACTCTGAGGAGGCTGTTGGTCCATCGGGCAGTCGCCGACAAGATGGTCAGCCGGCTGGTGGAGGCTTATCGCCAGGTGAAGATCGGCGATCCCCTCGAGGCGGGGACTCTCATGGGCCCGCTCGCAGGTGAGAGGGCCGTCGATCAGATGATGGCGGCCCTCGATCTGGCTCGGGAACAGGGAGCGCGGATCGTTACCGGTGGCCAGCGAGTCGACCGCCCCGGCTTCTTCGTCGAGCCGACCATTGCAGTGGTCCCCAAGGGTGCGTCGATCACGCAGCAGGAGACGTTCGCCCCGATTCTGTGGGTCATCGAGTTCGACAGCCTCGAAGAGGCGATAGAGATCCAGAACGGAGTCACCCAGGGCCTCTCCTCGGCGATATTCACCGAATCGCTGAAGAACGCCGAGCGGTTCCTCAGCGACACGGGGTCGGATTGCGGGATCGCCAACGTGAACATCGGGACGTCAGGAGCCGAGATCGGTGGCGCCTTTGGCGGGGAGAAGGAGACCGGCGGTGGCCGTGAGGCGGGATCAGATGCCTGGAAGGCCTACATGCGCCGCCAGACGACCACGATCAACTGGGGAGACGATCTTCCGCTGGCCCAAGGGATCGAGTTCGGCTGACGATGGATGCTGCCCATTGGGACGAGCGATACAACGCGTCCGATCGACTGTGGTCGGCGACGCCCAACATCTTCGTCGAGGACCGTCTCAAGGATCGTGAGCCGGGCCGCGGGTTGGATGTCGCCGCCGGTGAGGGTCGGAACGCCGTATGGCTGGCGTCACTGGGGTGGAAGATGACCGCGGTGGACTTCTCGTCGGTGGCCCTCGCTCGCGGGGCGGAACAGGACGACCGGATCGATTGGGTCGAGGCCGATGTCATCGAGTGGAAGCCTCCCTCAGGTTTCGACCTGGTGCTGGTCGCCTATCTGCATCTGGTGCCTTCCGCGTTCCAGGTGGTGGTGTCGCACGCCGCCACGTGGCTCGACCCCGGGGGCGAGTTGTTCCTCGTCGGTCATGACCGGGCCAACATCGAGCACGGCTGGGGCGGCCCTCAATACCCCGAGGTGTTGTGGGACCGTGATGAGATCGTCTCCTGGCTCGATGGCTTGGCCATAGTGGAGTCCATCGTCGCTCGCCGGCCGGTGGAGACGGATCACGGGACGGAGTATGCCCGGGACACCCTCGTCAGGGCCCGTCGACCAGGTTGAAGTCGAGACAGGGCTCATTGTCATCGAGCCCGCAGACGCGATACACATCCGGTTCGGCACCGGAGGGCAGGTTGATCTCCTGATCGGCGGGAGCCACCTGCTCACAGTCGGCGTCGCTCACCGGTGGCATGTGCCAATCGGCTTCGGCTATGTCGGCGGAGGTGTATGTCTGGCCCACGATGACCCATCCGAACAGGCCCCACTGCTCGAGTTGCAGACAGACACCACCCTCTCTGACTATCGACCCGGTTGCCTCGATCTCAGCCTGCGGCCCGGTGGTGGCCATGACCACGATCAGCCCGGCGGCGAGAATGGCGATGATGATCAGCCGGGAGCGGCTCATCGGATCATTCCCGGTGAGCCGTCAGATCTGGGCCAGAGCGTCATCGAGATCGGCGATCAAGTCTTCGACGTCTTCGAGGCCGACGGAGAGCCGCACCAGCCCATCGGTGATTCCGGCGGCCATCCGCTCCTCCCGTGGCACGGCGGCATGGGTCATCGTCACCGGGTGGGTGATGAGGGACTCGACCGAGCCCAGGTTCTCGGCGAGGCTCCACAGCTTGACCGCGTTCATCAGCTTCTTGCCGTTGTCGATGCCCCCGTGTAGCTCGAAACACACCATTGCGCCATAACCGGTCGCCTGACGGGAAGACAGCTCGTGCTGCGGATGGCTGGCCAGACCCGGGTAGTTGACGTAATCGATCTTGGAGTGCCCCTGGAGCCAGGTCGCCACCTCCATGGCATTCGCCGACTGGCGGTCCATCCGCTCGCTCAGCGTCTTGGTGCCCTGGAGGGTCAGCCAGGCGACCATCGGCGACATCACCAGACCGCCGGACAGACGGGCGAATGCGACCTTCTCCTGGAGCTCGGGTGTTGCCACGACAACCGCCCCACCCAGGGTGGCGTTGTGCCCGTCGAGGAATTTGGTGGTCGAGTGAATCACGACGTCGGCCCCCAACTCGAATGGCCGTTGAAAATATGGCGTGAGAAAGGTGTTGTCGGTGACGTGAAGCGCACCGGCGTCCTTGGTCAACTCGGACACGGCGGCGAGGTCGGTGACCTTCAGCGTCGGGTTCGCCGGTGTCTCGGTGAACACCAGGCGTGTCTCTGACCGGAGAGCACTCTCCACAGCCGGGAGATCCGATGCATCCACAAAAGAGACGTCGACGCCGAACTTGGTCAGGAACTTGTCGGCGAATCGGTAGGTCCCGCCATAGACGACGTCGGCGATGACGACGTGGTCTCCGGCCTGCAGCAGACCGAGGAATACGGCGACCGTTGCCGCCATCCCCGACCCGTAGGCGGTCGAGTCGTGTCCTCCCTCGAGTGCGGTCAGCTTGTTCTCGAGGGCACGAACCGTCGGATTGCCGGCGCGGCTGTATGAGTAACCCTTGCCCATGTATTCGTCGACCGACTCCTGGACGAAGGTGGTCGATTGATAGATCGGTGTGAGGATTGCTCCCGTCACCGGGTCCGGGGCAACCCCCTCATGTATCTGCTTGGTGCGAAAACCCATGACTGTGATTGTGGTCGGTTCTCCGGGGTTGCGCGTCGGGTGCCCACCGCCCTGGAGACAGGGGCCTTGGGGGCTAGGTCAGCCGAATCGGTAGCCGACAGAGCGGACGGTCGTGATCCACGAGGCGCGCTCCTCGCCGAGTTTGGAGCGGAGCCGGCGGATATGGACGTCAACGGTGCGGGCGCCCCCGTAGTAGTCGTAGCCCCACACCTTGGAGAGGAGCTGTTCCCGTGACCAGACCCGCACCGGGTTCTCG
>JBAULI010000163.1:0-16357 GCA_049578105.1 Acidimicrobiia bacterium | reverse complement strand
TTCCCGGTGGGTTACACCAGGCCGGCCTCGGACGGGTCGGTGATGGTGGGGCCAGAAGATGTGGTCCTACACAGTGGCGCTCAGATCAAAGGGCAAGGCGGGCCTATCGGCGTCGACCTCCTCCCGGGAGGCCGCGATGGCTTCTGGGGTGGTTATCTCGACTTCTGCTCACCCGAAGCGGAGGAGATGATCGTGCTCGACGGAATCACCTTGGTGGGCGGCCGACTCGACACCTGACCCTCACGTGGTCAGGAGTTCCCGGTAGAGCTCGAGATTTTCGGCTGAATGGCATACGAAATCGATGCTCTCGACGGTGTCGGGATCGGTCTCGACCCAGCGAAGGACGGCGGCGATCGCGGTGGTGGCCGCCAGCCGAAGAGGAAACCGATATACCCCGGTCGAAATGTTGGGGAACGCTATCGAGCGACACTCGTGGAGCCGAGCCAGGTCGAGGCTGTTCCGATAGCAGGACCCGAGCAGCGACACCGCATCATCCTCGTCGATCGAGCCCCAGATCGGCCCAACCGTGTGGATCACCTGCCTTGCCGGGAGCACGCCCGCCGTGGTGATGACAGCGTTTCCGGTACCGAGCGGGCCATGGCGCTGAACGATGAGACGGCACTCTTCCAGGATCTCAGGTCCGCCTGCTAGATGAATCGCCCCGTCGACACCGCCACCGCCCAACAGCGAGCTGTTGGCGGCATTCACGATCGCGTCGACCCTCGACTTGGTGATGTCACCTCGAAGAGCGACCAGTTCGGTCATGCCGGGAATCTAGAGACCGTCAGAGTCTGATCAGCGGGGAACAGCGGCAGAGTCGAGCATGCTCCTGACGTCGTCGAGTGGGGGAGCGTAGGCCTCGATGAGGCCGGTCTGCTCAGACCACGGGATCATGTCCCGATCGATGCGGGGGATGGGAATGAACTGCACGGGATGTGCGCCGCTGCACTCCACCGCCAGGCTTCCACAGCCGCTTCGCACCACGAACGAGTAGTAGAGAACCTGAGTGTGGCTGGTGGTCTCATCATCTCCGGACCAGCGGAACGGCTCCGAGACCCTCAGGACCGGATACCCCAGATATCCGGCGGGCTTGATCGACTCCTCGATTTCGGCCATGTAATCGGAGCCGAGGACTGCCTTGGCGTCGGGGGTGATGTAGAAGCGAAAGAGCCAGCCCGCTGCCGGAAGATAGAAGACGGAGTCACCCTGCCAATACGAGTTGGCCAAACCATCGCTGACCACGCGCTCGGGCCCGGCTGCGCCGAGCAGCATGGCTGTGCCCTGGTCGGTCTCGGCGAACAGGACGGCGAATATCGCTCCGACTGGTTCCGGAGGGTTGGAGCCGAGGTTGAGGTCATAGACGGTGCCGTCCGGGAGGACGCCATGTAGTGGCTCGGTTCGCTCCCGCAGGGTGGTAGTGGTTTGGATCGATTGGGGAAAGGCCGGCGCAGTCGACCGGAATGCGTCATCGGCCGTCCCGTCGGTGCAGGCGGCGAGAGTCATGGCGACACTCAGGATGCAAAGCAGCGACCTCACATCCGGAGGTTATGTCAATGACTCTCCAATGCCTCGATGAGCTTGGGGAGGACCTTGTGCACGTCACCGACGATCCCGAGATCCGCCACCGAGAAAATGGGGGCGTCGGGATCCTTGTTCACGGCGATGATCGTCTTCGAGTCTTTCATCCCCACCAGGTGCTGCATGGCACCGGAGACACCACAGGCAATGTAGACGTCGGGCTTCACGGTCTTGCCGGTCTGACCTACCTGCTTGGCATATGGCACCCAGCCGGCATCCACGATGGCTCGGGTCGCCCCCGTTGCCGCGCCCAACAGCTTGCCGATCTTCTCGATCATCTGGTAGGCCTCGGGTGATCCCAGACCCCTTCCGCCACTGATCACGACCGCGGCGTCGCCGAGTTGGGGGCCTTCGCGTTCCTCGACGTGTCGCTCGGCTATATGAGCGGTGCCTGTCGTGTCAGGTATGTGGATTTGCTCCACTTGTGGCGTCGGGCCGCCCACCGACTCCGCCGGGAATGACTTGGGTCGCGCCAGGACGACGAAGGGGCCGGCGGTCACCTGGGCGGTGGCGATCTGGCTGCCCCCCAGGATTTCGTGAGCGGTGGTAACACCTTCCGACGTGAGGTTGACATCGATGGCATTGGCCAGGACACCAACACCGAGACGGACAGCGAGACGTCCGGCGACGTCGCGATCGTTGTAGGCCTGGCCGAGGAGGATCATGTCGGGTGGGTCTGCGGCCGCCCGATCAGCCAGGACTTCTGCAACGGCTGCTGCAGGAAGTGCGTCTCCAGGGTCGATGTGGAAGACCTTGGCTGCGCCGTGATCTCCGAGCGTTTCGAAGACTTCTTTCGAGCCCGCACCGAGCAGGATCGCAGTCGCGTCACCCATCTGGCGAGCCTTGCCCAGCAATTCGAGACCGAGAGTGGTCGGCTGGTCGCCGTCTTGTTCGACAAAGACCCAGATGACGGGCACTCAGATCACCTTCCTGTCTTGGAGAAGCCCGATGATCGCGAGGTGAGCCTCGCCTTCATCCTCGATCTTGCGACCGCCCGCTCTCTCCGGGGCGTCGACGATGGACGTGACGGTCTGGTCGGGCCCCGGATCCACCGACAGGTCGGCCATGGTGAGGGTCTCGACCGGCTTCTTCTTCGCGTCCATGATCCCCTTGAACGTCGGATAGCGTGGCTCGACAACTCCGGCGGTCACCGTGATCACGGCCGGTAGGCCGGCGGTGACCAGGTCGTATCCGGCTGCGGTCTGGCGATGGATGCTGACACTGCCGTCGGAAGTCTCCACCTTGGTGGCATACGTGAGAGCCGGAACCGAGAGGAGCTCGGCGATCATTTGGGGAACGATTCCGGAATACCCATCGGTCGACTCGGTGCCGGCGATGACCAGGTCGAAGCCTTCCTTCTGGATTGCCGCGGCGAGGACCCTCGCCGTAGTCAGTGCATTCGAGCCCCTCAGCGAGTCGTCTTCTATCACAACCGCCTTATCTGCTCCCATGGCGAGGGCCTGGCGGATTCCCTGCCCGTTGCCGGCCGGCCCCATGCTCACGAGGGTGACGGTTCCGTCGTCCCCCTGGGCGAGTTGCAGGCCCATCTCCACTCCATACCGATCGGTGTCGTCGAGGATTTGCTCCTCGGGTCGGATCAGCCAGTTGGTGTCGGGCTCGAGGTGATATGGGGTCGCGGGGTCGGGGATCTGCTTGACGCAGACGATGACCTTCATTGCGCAACACTCCTTCTGTGTGAGAAAGCCAGGCGATGGTAACGGGCTAGAGACCGACCGATTCTCGGGTCACTTTCTCCAAGACGAGTGGTGGTGGTGCCGGCCGATCCTCGCCGATCACCCACGCCGAGGCCAGACGATCTCTCTGTGATGCCCAGCGTTCCTCCTCCGAGTAGCGCACGGTGGCCAATGGTTGCCCAGCTGAGACCTCATCCCCGATCTTGGCGTGGATCATGATCCCGACCCCGGGGTCGATGATGTCCTCCTGCCTGGTGCGCCCGGCACCGAGGAATGCCGCTGCCATCCCGACGGCCAGGGCGTCACAGGTGGTCACATAGCCATCGTGTGGCGCTTCCAATACGGCTTCTCTCGGCGCTACGGCAAGAAGCGACGTGTCTTCGATGACCGCCGGGTCACCGCCTTGCGCGACGGTCACATCGATCAGCTTCTGCAGGGCTTCCCCCGTATCGATGGCTCGTTGCAGTCGCTCCCGGCCCCCATCGATGCCCGCGAGCTCCAGCATCACCTCCCCGAAGACCATCGTCAGCTCGGTGACGTCCTCGGGGCCCTGGCCCCTGAGAACCTCGACGGACTCCCTTATCTCGCTCGCATTGCCGACTTCGCGTCCGAGTGGCTGGTCCATCGAGGTGATGAGGGCGACCGTCTCCACACCGTGTCTCGTGCCGACGTCGACCATGTTCCTGGCGAGCAGACGGGAGTTCGCCAGTTTCTTGATGGAGGCGCCCGAGCCGGTCTTGACGTCGAGCAGGAGCCCATTCAGGCCCTCGGCGAGCTTCTTCGACATGATCGACGACGAGATGAGGGGAATCGAGGGAACCGTCCCGGTTGCGTCTCGTAATGCGTACAACTTGCGATCGGCGGGCACCAACGTCTCGGAAGCGCCGGCGAGGACGATTCCGTGCTCCATCAGGATGGTGCGGAAGTGTTGTGGGTCGAGCCCCACCGTGAATCCAGGTATCGATTCCAATTTGTCCAGGGTTCCACCGGTGTGGGCGAGCCCGCGTCCCGAGAGCATGGGGACGACGACCCCACAAGCGGCCACCAGCGGGGCCAGTGGGATGGAGATCTTGTCGCCCACGCCGCCGGTGGAGTGCTTGTCGACTTTGGCGCCTGCCAGGTCGGAGAAGTCGTAGACATCGCCGGAGTGGAGCATCGCCTCCGTCCAGGCGGCCAGCTCTTCAGGGTCGAGACCGTTGAGAAGGATGGCCATCGCCATGGCAGCCATCTGATAGTCGGGCACATTCCCCTTGGTGTAGGAGGTGATCAGCCAATCGATCTCATCTTTGGAGAGGGCACCACCATCACGCTTGATGCCAATCAGCTCGACCGCGGTGAACGCCATGGCGGACAAGCTATTCAGCTGTCCCCGAGAATCCCGGAGAATTCAGGGAGGCCGAGTGCCAGGTTGGCGTTTTGGATTGCCTGGACCGCCGCGCCTTTCAGGAGATTGTCCTCAGCCGCCACGACGACTGCGTTGCGCCCGTCTTCTGAGGTGGCAATCCCCCCGATGAGCACGCCTGATCGACCGGTTCCATCGCGCAACTGTGGTGGATCCAGTTGGATGTCGATCAGCGGCTCGTCTTCGTAGCGGGCGCGGAACAGATCGCGCAGGTGGTCGGAGTCGACGCTATGAGAGAGCGGCACGTGCGATGTGACGATCAAGCCCCTGAAAGCAGGATGAACGTGTGGCATGAATCGGACGTTCATGCCGAGGTGCCTAGTCGCCTCGCGCTCATGATTGTGGCCGACGAGCTTGTAGGGAACCAGGTTGTCAGCGAGGAGCATCGGGTCGTTTCGAGCGCTCGGCGTCGAGCCGGCTCCCGAGTAGCCCGACACCCCGAACACCGCCGGGACACCGTCGATGAGTTCGAGCAGGGGCGCCAGGGTCAGCTGAGCCGCAGTGGCATAGCAGCCGGGGTTGGCGATGCGCCGGGCGCCCTCGAGCTTTTCACGGAACAGCTCGGGTAGCCCATACGCCCAGTCGTCGTCGAATCGATGGTCGGCCGAGATATCGACGATGACCGTCTCATGGCCGATCCTCTCGATGTATGGATCACCGGATCCGTCGGGGAGGGCGAGGAACACGAGGTCGACAGGTTGCTCGGATATCTGATCGGGGCCGATCGATTCGAATCGGGTGTCTTCCATCCCCGGAACCGGCGATCCGTCGAGCTCTCTCGATCCGGCGAATGCAAGCTCGAGGTCAGGGTGACCTGCGATGAGACGGAGGATCTCTGCCCCCGTGTAGCCGCGTGCGCCGACTATCCCGACGGTGTGGGTCTCAGCCATCGGGGCTCGGTTCGAACGATTCCGGAAGCGAGGCAATGTGATCGACTCTTGCGGCGATCTCCTGGAAGTCGATGGGACCGCGCCAGAAGACCGTCCAAGGACCGCGTTTGACCGATCCGTCGGACTCCTCCACATAGAAGGAGTTGAAGCCATTGTCGGTCCGGGATCGCCACATGAGCTCCGGGTAGGCATCGATGAGATAGGACCAAACCGTTCGCGCCAGGCCCTCTCCGCGAGCGTCTTCGAGGATGGCGAACTTGTCCAGGTAGGCACTCCCGGCGAGCGTGGCGACGATCGCCCCTGCCCGTCGGCTCTCGGACAGGAAGGCGGACCGGAAGTCGAGCCCGTCCCACCAGGTCTTGCGGAGCGATCGGCCAAAGGCCTCCTCGACCAATTTCTCGACCTGACCCTGGTCGACGTTGCTCTTGTCGTCGAATCGATCGATCAACTCGCCCCGTCTGACCAATGTCCCCGAACCACCATGCGTGAAGAGCTCTTTCACCAATCCGGACGGCGTCGTGATCGAGACCGACGTCGATAGGGGGCTGTCCTCCAGGAGCCGCTTGATCTCACCCAGCTTGAGCCGCATTCCCGAATGGACCCAAGGCCGGCTCATCAGGTGGTCGTAGTCCGAAGCGAGGTTGATGGTGTCGATCGCCCGGCCATCTTCACCGAGGAGACCGCCGGTGTCGGTGAGGAAGATGATCTTCATCGGTTGGACCGCATGTACCAGGGCTCTGGTCGCCGAGTCGGCATTCATGTTGACCAGCTGGCCTCCAGGGGCAACACCGAGACAGGTGAGGATTGGCATCGCCCCCGAGTCGACGATCGATCTGATCAGGGCCAGATGGACACCGGTTGGCTCCCCGACGAGGCCGTATTTCTCCTCATCGACGTAGTCTGCCTCGAAAGCGCCTGCCGTCAGGCTGTGGGCGGCCACGCCCTGGGACCGGACGGCCTCCACCAGGCGGATGTTCTGCTCGATGAAGGTGTCACGTGCGGCGTCGAGGGTCTCCCGGTTGGTGACTCGGAGACCGTCTATCTTCTCGGCCTGGATGCGGCGGTCCTCGAGGGTGCGATCGAGTTGTTGTCCGCCCCCATGAAGCACTATCGGGGTCAGCCCGACGGTGTGCAGGAAGGCGAGGGCCGCTCCCGTCTCCTCCAGGTGATCGTCGAGGATGGCTCCGCCGACCTTGATGACGGCGAATCGGGCTCGGTCGACCTCGGAGAAACGCTGCAGGTACGAGCGGATCTCCTTCCCGTCGCTCATATTCGACAGCAACTGGACGATCGTCTGTCGGACGTCGCGGTTCGGTGTCATGGGGACTGGTCGGTCAAGGTGGTCATGATCGCCTTCTGCACGTGCAGCCGGTTTTCGGCTTCTTCGTAGGCGAAGCATGAGGGACTGTCGAATACCGCATCGGTCATGATGACGTTTCGTCTCATCGGCAAGCAGTGACTCACCAGTGCCTGGTTGGTGAGCGCCATCTTCTCCTGGTCCACGATGAAGTGGCGATACGCGTCGCGCACAGGCTTCTCGTCGTCCCATCGACCGAAGTAGGGAATCGCGCCCCAACTCTTCGCATAGACCACATCAGCCCCTTCGTAGGCGGAATGGAGGTCGTGGGTCACGGTCACCGTCTGCCCGTTGGCCTCGGCGTCTCGTTTGGCGGTTTCGAGAAATCGCTCATCGAGGACATATTCCTCGCTCGGGCAGAGCAGCGTCACGTCCATCCCGAACTTCGCGGCAGCCATGAGGGCCGAGTTCGCCACAGCGGTGTTCAGCGGTTTCGGGTGGTAACTCCAGGTGAGCAGATACCGCTTCCCGTCGAGAGGTCCCAATCGCTCCTGGAGCGCCATGATGTGAGCCAGTTCCTGACACGGGTGTGTGATCGTCTCCATGTTTATCACCGGCACATCCGAATATCGGGAGAACGCCTTAAGGATCTTGTCCTTGCGATCCTCCTCCCAATCCTGGAACTTGGGGAAGGCGCGGATGCCAATGAGGTCGCAGTAGCGAGAGAGAACCCGAGCTGCCTCCTTCACGTGCTCTTCCGCCTCTCCGAGCATGACCGCTCCGTCCTCGAATTCGAGTGGCCACATGCCACCGGACGGCGAGAGGACAACGGCGTGCCCACCCAACTCCCACGACGCCACATCGAACGAGGTGCGGGTGCGCAGAGAGTTGTTGAGGAACAGCAAGGCGACGGTCTTGTTCCTCAGTTGGTCTCCGTAGCGAGACTCCTTGAACCGGCGGCCCTGGTCCACCATGGATTGCAGTTCCAGGCGGGTCCAATCGGATGTGTTGAGAAAATGCCGCATCGGACCAGTTTCGTGGGCACGTTGGCCAAATCCAAAGCGCCGCCCTCGTGTCGCGCGGGTCCGACACGCAACGACCTCGGATCAACTCTCCAGCGAGAATTCGACCTGCAATGTGATGGTGACCGTCGACGTCCCGGGCTCGATGGGTGTCATGGCGCGCTCGGCGCCGCCGGCATCCGAGGCATAGGGGATGGGCATCGGGGGCGTGGAGACGCTCTCGTTGATCGACACGGCCGGCCCCAGATGTTGTCCGGACAGCTCGGCAAGTTGCTCGGCTTTCGATTTTGCGTCGTTCCAGGCCGCCTCGCGGGCGGAGGACAGCATCTCGCCGTTGTCTTCGATGCTGAAGCGAATGCCGTTGACGGTGACCTCGTCTCCGGCTGCGGCCGTCACCTCATCGAGGACGGCACCGGTCTCCTCGACGTTCCTGATCTTGGCGACAACCGAGTTGTTGACCCGATATCCGACCAGTCTCTCTCTGTTACCCGAGTAGTCGTACTCGGGGTAGATCGAGTAATTGGTCGTCGTGATGTCCTCCTCTGCCACGCCCTTGTCGGTCAACGCCCGAATCAGGGCATCGGCCTTGTCGGCCGCGGAGGAGGTTGCCTGATCGACGGAGTCGGCCAGAACCGAGACGCCCAGGTCCACCTCGACCGTGTCGGGAGTCCCCTCCACCTTTCCCGTTCCCGATACCGAAATGCCCATGCTCGCTTCTCCCGAGGTGTTCAGTGTGATGTTCTGGGGCGTTCCCCCGCACGCGGCCAACGCCAGCGCCAGCCCGGCGATGATTGTGATTGCGACTCGTCCCAGACGTGGTTCCGTGTTGGTCATGTGTATTGGACGGTCGGATCCGCATCAGCGGTTCCTCACCCGACCACGCGGTGCCCGGCCACGATCACACCTTCGGCCTTCAGCAGTGCGGCTTGGCGAGCAGGTTGGGGCGCCTTGAGGCTTCCGCCTGCTCCGACGACACGCCACCAGGGGAGCTCGACATCGGTGCTCCTCAGGACCGATCCCACCGCACGTGCGGCTCCTGGAAACCCGGCCTGTGCGGCCACCTCGCCGTAGGTGACCACCTCACCGGGAGCGAGGGACATGATGACCTCGATCACCGCGTCTTCGAAGTCGGTCACACCGTCCCGAAGAGTCGGTCGCCCATGTCTCCCAGACCGGGTGCGATGTAGAAATGCTCATTGAGCTCGCGGTCGAGCGATGCGGCGACGATGCGAACGTCGGGGTGGTCTGCCTCCATTCGCTCGACTCCAGCTGGAGCGGTGACCACACAAACCGCGGTTATGTCCTTGGCCCCGTTCTCCTTGACCTTGCCGACCGCCCATGACAGGGAGCCTCCGGTCGCCAACATGGGCTCGAGGATGAGCACACGAGCCGAGGCCAGCTCGGGAAACTTCGTGTAGTACTCGATGGGCTCGGCGGTTTCCTCATTGCGTTGGACGCCGGCGAAACCGATTGCGGCATCCGGAACCAGGGTGAGAACCGACTGGAGGAGGCCGAGACCGGCGCGGAGCACCGCCACCGCCACCACGGGGCGACGCAGCTGGGCCCCTTCGGTGGCCTCGAGCGGCGTCTCGATCGCGGTTTCCGTAGTCGGCATGTCGGACAATGCCTCGGCGACCAGCAGGTACCCCAGACGCTCCGCCGTCTGACGAAACAGGGGCGGCTCGGTGTTCTTGTCACGCAGGACGGTCAGCAGATCTGCAGCCAGGGGATGATCGAGCAGGGTTAGAGCCATGACGCAAGGTTATTCGAGCGGGGTGTTCGACGGGCGCCGTCGGTTCATCCCACCTGGATGGCGCCGGCCAGCAGTCCCTCGAGCCCTTCAGACCAATGGACGCGATCCCGAGTGATGAACAGTGCCTCATATCCGGGATAGCCAGTCATCCACCGGAGGTCGCCAATCCCACCGGAGAACATCGCAGTGGACAGCGCATCGGCGATCGCCAGCTCCGGGCCGATCACCGTCACGGAGCGGAGGCTCCCATCGGCTCCACGAATGTGATCGCCTCGCTCATAACTCCCCGATGTGGCGACCGCTGCCGTTCCGATCGGCAGGACGGCGGCGATCGAATCGGGCTCGCTCGGGTGTTGGATTCCGATGGCCCATGGCTGTTGCTCGGTCCCGCCCGACGACAGTACGTCACCGCCCATGTTGATCGAATACTCGCGACATCCGCCGGCCGCCAGGATCTTCCCGACGATATCTCCGGCCCAGCCCTTCACGTAAGCGGATGGGTCCAGCCCCCACCCGCCCGGACGATGCTGAAATCGTCCACCCGTGCCCTCCACCAGGCCGTCACAGGCGGCGAGGACCTCACGAACCTCGATCGGTGCCCGCTCGATGGGCAACTCTCCCCTCTGGATGCGCGAGATGTGGCTGTCTTCGAGGAACGTGGAGAAAGATCTCTCGATACGCCGCACTTCGGCAAACGCCTGGTCGACGACTCCCGGGTCCACAGCGCCCCTCGTGGTGATCGAGACCACGGTGCCCATGTGATGCTCCACCCGTCGGGAGGTCATCAGGAGGCTCATAGTCCGGCCGTGTCGAGGGCGCCCTGGAGACTGCGGGCATATCCCTGGGAGGTATAGGTGGCGCCGCTGATGTTCTGGATATGGGCGTTCTGGGCGGCGAGGGCCTCATCGCGCAGCCACGGCCCTGCCACGCTGCTCACGTATGCCGAGTATTGGCGTTCGTTTGGCAGCTGTACTCCGATGACGTCGACCAGACGGCCGTCTTCTACCACGACCTCCACCTGGACCGTGCCCCATCGGGTAGGGACGGCAGGGCCCGTGACGTCCACGCTCTGGGAAACGGCCGTGGTCGTCGTGGTGGGGATCGTGGTCGTCGTCGTAGAGGTGGTGGATGTGGTCGAGGTGGTGGACGTCGTCGTCGAAGAAGTCGGGGGCGTGGTTGTCGATGGCTCTCCACTCGCCTCGACCTGTGTCGTCGAGACCAGAGTCGTGACAGCTGCGGCGAGCGGGTCCTTGGTCTCGAATTGAAACAGCAGCGCCAAAGCGGCGATCGTGGTCCCGATGGTGGTGATGGCGCGTTTCATCGGTGCCCCCTCAATAGCTGAATCGTTCGAGATGTATTTGGTCGCTCGACACGCCGGCCGATCGCAGACCTCGCTGAGCGGATGCCAGGAGTGAAGGCGGGCCGCATACGAAGACGTCACGTTGGGCGATGTCCGGGTAACGGGCCAGGAGTGCCTCGGTCCGCAGCGGGTCGTCCTTCGAATTGGTGCCCGCCGTGGCTGAGAAGGAGACTTCGAACCCGTACCCGCGTCGTTGGTGGATCTCTTCGAGTTCCCCAAGGAGGGCCGCATCGGCTCTCGTTCTCGTCCTGTAGAGCAGATCCACCTCGCCCGGACGACGGTCCAGGTCCTCATACATGGATCGGATCGGGCTGATCCCGATCCCGCCCCCGATCAGGAGAATCTTGCGCTTGGCGGCAAGGGCGGTCGTGAAAGTGCCGTATGGGCCTTCAGCCATCACGCGCGTGCCCACCGGCAATCGTTCCATCGCCTGCGTGTCGTCACCCACCTGCTTCACGGTGAAGCGCAGCGTGTGCCCGTCGGGCTTTGCTGACAGCGAAAAGGGATGTGCTTTCCACCACGAGTCGCCGCGAAGGAATCTGAGGATGAAGAACTGGCCCGCCTCCACCCTCAGCCGTGAGAGCTTGCGCCCGCTCAGCACGATGGTCAGCACGTTGGGGGCCTCCCTTCTGACCTCGGAGACACGGAGACGGTGGTGCTGCATGCGCCAAATGGGCGTGATCCATCTGAAGCCGAGGAGGAAAACGCCCGTCACGGCGTAGAGGGCGATCCAGTACCAACGCGCCCATGGGTCATCGACGAAGTCGACCCCGGCCACGATCTGATGCATGAACGAGAGGGCGACGGCCAGATACGCATAGACGTGGATGAACCACCACGTCTCGTAGCTGAGGCGTCGTCTTGCGAACTTGAGCGAAGTTCCTGCGATCGCCATCAGCAACAGGAGCCCGATGATGGCTGAGAGCATCCATTGGTGGCCATTGACGAAATCCAGGAGTTGGGCCCAGGCCCCTCCCTCGAGACCGGCTGCGTATCCCAGCGTCGTCAAGATGGCATGGCCCAAGAGCAGGATCGTCGCGGCGAACCCGGTCCAGCGATGCCATAGATTCAGCCGGTCCATCCCGTATCGCCGCTCGATCCACGGGACCCGAGCCACCAGCACCAGGAGCACGAGAATCGCAGCGGTCCCATAGAGAGCCGTGACGTCCCCGGCGGCGCTCAGCGCTCCACCCGGCACGTCGAGAGTCGCGAGATTGCCGTGACGGATCCACATGGCCCCGATGAGGACGACGTTCAGGGCCAGGAACCAGCCCAGGTCGAATCCATCGACAGGCGAGCGACGCGGTCGCATCGGGTCGGCATGATGGAGATTCAGGTTCGACCCCTTCTGATTATCAGGGGCAGTGAGACGCTCCCGGAGCATGATCGATGCTTGCTCGGGCATCTGTGATCGGGCAAAGAGCTCCCTGAGAATTCGCTGAGAGACTTTGCGGTCGGTTGTTCAGCCCGTGTTCCTCATCCCGGCGGCGATCCCGTTCATCGTCAGAAGGAGCGCTCGGGTCAGGTCATTGCCGGACTCACCGTTGCGGCTGCGTGCGAGCAACGAGATCTGCAGATAGTTGATGGGGTCGAGGTAGATGTCCCTGACAGCCAGGGTCCGCTGGAGCAGCGGGAGGTCGGTGAGGGGCACGTCGCGTCCTCTCACCCCGAGAACCTCCTCGGTGGTCAGATCGGCCTCGGCTCGGAGCAGGTCGAGAAGACCGCGATGCTCCGGGTTCACCAGGGCCTCGACATAACGCGATGCAATGTCGAGATCGGTCTTGGCCAGGGTCATCTCGACGTTTGACAGGAAGGTTTGAAAGAACGACCAGTCCCTCGCCATCTCCCGCAGCACGTCGGCATATCCGGCCTTCCTCGCCCCGCGCAGGCCCGAGCCGACGCCAAACCATCCGGGCACGATCTGACGGGTTTGGGTCCATCCGAATACCCAGGGGATCGCTCGGAGATCGTTGACACCTCCGACCCCTCCCGGTCGCCGGGACGGTCGTGACCCAAGGTTGAGATGCCCCAACTCCTCGACCGGAGTCGAGGACAAGAAGTACGGGACCAGGTCGGGATGCCGTGAGAGCTGCAGATAGGCGGCATGTGCTTCGGATGACAGGCAGTCCATGGCCTCGGTCCATCGGTCGAGGACGTCTTTCGGTTGACGAGACTGACGGTGCAAAAAGGAAGACTCGAGCACCGCTGCCAGGGCAAGCTCGAGGTTGCGGGCGGCTATGCCGGGATGTCCGTATTTCTCCGAGATCACCTCGCCCTGCTCTGTGACCTTCAGATCCCCGTTCACCGTCCCGTAGGGCTGGGCGAGGATGGCCGCGTGGGTCGGCCCCCCGCCTCGCCCGATCGTCCCACCGCGGCCGTGGAAGAGCCGGAGATGGATGCCGTGCTCCTCGGCGACGTTTCGCATGATCCGCTGCGCCTTGTATATCTCCCACTGGCTCGTGGTGATTCCGCCCACCTTGTTCGAGTCGGAGTAGCCGAGCATGACCTCCTGGGTGTCTCCACGCAGTCTGAGTATCTGCCGGTACGGCTGGTTGAAGAAGAGGTCCTCCAACAGACGGCCGGCGTTCTGCAGGTCGTCGATGGTCTCGACGAGTGGCACGAAGCCGATTCGGGCGATGTCCCGCCCCAGATCGATCAGTCCGGCCTCGCGAGCGAGGATCGCCGCCTCCAGCACATCGGAGGCGCTTTCCGTCATGGAGATGACGTAGCTCTCGATCGCCGCCTCACCGTACCTGGTCTGGGCCTCCCGGATGGCCTGAAAGGTGCGGAGAGTCGTGTCGGATTCGCTGCTCAAAGTCGTGGTCGGGCCGCTGAGGGGGCGAGCCGAGCCCAACTCGCCGGAGAGGACGGTCATCCTCTGGTTCCCCCCCATCGACGCGTAGTCGGTTCCGACCAGCGAATAGAGCTCGGTCAGTGCCTGTCGATGTTTGGCGGCATGCTCCCTGACATCGAGGATCGCCATCTGGAATCCAAATACCTGAATGGCCCGCCGCACCCTGGCAACCACTCCGGCCGCGATCAGACGTCCCCGAGACTGGCTGAGTGAGGAGGCCACGAGGTCCAGCTCTGCGATTGCCTCGTCCGGGCGGAGATAGTCATGGCCATCCACATGGGGCACTCCCTGCTGGATCCGCGCATTGGTGTTGATCAGCCGCGCATGGATGTATGAGCACTTGAGACGATACGGCTCGGAAGCGGTGCGGACGTGCTCGCGCAGCCAGACGTCGGGCAGCAGCTCCCGATCGCTCTCGAGAGATTCCCTCAGTTCGGCGCTGATGGGTGCGAGATTCTCCGACATCGAGAGCTCTTCCGACAACTCGGCCACCAGAGAGATGAGATGACGGAGGCCCCGGTCGTGTTGGAGGGCCAAAGTCTCCAACGTGACTCTTGGCGTCACCTCGGGATTGCCATCACGATCTCCACCCACCCATGTCCCGAATCGGATGGGAGCCTTGTCGAGAGCCGGCCCGAGACGCGCCAACTCGGTGGCCAGGAGCTCACCGAGGTCGGGCATGACATCGGTGGCGATCTGGATGAGGTAGTAGAGGGCTGATCGCGCCTCTTCGACAGGAGTCGGGCGTTGAAGGCGGAGCTCGTCGGTCTGCCAGATCTGGTCGATGAGCTCGGCAGTTCGACGATCGATCCGATCGATGGCAGCTTTGTCGACGGCGTCGATTCGCTCCTCGATGAGACCGGCGAGGGCGACCGTCTTGCTCAGGACCGAGCGCCGCGCCGCCTCGGTGGGGTGAGCGGTGAAGACGGGGCGCATTTCGAGATGTGCCACGACCGAGGCAACGACTTCGGGGTCGACATCGGCTTCGATTATTCGGTCGACGGTTGCGACGAGCCCGAGATCGTCGATGCTCAGTTGATCGATGCGGTGCACCTGCTCGGCGACATTTGCCAGATAGAAATAGGTGGTGAAGGCCCGGACCACGGGGATCACTTGCTCGATCGGTAGGGCTGCGAGAAGCAGATCCAGCTCATCTGCCGCCTCGGCGCTCCCACCTCGACGAGAAGACTTGCCCAAAGCCCTGACCCGCTCGACCAGGTCGAGTAGGTCAGGTCCGTGCTGGCGCACCAGAGCGTCGCCCAGCTGATTTCCCAAGCGCCTGATGTCGGCCCGGAGCAGCTCGTCCCTGTTCTCGATCACCAGGACAGGGTATCCAGCCCGGAACTAGCTCTCTTCGTGGCGTTGCTTGTGCACCCGGCCCTCGACGCCGTGAAGGGACATCCCTGTCCCATGGCCGTATCTGACCAGTGTCATCTCGGCCAGGATCGAGACCGCAACCTCCTGTGGGCTCTCTGCCCCTATGTCCAGCCCGACCGGACCGTGAATGCGTGCGATCGCCTCATCGGAGAACCCTTTGTCCCGGAGCCTCTCCTCACGGAGATCTTGGGTGCGTCTGCTCCCCATGGTCCCGACGTAGCGGACCGGGCTGTTCAGTGCCGCCTCCAGCACGGGGTCCTCGAAACGCTTCTCGTGGGAGAGGATCACCAGCCAAGTCCTTCGATCCATCGGGATCTGGTCGATCAGGTCTGTCGGCCAGCCGACCAGCACCTCGGCGCCGGGGAACCTGTCGGCGGTGGCGAATGCGGGGCGGGAGTCGACGACGGTCACCCGATAGCCCATCATCGAGCCGAACGACGCCAGTGATTGGGCTATGTGCACCGCGCCGAATATCACCAGCTCCTGGGGCGGCGCCAGAGTCTCGATGAACACCTCGTGCTCGTCGTAGCCCACTGTGCGATGCTGCTCGTGCTCCATCAGGGTCATCGCATCCGTGGTCAGCGGCTCGCCGATCGGTTCCGGGATGGAGCCGGCGAGAATACTGCCGGTGGCGTCCAGGACCGCCTTCTCTCCGATGTTCGGGCCCTCGACGAACGTGACCACCACGCCGTACTCCTCCCGGCCCAGGATGTGCTCGATCGCCTCGAGTGGTGTCACCACGGCTCGATGAATACGTCGATCGTGCCACCACAGGCCATGCCCACCTCAAAGGCGTCCTCGTCCGCGATCCCATAGGTGACCGTCTTCGGCCTACCGGTCTCGATCACTTCTTGGGCATGGAGGAAGACGTCGTTTTCGACGCAGCCACCGCTGACCGAGCCTTCCATGTCGCCCGCGTCGGAGACGAGGAACTTCGAGCCTTCCGGGCGTGGTGCACTCCCATGCACGCGAATCACGGTGGCCACCGCGACCTTCTTGCCCTCTTCGACCCAACGGTTGCGGATCTCGATTTGGTGTCTCATCTCGTGCCTGCGATCGAGTCCAACACGCGGACCACTCCTTCGAAGTCGCTGACGCTAGCTGCAGGGAGGAGATGGTCGATATGGGGA
>JBAULI010000162.1:0-5105 GCA_049578105.1 Acidimicrobiia bacterium | reverse complement strand
TGCCTCCATCACCAGCTCGGCGATCGATCGGATGGACTTGGCAAATCCACCTCGTGAGGCAACCGTCCCGTCCCAGGCCGCCCTCTCGACCCGCGTGTCGTTGGGAATCAGGACCATCGGGATGCCGGGAAGCGCCGTTAGCCACTCCGACCGGATCTCGATCGATCGGTGACTCTTCCTCGGGGCTCCGTTGATCACGGCGAGGAGGTCGGGCACTCCCGACGGACCATCGAGGTCCCTTGCTTTCCTGACCAGCCGCGTTATGCCGACCGGGTTTGCGGCACCGACGACGATCAAGATGTCCGGTTCGACCACGACGGTTTGTTCGGCGCTGGATTCGCCGAGGTCGACGACGTGGACCTCGAATTCCAGCCTCGAGAGCTCGATCAAGAGACCACGTATCTCGGCGGTCGGGAGCGGCGGGTCACGATCGAATCTCGCAAGCCCCCCGATCACCGACAGGCCACCAAGACCGATCACGGCTTCCCTGAGTCGAGAAGTGGAATGGTGTGCGAGGTCGACCGCGGTGAGGAGATTGGGGTGCAGGGGGAGATCCAGCCTCTGCGCCACGCCGGGGCTTCTCAGATTCAGATCGACCAGAAGCGTTTCCAGGTCGGTGGACAGGCTATGGGCGACGCCGAGGGCCACTTCTGTCACACCGACTCCACCCGACGCCCCCGTGACCCCAATGGTCAGGACATGGCGGTCGACGCCACTCGCCTGCGATGACCCGATGGGTGCGCGATGCCGGAGGGTGGCGGCCACCACGGCGAGAAACTCCGCCGCTGAGGCATCTGCCTCGATCACATCGCTGATTCCGCACTCCAATAGATATCTCTTGGCGTCGGGACCATCGCCCGGGCTGTAGACACCGACGATCTCTTTCCCGTGTTCTCGTAGCGACCTCACCAGTCGCTGGTTCAGAAATGAGCACACGTCGTCGATCAGAATCAGGTCGAAGTCGTCGGATAGGGCCTGATCCGGGCCCATGACCCGGGTTCGAACCCGACCGCCGCCGTGATCCAATAGGAATCTGTGCACGCGATCAGGCCAATCCCGAGCCGATCCGGCCAGGGCCAACTCGGGGCCCGCCGAGGCACTCATGGGCTCTCGAGCGCCTCGGCACCGGTGGACCGGACCAGCTCGATCGAACCGACGTCGATGGCCCCCGCCAAATCGAGGGCTTGGTCGGGAGTGACGCCAACCACGACATGAAACGCCCCCGTTGATGCGAGTCGCCCGCCCTGATCTCGATCGGACACCCAGAGCACCTCCAGATCGGTGGCAACGAACCTCGGCTCCCCATCGACCACGGAGATGACGTCGACGCGATCCCCGGTCGACACGGAGCCTCCGGCGGCGTGTTCCACCGCCACCGGGATGCTCATGCTCCGGAGCCCATCGTTTGATCCGGGCTCCACGAAGGCGGACCGGTCGAGGAGCTGTCCCTCTGAGATCGGTCGAGTCACGATGGTGCCCGTGAGACCTCCGAGCTCGGCTTCGGTGACCAGGTTGTCGAGACCACCGAACGTGGCCGGCAACGGCTCCAGGCGGATCAGGTCCGGCGACAAGGGAGAGCCCTGTGCGATGGAGGTGTCCGCCATGGCCACGAGCACGGTCTCATCACGATTCTGCAGTGCCAGAAAGTTGAAGAGAAAGGCCAGGATTGCGGCCACGGCGATGAGGACGTGTGGCAGGCCGATCCGCCGTCGAGGGGGTCGACGGATCGGTTCCGAGGTGCCCGCTTCCCTCGTCCTGACGGAGGGAGTTGCCGCCACGCTCCGTGAACCTATCGTGACACCATCATGGGATGTCGAGAGCGCGAAAACGCATGAACACGGGCCCGGGATCGGACCCGCATTTCGAGACCGAGCTTCGGCAGGGTGCGGGGCGGGAGTGGTTGGAGGAAGCGGCCGAGGACGAGCATCTCACCGAGCTCCTGCGGCGTCGACGTCTGGACCTTCAAGGGAGACTGGGGGAAACGGCGAGCCGAGGCGACCGGGTCCGAGCAGAGACGAGAGGCCAGACCTTTGCCGGGCTCGTCCGCTCGGTTGGATCGGACTTTGCCACCGTCGAGCGGACCGAAGACATCGTCGACATCGTCTCGGCCCACGCGGTATGGACCATCGAGGCCAGCCACACTGGAGGCACGGAGCAAACCGGGGATGTTCTCACCTTCCGAGCTCGGCTCATGGAGATCGCCGACAACGGTGGGCAGATCAGGGTAGTGACCACCGGTGGGCCGGCCCTGGTCGGGACGATCGACGTAGTTGCCACCGATCACATCGAAATGTCGCAGGACTCCAATCGCCTGGTCATTCCCCTCGTCCTGATCGACGCAGTGATCAGGTCGAATCGCGAGTTTTGACATCATCGTCCCTCTCCGCGGAGACAGGGTGAGAGCGGACGAAGTCGTAGATCTCGTCACGAAAGAACTTGAAGGTGCGGCCACCGGGGAGCTTGTAGGCGGGCAACCGCCCTTCCCTGGCGTAGCGCCGAACCATTTGCACGTTCATGCTCAACAGCTCCGCTACCTGGGCCGCATCGAGGATTGGGGGGTAGTCCTCAGCCATTTGTCGTCCTCATCGTTACTCGAGGCGAGCTTACGTCACCATTGGCTCGGGTTTAAGGGGGTCGTCCCTACGGCCGAGTCGCAACATCGGGATCGGCCCTTTCCATACGGCTAAAGTCCCCGCCCGTGAGTGACCTCACCACCGCATCACAGTCCCTCGGGGTTCCAGAGCCGTTGATCGAGCGTTCCGCCGCAGCCCGGGCGACGGCCAATGGGACCACTGCCGACCAGATCCTGGCCGCCTGGGCGGGGGGCGCCCCACCGGCTCCCGCACCGGCCGCCACCGAGCCGACGCCGGCCTCAGAGCCTGCATCTCCCCCACCCGCCTCCGAGACCCCCGCCGTCGAGCCGGAGGCTGCCGCCGTCGCAGTCGCAACGATGGAAGAGGCGCCGCCGTCGCCCGTCCCGATGCCGGAGCCGGAGCCCGAGGTCCCACTCGAGCCGGTGCCGGTCGGGCAAAGGGTGCGCACGGCCGTCACCATCGGGGCCTGGTCTGGGGCCGGTCTCGGAATCATCGGCTTTCTCATTGCGACCGCGTTCTGGGTCTCGAACGCCACCGTGACCGGCGAAGGCCCTTACAGCCCGGCGATCGTGGTCGGGACGACCGGTGTCCTCGTCGGGAGCGCACTGGTGTCGATCCTGTTCGGGTCCATCGTCGCCTCTATGTCCAGGTCTGCGATTGCCCGGGGCAACCCGGCAATGGAGCTGAGCACGCCGCAGGCGGCAACCTCCTGGTTGGGTGCGTTCGTCGGTCTCGTCCTGGGCGTGATCGCCGGGGCCCTGCTCACCAGCGGCTTCGGGACCGTGGTCGAAGGTCAGGACGGCATGACCCAGCTCCCCATGCTGCCCACACTGGCGATCATGGCATTGGGTGGCGCCATCCTCGGCGGCCTGACCGCGGCCATAACCCAGGCCATCGGCGTGCCCGTGGCCGTCGAAGCGGGAGACGAAGAGGAGATCGCGAGGGTGAAGGGACGCCTCGCCGGGGCATTGAGCATCCCCGTCGCCGGCTTGATCATCCTGCTGGCGCTGGTGCTGCCATTTGCCTGGGCGCTCATTCGATCCGCCGAGCTCTCCGCGGCCGGTGCGCCGGTCGTGGCCGTGCTCACTGCTGCCGGGATACTGGTCTTTGCCAGTTTGGCCGGCTCGCGACCCAACATGCGTATTAGCTTTGGCGAGCTGATGGTGGCGATCATCGGAATCGGTACGGTGATAGTGGTGATCCTGGTAGTGCTCATCTCCAGGGGTCAGAGCTCTTCCGCAGCCGATGCGATTGCACAGGTGGTGACGGGTATCTGATGTTGAAGACCGAAGAAGAGAGGGAGACCGAGCGAGTAAGACGTCGTCTCTTCGGCGCCGTGACCATTCCCTTCGCCGCTCTGATCATTCTTCTCTCCATCGTCTTGCTCTTCTCATGGGCGTTGATCCGTGGCTTCGAGCTCTCCGAGTTCGTGGCACCGGCCATCGGGATCATCACGGCCGGCGGCATCCTCGCCATCGCCTCACGGGTCGGATCCGGCAACAAGGCACAACTTGGCTTCGGGCGGTTGATGGGGGCGGTGATCGGGGTCGGGGCCCTGATCGTCACGCTCACCGTCTTGTTGTACACGTCGAGCGGGTCGGCCGGGCCCGAGGTGGTAGGACCGGGAGGGGAAGTAGATATCCAGGCCAACCCAGACATCTCATTCGATGCCACCTCCTGGAGCGTTACCGAGGGCAGCGTCAACTTCGTCTACACGGACACCGGCAACCTCACCCACACCCTCACCATCGAGGGGATGGAGGACGAGATGCTGCTCAGGGTCTCTGAAAAGGGCGACGTCGACATGGGGACGGTTCCGCTCAAGCCCGGCACCTACACGTTGTACTGCACCATCAAAGGCCACCGGGAGCAGGGCATGGAGGGCACTCTGACCGTCGAGCCCGCCGGGCCCCCACCAGGGGGAGACGGAGGCTCGGGCGGCGATGAGGGGTCAGACGGCGACCAGGGACCCGGTGGCGACCAAACCCCGAACGCCTGAAACCGGCCCCCACGGGCACGTCTCCTGGTGAGATGCATCGGCTGTCCGGATCACATAGGATGGCGACGCAGTCAAGAGCTGCCGACGGTTCGCGGTCGTGTGTGGTTTTGCCGCGATCCCGTCGTGTCACGGACAAAAGGAGGAGGCTGACAACTTGAAGACACTGGTAAGAATCGCTTGTCTGGCCGTGCTGGCGATGGTGTTCGCCGCATGCAGCGGGGGCGGAAATGAGGTCGACGTATCACTCTCGGAGTGGCAGGTCGACCCGTCACCGTCTACCGCATCGTCGGGTGATGTGACGTTCAAAGTCACCAACGACGGCGGCGAGCAGCATGAGATGTTGATCGTGAAGGACATCGCTCCTGGAGATCTGCCGACGGACGCCGACGGTCATGTGGTCGAAGACGACATCCCCGATGGCGCCCTCATCGGCGAGGTCTCAGAGTTTGATGCAGGGACGACCGAGACCGAGACGTTCAATCTCGAGCCGGGCACCTACACCATCTTCTGCA
>JBAULI010000161.1:0-4469 GCA_049578105.1 Acidimicrobiia bacterium | reverse complement strand
TGCCACAGAGCCTCCTCTCTGCCTTTGCCAGCGAGAACGTGCTCGGCCATCTCACCGCCATTCAGGATCAATTCGGAAGGGGGCGGGTCGTCCCCGAAGGGGACGAGGTGGTCTCGATCCCGCCGGCGGCGTCCGATGAGGTGCGACAGGTGCGGGACGATGCCACAGAGGTCTTGTCATGGGTCAACGAGTATCGAGCCGGCCAGGGTCTGCGAGCCCTGGGCAACAGCGAAGCCCTGCAAGTCACCGCCGAGCAGCGTGGTGTCGATATGTATGCGACCGGCCGCATCTCTCGGGACACCCCAGCCGGTCTCGGCGTCGCCGCCGACCTGTCCGAGGCCGGCATCAGGTTGGCGGAGGTGGGGGAGAACCTCGCCCTGGCCAGCAGTGCACGGGCCGGTTTCGATGGGATCCTCGAGTCGATCACCGGGAAACAGGAGCTGGAGATCCCCGACTATGACCGTGTCGGCATCGCCGTCGTCGACGGCCCCACCGGGCGTCTCCTGGTCATGGTCTTGGGCGGCTAGATCATCGAATGACGGGTTGTTGGGCTCGTCGCGCACTCGCCGCGGCCACGAATCCCACACCGCCCAGGACCAGGAGAGCGCCCATCAGCTGGATGGGCGAAGGCCGTTCTCCAAAGATGAGCGCACCCCAGATCATCGTGAGCATGGGCTGGAGAAGGATGATGGTGGCGGTCTCCACGGCGGGCAGACGTGGGAGGGCGTACCCGATGAGGAGCCATCCACACACCTGGGCGCCGAGGGCCAAGGCCAGGAGCCAACCATGAGCCGGCCAGCTCGGCACCAGATCGAGATCGCCGGTCACGGCTCCTAGGACCGCGGCCGAGATGGCGAGCCCGACGGTCGCCTCCAGCAGGGGGCCTGCCGGCGGGGCCTGCGACTCGTTGGATGACCTGAACAGCAAGAGGAAGCTGGAGTAGAAGACGGCGGCGAGAAGGGCGAGGAAGGTGCCCAATAGTGGGTTGTCGCCGAACGCGTCGCCCCGCCCGAGGCCGGTGACCATGGCCACTCCCACCATGACCACAGGAATCGCGATCATGACCCGGCGGCTTGGCTTCTCACCGAGCAGGGCCCACGCTGCGATAGCCACCAGGATCACCTGCGAGTTGGCGATGAGCGTGGCCAGGCCGGCGCCGATGTGATGAATGGCGATATGCCACAAAACGACGTCGACGCCGAGAACGAGACCGGCGATCAACGCCGTCCGGCGCTTGGCCCAGGGACGGTGGTCTCGGCCACGTCTCAACCACCAGATCAGAAAGAGTGCCGGCAGGGCGTATACGGCGCGGAAGAATGCTCCGGTGACCGGGCTCACTTCGGAGAGGGCGAAGAAGATGGCAGAGAACGAGATGAAGATCGCCCCGCCCAGGGCGGCGAGAAGGGTCACGGAAGCGGGATCAGATCCGGTTCGACCCAGGTCCTTTTCGCCTGCTCGGTGTCGAGATCGGACCAATGGCGGTTGGGAAGAGTGGGATCGCCGAGGTCCGGGTAGACCTCGATCATCTCATCGAGGTCGGTCACGTCGGGATGAGTCTGCCGAAGATGATCGAGCAGGTGGATCCAGAAGACCGTCACGGTGTGGTGATACTTCGCCGGGTTGCCGTGCAACTCGGTGACATGGCGGATGGTGTTGGTCACCACCCGTTCCGCTTCGTCGACATCGGATGCTTCATCGAGGACCGCCCAGGCGAATCTGAGGTGACTGTGATGACCGAAGTAGTCCTGGTCGGCACTCTGATGAATGAGACGCAAACCGTCGGCGAGATCGAGGCCGCCCATCACAGGTCACGCAACTCTTGATAGGAGCGATGGATCGCGGTGATGAAGCGCTTCGAGTCGGGGAGAGTGTCGTAGTCGGCCTGGACACCCCAGAGCAACTTGCCGTTGTACGAGAACAGGGCCACCCCGAGACCGTGCTGTGCCCAGAGGGGGACCATGGGGTAATTGGCGATCATCTCCGACTCGAGCAGGTACATCGGGAACTGCGGTCCGGGGATGTTGGTCACGGTCATGTTGAAGGGTCTGATCCGCGGGCCGACCAACCGGCTCGCCAGTGACAGCAGTGTCAGCGGTGTTCCCGAGCTGAGCTCGACCAGGGTGGCTGCTCCGAGCGCCTGGTTGGTCCGCTTCAAGTTTGCGGTCCCCTTCTTCACCAAGTCGAGGCGCCGGCGGGGGTCAGGCTCTGAGATCGGAAGATCGAGCAACCACATGGCGACCTGATTGCCCAACGCCCCTTTCTGATCCGCCTTCCTGGTGGAGACGGGGTTCATCACCCTGAACTCGGCTCCGGACACGTCGTAGTCGCGTTCCTCGATCAGGAAGGTGCGCACCGCTCCTGCGGTGATGGCGAGGACGACGTCGTTGACCGAGCCACCAAGGTCGTTCTTGATCTCCTTGATGCCCTCCAGGGGGAGATCGGTCCAGTCGAAACGGCGATTGGGGCCGATGTCCGGGTTGAGGGGCGTCCGGTCCGAGGAGCTGAGCCAGCCCGACCGCAAGGAAGACAGGGTGGCGGCCGATCGGTCCAGGGTGCGATCGGCGAATTCGGCACCCTCCTTTATGGCGTCCGAGACGTGGGAGAGACGGTCGATCATCCGTCGGGTGAAACGTGCGGCCTCGGCGATCGCCAGCTGACTGGGCGTTGGCGCCGGCCGCGGAGTCCAGGCCTGGGTGTCCTCCTCGATCTCCGATGTTGGGATGACATTGAGGAGGATCGTGGTGAGATCGACTCCGGAGATTCCGTCGATCATGCAGTGGTGGATCTTGGCGATAATGGCGAACCGGTCTTCGTCGATTCCCTCGACGATCCACAGCTCCCACAGCGGCTTGTTGCGATCCAGCGGGGTGGACACGATCCGGCCGGCGAGTGATTTGAGCTGATCGTCTGATCCGGGCTTGGGCAGGGAGCTGTGACGCAGGTGGTAGTCGAGGTTGAAGTGCTCGTCATCGACCCAGACCGGTCTCCTGTCGTAGGGCACCCAATCGAGACGCTGGCGATAACGCGGGATGTATTGGAGTTTGGACCGGACGTGGGCTCTGATTCGGTCGATGTCGATGCCGCCGTCATCCCCTTTCAACGGCGAGGCGTCGAACAGGGCCACACCGGCCACATGCATGTGGCTGGAGCGCGTCTCGAGGGCGAGGAACGAGGCATCGAGATAGCTGAGAGGCTCGTAGTGGAAATCGCTCATGCGTTCATCAAGGAAACTACCGGAACACCTGGAGATAGGGGAAGGAGAAACCATGCCACATCGAGGGATTGTGCTCGTAGACTCCGGTTGTGACGCACGTCGCGCTGAGTGTTGGGCTCATGACGCTGATTCTGGGCGCAGGGGCAGGCTCCGCGACTCCCTCCGATCAGACTCCCGTGGTCCAAGTCGAGTTGAAGCTGTCCGACGGTCAGCCCGTCTCCGCAGGCTCGGATGTGGTGTATCGGATCGATGCCGACAGCACGATCGATGTCACGGTCCGGGTATTCGACGCTCAGGGCTCATCGGTCCCCGTCGATGTGGCCGACCCGTCGGCCCTACTCGAGATCCGCGATGCCTCGGAAGTTCATGACCCGGTCCGATTGGCGGACATGAAGCATCTCTCGACGGGCGTCTATCAAACCTCATACAGCTTCCCGGCCGGAGACTGGAGCCTCGTTATGGAGCCCGACGTGACCGACCGTTCTACGTTGCCCTCTGTGGGAGTGGATCAGGTCGAGATCCGAGCTGAACCCTCCGGGCCAGTCGGCCCCACCGATACGACCGACCTGACTGCGGTGCTGGCCGTGATCAGCCTCCTCGTTCTGGGGATCGGCCTATCACTTCTCACACGGCGATGGAGCGCCAGTGACCCGGGACGGGTCAGAAGGCCGGCGACGCCCGATACCTGGTGGAACGGCCCCTGATTCGAGGAGGGATGGATGAGCCTTTGGATTTGGCTGGCATGATTGTCGGTGGTGCCGTCGCGGCATGGTGGATCCGGCGGAGGTTCATCGAGGCCGATAGCTATTTCGAACGGGAGTACCAGGACCCGCCCATCACCGACATCCCGGATCGGTTGGGAGGCGGCGGATCCTGAGAATGTGAAGACTCAGCCGGCATCGGCACAGGCTTTCGCTCGACCGCACGATCGTTAGTCCAGGCACCTTGGTGCCGCGTCGAGCGCAGCTTGTGCCTCACGGGCGATCGGGCTGTCTGGCTCGGCGTCGGCGCCCCAACCGAAGAACTGTCGGGTGAGTGAGTCAGCCCCGGTCAAGAGCCCGTTCGGTTCCGTGGCGAAGACGAATATCTGGTTGTCGACCCCGGGAGCCGACCCTTTCAGGTACCAATTCTCGGTGAAGGTGTCACCACCACTGGTGGCGGTCTTGGCGGTTGCCTCGACCGTCAGAGTCCCGTCACCCTCCCAGGATCCTGTGAGGGCGTTCAACTGACCGTCGTCGAGGGGCACACAGGTGTT
>JBAULI010000160.1:0-11175 GCA_049578105.1 Acidimicrobiia bacterium | reverse complement strand
GAGGAGCACCGAGACCAGGGGCGTCAGATACGATATCACAGTGGCGAGAGTGCTCAGATCGGGAGGGAGCAAATCCCCGAGAAATCGCCACAAGCCGTTCATCAACAGCACGACCAACACGAGGATGCCAAGGGCCAGCGCCCAGATGAAGGCCAGTCCCCGCTTGCGGATGGTGGCCCAGACCCCGGAGACATTCTCTTGTGGGACCTCGAATATGTCGTTGAGGTCCATCTGCACCTCCAGGAAGAGACTCGACGCCGTCCAGAGCAATAGAACGCCACCCAGCACGGCAGCGCTATTGGCCGTCTCGGCGGCGGACTTGATCAGATCGGCGAGGACGCTGCTCACTTCAGGCCCCGCGACCGACTCCACCGTCGTCAAGAGCTGTTGGGTCGCCTGTTCGGAGCCCCCCAACACCAGACCAGCAATGGAGACGGCGATTATCAAGAGCGGCGCCAACGCAAAGACCGTTCGGTAGGAGACGGCTGCGGCCATCCTCCCGACACGGTCTCTCCCGAACGCCTCGGCAGCCGAGAAGACGATCGCCGCAGGCGACTTCAACCAAGACGGGAGACGTTGGAGGATCTTTTCGATCACGAGGTCCAGCGTATCGCCGCATACACTCGCCCCGGTGAGTCACCCGTTCCCAGCGCCCATCGAGACGATGGAGGCGAAGGTTTCCGAGACCTGGCCGAGTGGCCGGTATCTCTATGAGCCGAAGTGGGACGGCTTTCGGTCCCTGTCGTGGGGCGCTCCAGCGAACCGGATCGACTCCCGGAACAAGCGGCCGCTCCTTCGCTACTTCCCCGAGTTGGAGCCGGCGCTCGACCAATTGCCGAGCGGCACGGTGATCGACGGAGAGATCGTGGTGGTCGTCGATGGCGTGACCGACTTCGACTCTCTGCAGCAGAGGATCCACCCCGCCAAGTCGAGGATCGACTTGTTGTCGGCACAGACACCCGCCGAGCTCGTGGCATTCGACATTCTCGCCCTCGAGGGCTCTGATCTGCGGGAGAAGCCTTTCAACGAGCGCCGAGAGAGACTCGTCGAGCTCTCGCTCCGACTGCAACATCCGTGGCATCTGACACCTCAGACCGACGACCTGGCCGTGGCGCGGGCGTGGTTCGACGATTTCGAGTCAGCCGGTTGCGACGGCATCATCGCCAAGGACCCCGAGCTCACCTACCAGCATGGGAAGCGGGCAATGATCAAGATCAAACATCGTCGAACCATCGATTGCGTCGTCGGCGGGTTCCGGGAGCACAAGGACGGAGGCAAGATCGGATCCCTTCTCCTCGGCCTGTACGACGGGAGTGGGAACCTTCACTTCATCGGGCATTGCAGTGGCTTCCCGGATGTCGACCGGGTCGAGATATTCGAGAGATTCAACGAGCTGCGAGCCGACGACTCGTTCGACTCCGAGGCACGGGCGCCGGGTGGCCAGAGCCGATGGTCTTCGGACAAGGACCTGTCGTGGACGCCGGTGAAGCCGGGAGTGGTCGTCGAGGTGAGCTACGACCAGCTCGAGGGTGAGCGGTTCCGACATGCCACCAGGTTCCATCGCTGGCGGCCCGACAAGGACGCAGCCGACTGCACCATGTCCCAGTTGGAGCGGCCCGAGGGGCCAGGTTTCCGTGAGGTCGTGGCAGTTGGGGCCTGAGCGATCATCGTGACCACCATGCTTGCCACCAAGGGCTTGACTCACGACTACGGCGACGTCGTGGCGCTGAAAGAGCTCGATCTCGAGATACCGCCGGGCGTGACCGGTCTCGTCGGCGCGAATGGGGCCGGGAAAACGACCCTGCTTCGCCTCACCCTCGGCCTCTTGCATCCGACCGCCGGCTCGATGATGGTGCTGGGCCACGACCCACAGAGTGATCCGCTGGCGGTGAGGGCCCGCATCGGCTACATGCCCGAGGGCGACTGTCTCCCCAAGGACCAGACCGCCGCCGACTTCGTCTCCTATGCGGCCCAGTTGGCCGGGCTCCCGGCAAGTGAGGCTCGTCGTAGGTCGTCGGAGACCCTCTTCCTGGTCGGCCTGGAGGAGGAGAGGTTTCGCTTCCTCGGGGACTTCTCGACGGGCATGCAGCAACGGGTGAAACTCGCCCAGGCGATCGTGCACGACCCCGACCTGTTGCTCCTGGATGAGCCCGCCGCCGGCCTCGACCCCGAAGGGCGCCAGCAGATGCTCCAGCTCATCGGGCGACTGGCCAGCTTCGACATCAACGTGATCATCTCGTCCCATGTCTTGACCGACATCGAGCAAACGTGTGACTGGGTGGTAATGCTCGACGCCGGCGATCTGCTCAAGTCCGGCCCTCTCGGGAGCTTCGAGACACTCGGCACCGTCCTCGCAGAGGTCATCGATCAGGTCGACGAGGTCGCCGCCCGTCTCCGTGGCCAGGGATTCGAGGTATCGGTCGATGGGCACCGCCTGGTGGTGGGCCCGGGGGACGAGACGATCGAGAAGGCCCTGGTGACCGCTGCCGCCGAGACCGGCACCGGTTTGGTGAGGATGGTGAGGGGACACGCCTCGCTGGAAGATCTCTTCATGGCCAAGGAGCCCAAGTGACCGAGCAGGTCATCTACGACCGCGGCTATCGCACCTATGACGGACCGAGGCTGGGGCCGCGAGGAGCACGTCGCGCCGTATTTCGCGACGGGATACGGCGTGTCCTCGGTTTGGGTCGTAAGGCGCGGTTGAAGATCTTCCCCTGGAGCCTGCTCTCCATCGCCCTGATCGCGGCCGCCGTGTTCATCGGGATCTATTGGGCGATTGGCAACATCGAGGAGAGTCTTCAGCAGCAAGCTCCCACATACGGAGAGCTCTTCGACTTCTACTCGGGCATCTCCCTGTTGTTCATCGCCTTCGCCGGTCCACAGCTGTTGATACCCGACCGAACCAAGGGCGTCCTCTCCGTCTACTTCTCGCGGCCGCTGACCGTCGACGGCTACCTGACCTCGAAGGTCGGCGCCTTCGCCACTGTCGTCGGCGCCATCTACATAGTTCCCCAGCTCTTGCTGCACCTCGGTCTCGCCCTCATCGCCACCGAGGGGTTCATCCCTTATCTCGGGAACAACATCGACATCCTCTGGAAGGTCCCCGTCACCACGGCGGCGTTCGTTGCCCTCCATGGCGCTCTCATATTCGCGCTGTCGGCGGTCATCGACCGGACCGGGATCGCCGCAGCATCCTTTCTCGGCCTGCTCACCGCCGGTGGCGGCATCGCGACGCGGGTCGCCGAGGCGAGTTTCCCCGGGGCGCGCTATGTCTCACTCCTCGCCCTCGACCAGCACCCGAGGATCATCAGGGACTTCTTGTTCAAGGACACGGTCGAATACCCGGCGGAGCGGGCCGGATTCGAGGTGTGGGTTTCGGTCGTGGTCATCCTGGTCCTGGTCGTGATCGCCGTTTGGTTCGTGCGTCGCCGATACAAGAGGCTGGCATGACGGACACGATCGTCGTGACCGAGCTCTCGAAATGGTTCGGCCTGAAGGTGGCCGTCAGCGAAGTGACGGTCGGGTTCAGGCCAGGTGTCACCGGTCTCCTCGGCCCCAATGGAGCAGGTAAGACCACCCTTCTCAGAGTCATGGCGGGTCTGCAAAGACCATCCCAGGGCAGCGTGACGATCCTTGGAGCTGACCCGCGGGATGATCCGGAGATCTATCGGAAGATCGCCCTCGTCCCGGAGGATGAGTCCGTGTACGACCGACTCACAGGCCGGGAATTCGTGCTTTTGGCGGCCCGATTGAGCAAGATCGACCAACCCGGCGAGCGCACCGAAAGGGTCCTCGAGACCGTGGGCCTGCTCGACGCGGCAGACCGGGCCTTGGGAGGGTTCTCCAAGGGCATGAGGCAACGCGCCAAGGTCGCGGCGGCCCTCGTCTCGGAGCCGGAGATCCTTCTCCTCGATGAGCCTCTCAACGGTGCCGACCCGGTACAGAGGGCACAACTGATCACACTGTTCAAGACCCTGGGCGATCAGGGGCGAACCGTCCTGGTCTCGTCACACGTGTTGAACGAGGTCGAGCGGGTCTCGGATCGGGTCGTGGCGATGGTCGACGGGCGTCTTGCCGCCGTGGGAGACATCGCGACGATCCGGGAGGCGATGACGGACAAGCCGCGTCGCGTCTACGTCGACAGCACGGATCCGCGCCGGTTGGCGGCCGCCCTCATCGTCACGCCGGGCATCCTCGGTGTCCAACTGGACGGGGACACGATCCACATCGAGACGTCCGACGCCGGAGCGCTGGCCCGGGATCTCCCGGCGATCTCCATTCAACACCAGATCGGGCTGAGCAAGGTGGAGCCGGTCGACGAATCTCTCGAATCGGTCTTCCGATACCTCGTCGAGGGCCAGTGATGACACTCGCCGTGCATCTCTTTCGGCGCATCATGAGCCGGGGACGGTTGATCGGGCTTCTCGCCCTCTCCTCGGTGCCGGGTCTGGTGTTCTGGCTGGCCGGCTTCGACGCCGTCAAACAGGATCTGCCCTCGCTCTACACCGACATCGTCTCTTCGGTCGGGTACACCTATGCGATCGCCGCGCTCATCCTCACCGCCGCCACGCTTCGGGACGAGCGTGACAGTGGAACCCTCCCCTACATCTACATGCGGCCGATGCCGCGGACCGTCCTCGCTCTGCAAGCGATCGCCGCCGGAACTGCCGCAGCCCTGGTGATCGGCTTCGGTGGATGGCTGGCCACCCTTCTGGCCACCCTGGCCTTGGGCGCGGCTCCGTCGATTGCACTTCCATCGCTGACGCTCTTCGTCGGAGCGGCCGTCGGATACGCCGCCATCTTCGTACCGCTCGGTTATCTGGTCCCGCGCTCGCTGCTGGTCGGGCTCGGCTACATCATCGTCATCGAGACGATCCTCGCCAATGTGGTCACCGGTCTTGCCCAATTCTCGATCTGGCGGATCTCGCTGTCCATCTATGCAGGGATCGCCGACACCTTCGGCGAGGTGGCGACCGACAGCCTTGGGCCGGTCACCCCTGGCGTGGGTGGGGGAGTCATCAAGCTCCTGTCGGTGTCGGTCGTCGGGCTGGTGGTTCTCACTTGGGCGCTACGGAAACGAGACGCCCTCTAGACGGCCCCTCCAAGTGGCGCCACCGACCAACCCCGCAGACGACCCCACGGCCAACGACTGTCAGTACTCGTCGTCGGGCCTTCTCTGCTTCGACGGTTGAACCCGGGGGGGCTCATCGGGCATCTTCGGGTAGTGGGGCGGCCACGGGGCATCACCAATTCCCTCTTCTTGATCCCGCGCCACCCAATGCAAGAGTGTGTCGATCCGGCCCGCCGCCTCGTCGATGCCGGACGTCAGGTCACCAACCTCATCCCAACGTCGCCCAAAGGAGCCGAGCGGGAAGTCCTCGATCGCCACATCGGGGAGCTCGTCCCAGGTCACCGGTGTCGACACATAACCGGTCGGTCGAACGCCGTACGCCGAGGAGACAGTCTTGTCCCTTGCGTTCTGGTTGTAGTCGATGAAGACCCCGTGCCGCTCCTCCTTCCACCATTTGGTGGTGACCAGGCCCTCCATCCTTCTCTCCAACTCGCGGGCGAATGCGAGAACGGCGCGTCGTGTCTGAAAGAAGTCCCAGAGTGGCTCGATCCGAACGTAGACATGGACACCGCGGCTGCCGGAGGTCTTTGGCCAGCCGACCAGCCCCACCTCATCGAGGAGCTCCCGCGCCCCCATCGCCGCCTCCTTGACCTGGGTGAATGTGACTCCCGGAGTCGGGTCGAAGTCGAATCGCAGCTCGTCTGGATGATCGATGTCATCGGCGCGAACCGGCCACGGATGGAAATCGAGACAGCCGAGCTGTACGAGACGTATGACGTCGGCCTCTGAACGCGGCACGTTCATCGTCCCCGGGCGCTGTGACGGGAACCGAATCTGAACCGTGTCGAAGGGAGTGCCGCGGGCGGCGCGCTTGTGATAGATCGGTGGCTCGTCGACGGTGCCCATGAACCGCTTCAGCATCGTCGGCCGTCCCCTGATGCCACGTGCCGCACCTTCGGCAACGATCAGGAAATGCTGGACTACGTCCAGCTTGGTCCAGCCCTGCTCGGGGAAGACGACCCGCCCCGGGCTGGAGATCCTCACCTGATCATCACCCACCGATACGGTGGTCTCGTCGCTCATTGATTTCCTAAGGTGTCCCTGACGGCATTGAACACTAGAAAGCCAGAGGGGGCTGCCGAGTTGGGCCTCATCGAGAAGATCAGGGATTCGGTGATCGGCAAGGACACCGCGGTCATGACCCCGTTCGGGCTGCGCCGCGTCACCTACGCCGACTACACGGCGTCGGGACGATCACTTTCGATCGTCGAGGACTTCATCAGAGAGCAAGTTCTTCCCCTCTACGCAAACACCCACACCGAGACGTCTGGAACCGGTCTCCAGACCACGAGGTTTCGGGAGGAGGCCCGGGCCATCATCCGGGACTGTGTCGGCGCCTCGAAAGAGGAGCACGCCGTGATCTTCGCCGGAAGTGGCTCGACGGGCGCCGTAGATCGCCTCATCGCCATACTCGGCATCCGAATACCACGTGAGCTGGACGAGCGATTCGAGCTCGAGCGGGCGATACCGCCCGAGCAGCGCCCTGTCGTCTTCGTGGGCCCTTTCGAGCACCACTCGAACGAGTTGCCGTGGCGTGAGTCGATTGCCGACGTCGTGGAGATCAAAGAGGATGCGGACGGCCACATCGACCTGGCCGAGTTGGAGTCGAGATTGATCGAATACTCGACCCGGCCGATGAGGATCGGCTCATTCTCGGCGGCGTCAAATGTCACCGGGATAATCTCGGACACCTCGGCCATCTCCCGCCTCCTCCATGCTCACGGTGCGCTCTCCTTTTGGGACTTCGCCGCCTCCGCTCCCTATGTCGACATCGAGATGCGCTCAGCCAATGGCCATGACGGGGACTACAAGGACGCCATCTTCATCTCACCGCACAAGCTCATCGGTGGGCCGGGGACACCGGGTGTGCTCGTGGCGAGGAAGGACCTTCTCCGAAACGCCGTGCCGTCGGTGCCGGGCGGCGGGACCGTTCAATACGTCACCCAGGAGCGTCACAGCTACATCCGTGATCCCGAGCATCGGGAGGAGGGGGGCACCCCGGCAATCATCGGTTCGATTCGAGCCGGTCTCGCCTTCAAGCTGAAAGACGAGGTGGGATTCGAGCGTATCCGGGAGCTGGAGCATGGATTCATCACGCGGGCGATCGATGCCTGGTCGACAAACCCGAATATCGAGATCCTGGGCAACCCAAAGGCAGATCGTCTCTCGATCGTCAGTTTCGTGGTCCGACACGAGCAGCGAACACTCCATCACAACTTCGTGGTCGCGGTTCTCAACGACCTCTTCGGTATACAAGCTCGTGGCGGATGCTCGTGTGCCGGTCCGTACGGGCACCGGCTGCTCGGCATCGACGCCGTCACCACGACGCGGTTGGAGAAGGCGGTGGCAACCGGTTGTGAGGTGATCAAACCGGGTTGGGTCCGTGTCAACTTCAATTACTTCATCGACGAGCGGGAGTTTCGCTATCTGATCGACGCGGTGAATTTGACCGCCACTGACGGTTGGCGTCTCCTCCCGCTCTACGAATACGACCCCGCCACCGCAGTCTGGCGTCATCGGGATGGGTTACCGAAGCCGCCGGCATCGCTGGCGCACCTCAAGTTTGCCTCCGAGACCGATCTCCCGGCCCCACTCACGGCTCCGATCACGGACCTCGACCGGTACCTCGATGAAGCCCGAGAGACACTCGGACGCGACATGAAGCCGTCAGAGTCGACACCGGGGCTGGGACCGGATGCGGAGAGCCTGCGCTGGTTCCCCAATCCCGAGGAGATGTCCCAATGACCCACCCGATCGAGAATCCAACACAAGAAGAGATCGCATCGTGGCATCGCACGTTCGCTCCGATGGCGTTCAATCACACATGGAGCCTGCTCGACCTCGACGACCTGACCCGGGAACAAGAGGAGGAGGCGCTGGCGACGACATTCGCCCAGCGATACCACTGGTATCTGGTGGGTGATGCCACCAATCGGGCGATAGCCGATTGGCAGGTGTCCAGAGTCGCCGCAGTTCTGGGGTACGCCGATCTGGCGAGACGATTCGGTGAGCGCTCACTCGCCGTTTGCATCGACAACGACCTCGACGCTTTCGTCACCGGTTTCGCCCACGAAGCCATAGCGCGTGCCGCAGCCGACGTCGACGACATCGACACCTTCACTGAGCACCTCGAGGCGGCGAAGGAGCTGCTGACTGAGATCGACGATCCGGAAGATCGGGAGACTCTGGAAGCCGACCTGACCGAGATGTCGGAAGGTTGACCCCCCAGCTCCCCCGGCTCGGCTACTTGTAGAAGGGGAGGCGCTTCACGATCTTCAACACCACGGTCAGAAAGCCCTGGAACTTTCGATAGGTCATGCCCAGGAACGGGGCAAAGGCGGGTATCCATCTCTGAGCCGACACCGTCTGCGGCTCGGTGAACTTGAGGATGCCCTGGGCCGCATGTCTGCGGGAGAGACCTGACGCCATCATCCCGCCGAGCGGGGCGTCATAGCTCGACCAGGTGGCCGCGTACCCATCATTGATCCCCACGGTCCCGGCCCGGAGACGGGTGGCCACCTCGACACCCCGGGACTGGCTCGACGTCCACACACTGAAATTGAGGCCGTATTCCGAGTCGTTAGCCAGACCCACCGCCTCTTCGGCATCGTCGACGGGATAGAAGGAGACAACGGGGCCGAAGGTCTCGGTCCGGCAAAGTGCCATCCCCTCATCCACGCCGGTGAGGACCGTCGGCTCGTAGAAGAGGGGCCCGATATCCGGACGAGCCTTGCCTCCAGAGAGCAGGGTTGCCCCGGCGACCACCGCTTCTTCCACATGCGAAGTGACGAGCTCCAGGTGCCGCCGGCTCGATTGTGAGCTCATCACACCCCGGTAGTCGAAGTCGGTCGACATCTCCAACTCCCGGACGGCATCCACGAGCTCCGAGGTGAATCGATCGGCGATGGCCCGCTCGACGTAGATTCGCTCGGCCGAGATGCACAGCTGGCCCCCGTTGGCGAAGACAGCGCGGACCACACCAGGGATGGTGACGCCAAGATCGGCGTCGGCGAGGACGATCGCCGCGTTCTTCCCTCCCAATTCCATCGATGCTCCGATCAGCCTCCTTCCCGCCCTTTCGGCGACCTGGCGCCCCACCGCCGTGGAGCCGGTGAATGCGATGAAGTCGACTGCGTCGATGAGGTCGGGGCCGATCAGCTCACCATCCCCGGTGACCACCTGGGCCACGCCCTCGGGAAGACCTGCCTCTTCCAACAGGGACAATCCATACAGGGCCGAGTAGGGAGTTTGCTCGTCTGGTTTGAGGATGACCGCGTTGCCGGCAATCAGTGCCGGGATGATGTCGGAGATGGCCAGAGTGAATGGAAAGTTCCAGGGCGAGATACTGCCGACGACCCCAACCGGGTGGTGGTATTCCCAGGTCCGGGTGACGATGGGGAATGAGACCGCCCTTCGTCTTCTTCGCAAGTGCCCAGGCCCGGTGTGCAGGTAGTACCTGGTGGTGGCGACCGTGTCGAAAACCTCCTCGAAGGCAGCCACCCGCGCCTTGCCCCCTTCGAGTTGGATGACATCCATGGCGATCTCGGCCCGATCGAGGAGGAGGTCGTGGAACCGAGAGAGAATCCTCACCCGCTCCCGGATGGGGGTGGCGGCCCACTTCGGTTGGATCCGGCGCGCCGTCGCCACGGCACGGTTGACATCCCCTCTGCCCGCCTGAGGCGTCGATCCGATCGCCTCTTCGGTGAATGGGGCGAGGATCGGAATGGCATCGGTGCCTTCGCTCACCGCGATCCTGCTCTCGAGATCCTGAAGCAGGCCCGCCGGCATGTGAGGCGGCTTCAGGGTCGTCTGAGTGCCTCCATGATTCGAACCACACCGATCATGATCATCCAGATCCCGCCGGTCACGGCGATGGCCAGGAGCGTGATCCCCGGCCACACGATGGCAACTATGCCGGCCCCGAGGGATAGGAGACCGGACGACAACTCCAGGCCCCAGTGCTCACCCCGGTCGACGATCGAGCCGATCGTCTGGGTGAGACCGCCGACGATCCAGAAGATCGAGAGCACCACAACGACGGCTCCCACGTTTCGCAGTGGGCGGAGCCAGAGGGAGGTGCCCGCCAGGAATGCGAGCACACCGAATATGACGGCGAGCACCCGACCCTGCCCGGTCTCGAATGCGCCAACCACGGCAACCACGCCATAGATCAACAGCTGTATTCCCAGAAGGGCGATCAGGACCAGGATGGTTATGCCGGGCCATGCGAGAGCCAGGACCCCGGCGATGATCGAGAGGGCCCCAAAGAGGATCGCAGCCCACTTGGGCATCAGAAAACGTTGGTTGGCAACGGTGGCCAAGTCACTCCTCGGTCGACGTGGGCCGGAATCTAGCCAAACGCAGACCCGGGGACCCGATATCAGTCGACCTCGTCTTTGTCCTCACCTGCCAGATGCCGGCCCAGGAAGTGCATCGTCCTCTGCCATGCCCGATCACTGGCACCCGGGTCGAATGTGTCGCCGTCCGGCTCGGCGAACCCGTGTCGGGTGCCCGGGTATCGATCGACCTCGACCAACAGATTCTCCAGGCGCATCGTGGCTTCCATGAACGCCGATTCGTCATTGGACACGTACTCGTCATCGTCGGCGAGGTGGATCAGATACGCCGACTTCGAGCCGGCGAAGTCGATCTGCTGACTGCCGTAATAGGAGACCGCCGCCCCGACAAGGTCGGCCAGCCTGACCGACGCCCACAAGCCCAGCGAGCCTCCCATCCCGAAGCCGACGATCCCGATGGGCCCGGATCGTGATCGATCGTGCAACAGCTTGGCAGACGACAGCACGAGCGAGGCGAGCCGATTCGGGTCGGCTCGACCCAGATGGTCGAGACCCTCCGCCTGGGACGCCGGCAGCTCTCCGAAGTTGATGTCCGGGGCGAGAACCGTGTAACCGTGATCGGAGAGATCGTCGGCGAGGCCTTTCACCGAGGGGGTGAGACCCCAAAACGAGTGGAGAACCAAGACGCCGATTCCAGGGCCTCCCTCACCTGAGATGAAGTAGGCAAAGTCGCGTGCCACGACCCGA
>JBAULI010000159.1:0-6604 GCA_049578105.1 Acidimicrobiia bacterium | reverse complement strand
TTGGCCGCCGAAGGTGGGGGCATCCTCGCCACGGTCACCGAGACGAGAGCGGCCCCTGCCGAGACATTGTTCCAACTCGCCTCACGGCGGGTCAGGCGGATGATCGATGGCGGCACCACCACCATCGAGATCAAGTCGGGATATGGGCTCGACCTCTCGAGCGAGCTGAGACTCCTGCAGGTGGCCAGACGCATCGGGGAAGAGCTGCCGGTGACCGTGAAGACCACCTTTCTCGGCGCCCACGCGATCCCGGCCGAGTATCGAGATCGCCGCGGCCGGTATGTCGACCACGTGATCGAAGAGATGATCCCTGCCGTGGCCGGGCTGGCCGACTTCTGCGATGTCTTCGTCGAGGACGGCGCTTTCACGGTGGACGAGGCCGAGCGGATCCTTGGCAGTGGCCTGGAGCGAGGAATGATCCCCCGGGTCCACGCCGAACAGCTCTCACACAGTGGTGGGGCAGCGCTGGCAGCCAGACTGGGTGCGGCCTCCGCCGACCATCTGGATCACGTCACCGAGACCGATGCCGATGCCCTGTCCGCGGCCGGCGTCGTGGCGGGTCTGGTGCCAGGCGCCTCATACACGCTTGGGCAGCCCCAGGCACCGGCTCGGATGCTGCTCGATCATGGTGTGGAACTGGCCCTCGCCACGGATTGCAACCCCGGAACCTCCTATTTCGAGACGATGGGCCTGGTGATCTCGCTGGCCGTGGTGCAGATGGGTCTCACCGTCTCAGAAGCGATCTATGCAGCCACCAGGGGCGGAGCGTTGTCGCTGGGCCTGGACGACCGCGGGCTCATCACCCCGGGCGCCGTTGCCGACCTCGTGATCCTCGATGCCCCCAACCCGACTCATATCGCCTATCGACCCGCCTCCAACCTGATCTGGAAGACGCTCAAGGGCGGTGTGGTGGTCGCCGGAGGGCCCGAAGATCCCCAAGGGTCGCCGACTAACTTCGAGTCGTGAGCGATCTGGACCGCCGCAAGATCGAGGAGTTCCTCGACAGATTCGTGAGCATCGCCGCAGGAGCAACCACCATCGGCCTCTTGGCGCTTGCCGACCGCAGCGGTCTGTCCGAGTATCTGAGTGCGCACCCGGACGGGACGACATCGCAGATCGCCGACGGAGCGGGGCTCGAAGAGAGATACGTGCGGGAGATCATGTCTGGTCTCGCCGCAGCCGGGGTCGTGGACTACGACGCCGAAACGATGCAGTTCCATCTCCCGCCGGAGCACGCCTTGTTCATCGCCGATGAGACGAGCCCCTATTTCATGGGCGGGTATTTGGACATGATCCCCGGCGGCATGGCGCACATCGATGAGATCGCCGACGCCGTGCGCCACGGTGGGGGGGTCCTCTTCGACCAGTTCGGGGAGAGGATGATCATGGGCATCGAGAGAGGCAACGCTCCGTCCCAGCGTGTCTTTCTCACCGGTCGCTGGCTTGCCGCCGTCCCCGGTCTGATCGAGAGGCTCGAGTCGGGGATACGGGTCGCCGACGTCGGCTGCGGCACCGGGACGGCCGCACTCGAGATGGCGCGGGCATTCCCGACGAGCAGTGTGATCGGATTCGACGCCTCCGAGGAGTCGATCGAGATCGCCCGATCCAACGCCGGCGCCATGGCCAACCTCGCCTTCCAACAGGTGGCGGCCGAGAAGTTCCCCATTGGCGACGGCTACGGCCTGATCACGACATTCGACGTGGTCCACGACCTGGTGGACCCACTTGCCGCACTCGAGCGCATTCGAGAAGCACTCGACGACGAGGGCGTCTATCTGATGATGGAGCCCAACCTTTCCTCGAGGCTGGAGGACAATCTGGACCCTCGGGGCGCCCTGTTCTACGGGGTCAGCACGTTGCATTGCATGACCCAATCGCTCGCCCAGGGCGGGCGCGGGCTTGGCGCCGCCTGGGGTCGTCAAAACGCGGCGGACCTGGCCAAGGAGGCCGGGTTCACCAGTTTCGAGCCACTGGAGCGGATAACGAATAGGTTCTCGGCGTTCTACCTGCTCAAAGCCTGACACCCACTGCCGACAGACGTCTCAGCCAATGGGGCATCGCATCGCCGAGACCGCCGACACCGGCGGCCCCGGGACAGGTGGCAATGCGAGCGACACTCGTCGAATGCGGGCCGAACAGGGTCGGGTCTATCTCCATCGGCACCCCGCACTGGATCAGATCCACCCCGACCCAGACGAACTCCCATGGTTCGGGGTTCGGGCCCTGGCCGGAGACACCGTCGGGATAGCTGGGTATGAACCCGAATCGCTTGGCGTTGTAGAAGTTGTCGGCCGCCAGCCAGGCGTAGTCCGGAGTGTCGCGGAATTCGGCGAAGGTGCCGTCGCGGTAGCGGAAGTCGAGCGCGTAGCCACTGTGATGCTTCGACGTGCCCGGTATGGAGTACCAGGTGAGTGCAGCGTCGATCGCCTCATCGGTGGTTCCGTCCAGCTTCGAGAGGAACTGCGCCCGCTGGGATTGTGGAGAGCGATAAGCGGAAGAGACGATGAACCCGAGCCCAGCGGCCCGGGCGTCGGCCTTCAGTCGCATCCAGGCCTGGGCCGCCTGTGGCTGCATCGGCACGCCATCGGCGGATCCCAGATCTCCCGCCGCCACCGGTCGAAGCACATAGCCCCGCCTGGCTGCGATCTCCCATATCCGGGCGTCCAGGTCTTCGTCACCGCTGATAGGGAGACGACCTGCCGGCGGGTCGAGGTTGGGGAGCACGTTCGCCACCGCATACTCATAGAGACGCTTGAATTCCTCGCCGGTGTAGATGGGAAACTCGTCGGTGGCGGCCCGGGCCGATGGCGAGAAGCCCACCAACCCGGCCAAGACGACAACGACCACGGCGAGCCAGGGGTGCGTCCGTCTCATCTCCAGCCGACGGTAGACCGGGTTGATCGCTTTGGCGGGCTACCAGGCCCCGCCACCACCACCGCCACCACCACCGCCGCCGCCACCGGAGAACCCGCCTCCCCCGCCACTGGAAGACGGCGGGGAAAAGGCGCCGGCGAGTGCCGAGTTGAGGCCGGCAAAGGCGTTCTCCGTGTGACCGCCCGAGTATCCGTAGTTGCCAAACCAATACAGCGACGAGTTGGTCTCGAGGTCCGGCGGCGCATGAAGGCGAGCCTGGGCAAGCACCTCTTCTGCCACTCCGAAGACGATGGCGTAGATGAGGAAGCGGTCCCACAGCTCGAGCGAGATCGGTGGAGCCTCCTCGAGACGTGAGAAGTCGGCCAGATAGCGTCGGAACGCATCCCAGCGGGCCGCCTCGAGAGCGCCATCCTTCGACCGCTTGACCCTCACCCGCCGGAAGGCGAGGAAGACGAAGAGCGCCACTGCGCCAACGACCATGCCGATGATCACGAAGACCGCGATCGTCTGGCCACCCGGTTGTCGGCCCAGGGCCTTGGGCAGCAGGAAAAAGGACCCAAAGATCAGTGTGAGCACGGCGATGGCGGCAAAAGCGGCCACCCCGTTGCCACTCACGTCGATCATCCCGGCTCGTTTGATCGAATTCACCACCCGGCTCCGGAACGACTGATAGGTCTCGGCGTTGGCTGACGCATCGTCTCTGATCGCCTGTCTGAACTCGTGCAGGGGACGGGGGCCGAGCTCCAGGGCTCGTCTCACCACTGTCATCACAGACTGCTCGAAGTCACGCAGACCGGTCTCCTTGTCGGTGAGGCCGAGGACGAGATCGGTGATCGTCTCGTTCTTCAACCCGCCCCACGTGCTCTTCTGAACCTGCGATGGTGTGGCCGATATCGCTCCCTGGCGGATGAGATCGAACAAGGTGGCGGTGAACTCCTTCTCGGTCACGCCGCCCTGGGTGAGGAGGGCTCCGACCTCGGCCGGTGTCAGGTCCGTGGGCGGTTCCTGCTCGTACTCGCGGTCGTAGTCGACCTTGGGCTCCCTCCCATACCCGAAAAAGACCAGTCCACCCAAGCCGAGCGCTATGGCGATGGCGAGCCCCGCACCCCATGCCACCCCGGTCCGCCAGGCGGCGGCGGCCTCGGCGTCGTCCTGTGCGAATCGCTGTTCCTCGTCCAGGATCCCGGGCAGACCATCTCCCGGGACCACCGTGGCGCCGTCGGTCGAAGCCAGCGATGTTCTGGGAAATACGACCCTCATCTCCACCCATTGATTGGCGGGTATGCCGCTTGCGCTGAGCGTGGGGGCCACGTCACCGGTGCCCAGGTCGGTGACACCGTTGACGCCACCCGGATGACCCCAGACCCTGACATCACCTGATTGCTGGCTCCCGGGAAGCTCCATGCTCGCACCCAGGTGATCCAGGCCCACCGACCACTCGTCGCCCCAAACCCGGAGATTCACATCGACGACGTCGTCGTAGGCAATCGCCAAACCGGTCATGTGGTAGGAGATGTGAAAGGTGCGCAGCTCGTTGGAAGACTGGTGGTGCCAGACGATGCGGACGAATCCGGGGTTCTGCTCGACACCATAGGTCCCCGGCGGTGAGGTGCACCCGAGCGAGGTGCAGCCACCCGGCTGGTAGTCAACTGTCTCGTCGCGAACGTGGATCGAGTCGATGGCCATCCCCGAGCGAAGCGGGATGTCTCGATAGGCACCGGAGAACTGGCCCGAGAAGTCGAAGGTGAGGGCCTCGTCGACGTCGAGAGAGCCGTTGTCATTGACCGTGACGGTCACCTGGGCGTCATCCATCCAGAACGACTTGGCAAATGCGGCAGTCGCCGGGCCCAGCACCAGGACCAGGACGACCAGGGCCTGGGCTATGCGTCGCAACTCAGAATTCGACTGTCGGAGCCTCGTCGGCCTCTGGGCCGGCCTCGAAGAACTCCCTGATCTTGAATCCCGCCATGGCTGCGACGATGTTGGTCGGTATCTGCTGCACCTTGTTGTTGTAGGTGAGGACGGTGTCGTTGTAGATCTGACGTGACACCGCGATCTTGTTCTCAGTCTCCGACAGCTGGTTCTGCAGGTTCTGGAAGTTCTCCGTTGCCCTCAGCTCGGGATAGGCCTCGGCGACGGCGAACAACTGCCTCAGGGCCTGGGTGAGGAAACCTTCCGCCTGCGCCTGCTCCGCCGGACCGGTCGCCGACTGGGCGGCACTTCTCGCTTGGGTCACCCGCTCGAACGTCTCGCGCTCGTGTGACGCGTAGCCCTTCACCGTCTCGACCAGGTTTGGGATCAGGTCGTAACGACGCTTCAGCTGGACGTCCACCTGCGCCCAGGCGTTGTCGACCCGATTGCGCGTTTGGACGAGACCGTTGTAGATGACGACGAAGATGAGAACCAGAACCGCGATCACGGCCAGGCCGATTATCCATGGCATGTGGCCGAGTCTAGGGGTGAGATGCCGCCCTTCGGGTCGACATCCCGACAATAAGATTCGGGCCATGACTACGAGCGGTCGATTCGCCACGGCGGTGTCGTGCATCGACGGGCGCTTCCAGACACGGGTGATCGACCAGGTGATGCTTCGATTCGGGGTCCGCCACGTGGACAACGTGACAGCCCCCGGGGCAGTGCGGCATTTGGCGGGCACCACGACCGACACCGGTGAAATCCTCCTCGATCATGTTCGTGTGTCGATCGACGCTCACGACTCGACCGAGATCGCGGTCGTCGCTCATGCCGGCTGTGCCGGGAACCCGGTGCCGGACGCCAAACAAAAAGAAGAGCTGCGCGCAGCGAAGCAGGTCCTCGAGGATCGCTTTCCCGGTGCGACGGTGGTGGCCCTCTTCCTAGACCCGAAGATCGGGTTCGAGATGGTGCGGTAAGTTCACACCTACGCCAACAGGGAAAGCTCATGGAACTTGCCGCAATGTCAGACGCACTCACCGAGATGCTGGGACTCAGCCACGCCCCGGTCGCCATAACCTTTCACGATGGGACGCCGACACCCGGGATCCCGATGTTCGACGCCCCGATGACCGAGCCGACCGAAGACGGCCGATCCGGCAGGGTGGCGGCGCCTTGTGTCTTTTGGGCCGAGGGCCATGACCGCTCCTTCGACACGCTCGCTGCCGATCACGGCAACTGCTCCGTGGGGCAGTTCACCCACGGATTCCTGGAGGCGGCAGACATCCTCGATCGAACCGATGTCGGGACCCTGCTCGAGGTCGGCTGGGTGACGATGGAGGCCTTCGCCGGGGTTGCCACGCTCGATCGACGACCCGGTGGTGTCCGCTATGGGCCTCTCGCCGAGAGTCAGAACGTCCCTGACGTCGTCCTGTTGAGGGTCACACCGAGGCAGATGATGGAGATCAACGATGCGGTCGACGTCGAGTGGTCGGGCAAACCGCAGTGTCAGATCCTGCCCAGGGCGGCGGACGATGGCGTCTTCGCTGCCTCGATGGGATGTGCCCTCTCCCGGGCCCGCACCGGCATGAGCGACGACGAGCTCACCGTCGCCGTGCCCGGCAGTCGGGTCGAGGAGCTGGTCGAGTCACTACGTGGGGTATGCCGCGCCGACCTGGCGGTCGTGGGCTACGCCGAGGCAGACCTGGCACGGTTCTAGCCGGCGCCGCGTCGTTACCCCGGGTGGCCGGTTTTCCCTACAAAGCCGTCAATCACCCTCTTCGACAAGATCGATCGAAAGGACCCCTCGCGGTTGCAG